>JAGVAB010000148.1 GCA_020060485.1 Anaerolineales bacterium
ACCCGCTATACCGCAAGCTCAATTTTTATGGCGGTACCTGTTTGCATGTGATCTACGGCCTGAACCGGCTTTCTGAAGATATCGACCTGGATAACAGCAATGGGATTGATTTGAGCAAACTCGAAAACGACCTGCTGACATTCTACCGTTCCAACATCGGGTATGCCGATGTGACCGCCAAAACCCAGATCGGGGAGTGGGGCGTCCGGCGCACCACCTTAAAGTTCCCCATTCTCTATGCTTTGGGATTGACCTCGCATGCCAACGAGCCCCTGCATCTAAAAGTGGAGGTTAGCCAGCACAGGCAAACCGCTACAGTGCGCCGGACGCCCATATTGCTATTTGGCAGAAGTTTTGTGGCTTTGCATTTTTCGCTGGAAACGATGATGGCCGGGAAGATGCTGGCCTGCCTGGAGCGCAATTTTCAGAAGGGCGAAGGAGCTACGATCAAAGGCCGCGATTTTTATGATTTGCTGTGGTTCATGCAGCAAAAGATCATTCCACTGGAGGAAAAGCTGGCAAATGATGGTCTCCAGTCCTACACTGTTCAATTTGCAATGGAATTATTGGGCGAAAAGATTGCTGAAATGAAAATCTCTGATCTGGCGGAGGATTTGTTGCCTTTATTTGAACAGCGGTCTTTCATCGAAGCCTGGCTGGAAGGGTTTAAAGAGAATTTCAGTGAGTATGTGAAGGATTATTTGTGATACAGACCCTTTACTGTCTTTTATTCCTCACGTTCCACAATTTCAGAGACATTGGCTACCAAATCGGAAAAGCATATTCACCCTTTTTTTGCATAAAGGTGTTCGTGTATGTCGTTCACTGTCAGCCATAGCCGGATGTATGGTTACCATTTAGCGGGCAACTATTTTGCAACTCCTGAAACAATGCGTGGTTAATATATACAGCTTAAATGATCGTGTGACAAAAAGGTAATAGCATAAAAAGCTCCCCAGAAATTCACTCCACCACGTGCACCCGCGTTCCGCCTGGCATGCCAACGGTCAATTCCCCCATGTCATAAGTCACGACCGGGTCCGCCCAGCGAAAGATCCATTTAGCATCGTCCGGACTGGCGTTGATGCAGCCGCGCGAGCGCGGCGTACCAAAATCATTGTGCCAGAAGGTTGAATGAATGGCCACCCCGTTGCCCACGAACAAGACCGTCCAGGCAATGCCAGGGATATCCCACCCGCCGCCAGTTTCTCCGCCGGTCATATGGTGCGAGATCAGCTTGCGCCATACCGGGCTGA
This sequence comes from Anaerolineales bacterium, assembly GCA_020060485.1. Next base: position 1,257 of record JAGVAB010000148.1, read on the forward strand.
TGGTAATGGGCGTAGCCCACTTTTCAGAAGGATTGCCATCAATGTCATACTTGCCGCCAGATGAGATGCGGCAGAAATACACCTCTTGCTTGCCCTCAAAACAGGAAAGCGTCTGGTGATTCAGATTGATGAGGACGTGCTTGTCCTCGCGCCCAGGACTGATCGGCTCGATCTCCTCGGGAGTCATTGGGCGGAAAGCTTCCGCCCGCCCCCAGAAGATGTCATTGGCATAACGCTCCACCAAACGGTACTCCGTCTTGCCTTCAGCATTTAACCGCAGATCATCTACCCAAAACACCTGGCTGTAATAAAAGCGCGGCCGCAGGTTCTCGTGCATCCAGCTGCCTTCAGACACCGAGCGCGGGTTGGCCCAGATCAAATCCACATAGGGCACGCACACTTCCACCCACATGCCGCGGCCCAGCGGGGTTTCGGGCAATTCTGTGACCGGCAGCTGCGGCCGGTTCCAGACCGGCTGCACATTGGGGCCATACACATAACCCTCTGGCGTCTCCACCCAGCGCCGGTTCAGGGCAAGCCCCGGGGCTTCACCGGCCACCTCGCGCAGCCACTCGATCACCGTATCCTGATAAAGCGGACCGAGTTCAGCACTTCTGATAGTAGGCTGTGACCAAAGGCTCACCTTGCCGATCGTGATGCGCCCCATGCGGTCTGCCTGGGCCCATTCCAGTTGATTGGTGTCCCACAGTAAAGGCGTAAGAACCATTGCACCCAGGCCCCCTACGCCCAGTTTCAAAAATTCCCGCCGCGAAAGTTGATTTTGCTTGTTATTCATTTCAAAAAGATACCCAATTTGAGCAATATTGTCAAGTTGATTTAAAGGAACGAATATGGCAGCAAATATTGACAACCAGACCCGCTTTCTTTGCTATAATCTTACTATGTCCGGGCTGTTGTCGGAAAAGCCTGATTCACTCATCTCAAGGTGGAGGATGTGCGCATGAAAGTGATCGCGATTGCGAACCAAAAAGGCGGCGTTGGAAAAACCACGGTCACCCTGAACCTGGGTGCAGGACTGGCAGAACTCGGCCGCCGGGTGCTGATGATCGATCTGGACCCGCAGGCCAGCCTGACTCTGACCACAGTTGGGGAAAGCAGCGGAAACTGTGTAGCCGAAGTCATCGGCGCCACCCACCCCGGCACGCGCAACCTGGCGGATGTCATCCGCCCGGTCAGCGAACAGCTGGATATCGCCCCTGGGGGAATGACCCTCGCGGTCTCCGAAATTGGACTGATCACCCGCATGAACCGGGAAGGCATTCTCAAAAAAGCACTGGCCGCAATCGATGGCTATGATGTTGTATTGATCGACTGCGGGCCAACCATGGGCCTGCTGGTGGAAAATGCGCTCAATGCCACCGACGGGGTCATTATTCCCACCCTGGCAACCGGAATGGACAAACGCGGTGTGGACATCTTTCACGAAAGTGTGGCAGCCGTGCGCTCGGAACTGAACCCGGAGCTTGAGATCCTCGGCCTGGTGATCAACCAGTTCGACCCGCGGCTTAAACTGCATAATGCCACCCTGGCCGATATTCACAACAGCAACCTGACCGTTCTGGCCGTGATCGGACGCAGCGTGCAGGCCGCCAGCACTGTTGGCGAAGGACAGCCTCTCACCCGCGGCAAACTGGCTGGGCAGTTTCAGGTACTCACCGCCAGGATCAACGAGTGGCTGAATGGCCGTCCTGTCGGGACTGTCTGACCCCCAAACTGCTGGTTTTCCTGGATATGAACTGGAGCATCTGAAAAATAAACACAAAACCGCCAACAGTCTTTCCACCTTTGTCAGGCGAAAAGACTGGGCGGTTTATTTTTAACCCAAGCCGATTATTTTGAACCGTTGACCACTTTGCTGATGATCGCATCCAGATTGTCGGGAGCGCTGCCCAGTTTGGCAATCACTGCCGCCCGCACCCGCTCGGCAATCTGGTCAGCCGGAGCAGCATTACATTCAGGATGTGGGGCCGGCATCGCACCTGGTGGCAGGCGTTCCAGTTTGACGCCGCGTTCTCGGGCGCGCTCGCGACCAATGTCGGTGACCACAACCTCGTCACAAACATGGATCACAAAAATGCCATTATTGGCATGTTCATCAATATCTCGGGCTGTCAAGAAACGTTTTCCCATCTGCAAACCTCCATTCATCCCTTCCAGCAAACAACACAATGCGAATAAATACCACCAAAGCTCTAGGGTTGACCTTCAACTTCATTCAAAGCAGTTACCGCTGCATCGCGGGCAGCGAGAATATCCGCTTCAGTTCCAGCCATCCATAAGCGGCCAAAACGTCCAACCGAGCTGATATGCATCAAATTGACCGGAGCGGCCTTTTCGGCTTCGTTGGCAGCAAGGTTGATATAGGCAGCCGGAGCGCATTCCATCACCAGCATGGTTTGGCCAGGCACCAGCATCATGCCGCGAGCAAAGCGATTGAGCAGCTGCGCCTGGTAGGGATTCACATTGGTGATCACCTGCATCGAGGCAATTTCAGGCTTTTTGCGGTCAGTTACTTTCAGATCCAACTGATCCAGCACCATCAAACCAGCCTGGATCACATCCTCCTGCGAAGGGGAATGAATCTCGAACATGCCAAATTCGCGTTCCACGATCTGTGCGCCAGGTTTGGCATCTGTCGCCTTGACCGCAATATCGACCACCCGAAAGACCCAGTTGCCGGGGGCCATTTCTACATACAGGCTGGCCATTCCCTCTACAGGCAAGTCACCCTGGGTGATGGTACCGACAAAGGAGGCAAATTGAGGCTGCATGCAATCCAGGTAGCAATAAGCGCGTAATTGAAACTCATCGGCCATAGGTATCCTCTTTTTCACTAACGGTTTGATCGTGCATTGCAATTCCCAGCGGGGTAACAAACAATGGATTACCAGGAACTACGGTTTTAACACCAGTCACTTTTTCAATGACGTCAGCAATGCCGCTAAAGGCACTGGTGCCGCCAACCAGGTAGATCACGTCCACCGGATGATCCTGAATATGGCGGCTGATGATGCTGCCGACTTTTTCCATTACCGGACGAACCACGTTGAACAAAATTGCCTGTTCTTTCACATCAATCTTCTTGGCTTCGGCCTCGTCAAAGGAGATCTTCTGCGCCCCGGCAATAACCAGGCTGAAATGCGTGCCGCCGGTAGCTTCATCGGCAGTATAGATCACTTCTCCGTCCCGGATGATGGCGACGCCAGTTGTGCCGCCGCCAATATCCACCACAGCCCCATTGTCCACATTCAGCACCGCATTGGCTGCAGTAGGCTCGTCCACCGCAGCCGAGCAGCTCAAACCGGCAGCTTCCAGCACATAGCGCGTGGCACGCACTTCGGCCATCGGCACACCAGGGGGGTAAGCTGTGGCAGCAGAAGTAAGCTCGAAGCCAAGCTTGTGTTCCATTTGTTGTTTTAATTCGCGCACCAGCGATACCGCCCCGGCAAAATCGACCACCAGGCCATCCCGAACGATCTCGGCATAACGATACGCCCCAACCAATGGCTGGAGGTCATCATCCAGCACGAAAATACTGGTGTAAGCTGTGCCCAGGTCAACGCCAACGTGAACCCCTCCCCGGTAACCATTGACTGATTTCCGGGTGATCGACTTGTCAGCAGCAGCGAGATATTCTTGCAGCCTTGGGTTCATTTGTTGATCTCTTCAGCCTTTCTGAAATACAATGCTCACTTGAGTTTTCCGGCAACAAACAATAAAGCCAGATAATAGACCGAGTTGCTCAAACGGTTGACTGCACGTACCAGCTCCGGCTCGCTCAACTCGCCGCCCAGAGGGGCAAAGGCATCCAGACCGGTAATCTCGGCTTCACGCACCTGGCAACGCAGCAAGTTCAGCCAATGCAGGATCTCGGGATCATCCGGGCCAGGAACGACATGAGGCACGCCAATGGTCGCCTCGGGGTTATGGGTAGCCTTGTGCATGTCCTCATCACTCAGGCCATCCAGCACCAGCGGCGCCACGGGGCGATGATTGTATTCGGCGCTGGTGATTTCGCGGGTATAGGCCGCCAGGGTATTGAGCCGTTCAGCCAGACCGGGCAGGTTATCTGCCTTGGCCCGCGCCAACACCAGCAGGAACAACGCCTGCAAAGTGTCCATTTTGCCGCGAAAGCGGATACGCGGTGTATTCTTGGGCGAAAAATAACTCGCATCCAGCTGGGTCATATGCTCGGGTTTGGGTTTCACCGGCATACCGCATGTGGTGCAGCGCGGCAGTTCGCCAAACAGCGCAACCGGAAAATGACTGGGCTTGTCCCAGGAAGGTTTTTTCCCGCCATCAACCGCCTCCACTGCCGCCAGCTCAATCTCGCCATACACCACTTCAATCTTCCAATGCTGGATGAAATCCATGGCAGCTGGTGAGAATTGCGTATTTTTCGGCAACGTGATCGTCATCCCCTGGTGAGGCTGGCGGATCTGGTCGCGCAGTTGAGATTCAGTTACGATTGGCATGGTATGCTCAGCCTTTCTGCATAGCGCATATCAACCGCCCCACTCGGCAGGATACGTCACGTAGAAAAATTTCGCCCAACTGGGTGTGCTGAAATGGATCGAGGTGTTTTTGGGAATGTACAGCACATCTCCCGGCTTGCCCACAATCGTCCCCTGCTCGGTAACGATATGCAGTTCGCCCTCAACGACATACTGAATTTCATCGTAGGTCAATGTCCAGGGGAAACTGCCCTTGTGCATCGAGAGGAAACCCGCCGCCATCGGCGCTCCGTGCTGGGCAGTGATCACATCCTCAAGGCGCACGTCCATTTCCGGGCGGTGGATATCAAAGGGGAAAGCTGGCATGGTCAGGCCGCGGCCATCCACATGCATCACCGGGCAGGCCGCTGTTGGCTGCGGGGCGCTGGCATTCTGGCCTACCATGGCAGCCACAATGGTGCGCACCTTGGCTTCCAGATCACTGGCTGGCGCAGCACTGGCAGCCGGGCTCCCACCCTGCACCTGGGGGGTGTCAGGGGGCAAGACGGCACCTGCCTCCACGATCTCCAGTCCCATCTCCCGCGCAATATCCCGGGCCATGGGCGTGATCAAATCGCTTTTGTTCAACATTAAAACACTGAGGTGCTGATCCTGAACCAGGTTTACGATGTCATTGGCGGTATACAGTTTCTTTGGCATAGATTAACCATCCAATCTCCAACTTCCAAAGCAAAACAAGGTTGGAGCCAGTCCGCGTGAAACATACGTTTCAGCGAACCGTCTTCAGAAATGCAAGTCAGTTCAGGGAGGTTCTGGCATTTCGATGAAAGGAAGATGCCAGAACCCCTCCCAACCTCATCCTCAAACCAAAAAATCTGTCAGGATTATTCGGCCGAAGGCAGGATAACTTCCACATCACTATGGGGACGTGGAATGACATGCACGCTGACCAGTTCGCCAATACGCTGTGCGGCTGCGGCGCCGGCATCTGTGGCAGCTTTGACTGCACCCACATCGCCACGCACCATCACGGTCACATAACCGCCACCGATATATTCCTTGCCGATCAACTTGACATTGGCAGCCTTGACCATGGCATCGGCAGCTTCAATTGCGCCGACCAAACCTTTGGTTTCAATCATTCCCAACGCGATCATTTGAATATTCATTTGAACTTCCTTTCTCACTTGAACAGGTTTTGATGAGGATGGTTCCTTTGCCGGTTTTTCCACCTTTTCAATTTTAACAGGTTTCTCTACACTTTCCGGTAAAGGAGCAGGTTTCGATTCTTTTTCAGGCACTTCGGCCTGCTGCGAAGCGGCCAGGATCTGATGACTGGGCAACCGGCAATAATTTGAACCGGGCACAACCGGATTCTGACAGCGCTGACCGCTTTTGGTAATGGCCTCACATTGTTTATCGGTCATAAATCAGAGTGCTCCTTTCGGGCAAACTTACACAACCAGACTGTTTCTGTTTCCCGCCATGCCGAGGCTAGCGGGAATGATAAGCAGCCACCACCCGCCGCACAATTTCCTCAACGGAATCTTGCGAAATGTTTTCGGCCGGTAAAGCTGCGCCTTCCACGTCCGGCGCCAGAGTGGTTGCCATGGTTGGGGGTGACTGTGTTTCGTAGGCCAACCGCTTGACATTTATCAGATGCGTAACAGTGATATTGTCACTGACAACCGAACCACCAATCCCGCCCGGAGCCAGAGTCATCGCAGGAGCTACGCCAGTGGTGGCGCCGATCGCCCCCATTGTGCCCCAGGAATTGACAATGATACGAAAAGCAGGTTTCTCAATGCCAAAGGTCAGGATGACTTCCTCATCGCGAGCGTGGATGACCAGTGAATGGCCATCGCCGCCATACTTGAGCAACTGAATGCAGCGCTCGCAGGCAGCATGCCAGCCATCTTCCACAATGAAACCAAGCACGGTGGTCAATTTCTCGCCGCTCAGCGGATATTCCCGGCCTACGCCTTCCAGGTCTGCGACCAGGATGCGCGCCGTTTTGGGGACACTGATCCCGGTCAGGCTGGCCAGTTGCTGCGGGGTCTTGCCAACCGCCTTGGGATTCATCATCCCGTTCGGGTTAAACAACACCTTTGCGACAATGGCACTGTCTTCAGGTGGCAGCCAATAGGCTCCGTTCTTCTTCATTTCTGCCCGCAGTTGGTCGGCAATTGGCCGGTCTGCCACCACACACTGCTCGGTCGCACAAATCACAGAACAATCAAACGCTTTGCTATTGACAATATCCCAAGCGGCTTTTTCAACGTTGGCGCTGCGGTCCACATACACCGGCACATTACCCGGGCCAACACCAATGGCTGGTTTGCCCACACTGTGTGCAGCCCGCACCATCCCTGACCCACCAGTAGCCAGGATCAGGGCAATGGCATAATGCCGCATCAATTCCTGCGTGCCTTCCAGGGTAACGTGCTGCATACAAGCAACCATCCCTTTGGGCATGCCGGCTGCTTCACCCGCTTCTGCCATGATGCGCACGGCTTCAAATGTGCAGGATTTGGCGGAGGGATGCGGGGCAACGACCACCCCATTTCGGGCCTTGACCGAGACCAGGACTTTGTAAATGGCTGTCGAAGTGGGATTGGTGGAGGGAGTGAGAGCCGCTACAACACCAAATGGCCATGCAATTTCCACCACCCGGCGCTTATCATCGCGCGCGATCACCCCGACCGTCTTGACGTCCTTGATCGAGTCCCACACCGTCTTGCTGGCAAACTCATTCTTGACGCGCTTGTGCAAAGCCACGCCAAAACCGGTCTCTTCATAAGCCAGTTTACCCAACCGTTCGGCCGCACCAAAGGCAGCGTCCACCATCGCCTGGCAAACCCGGTCCACCTCTTCCTGCGAGGCATGAAAGAATTCGCGTTGCGCTTCGCGGGCGCGGACTGCCAACCAGCGCGCTTCTTGAATCGATTGAAGATCCAGATCGTAAGTATCTGGCATAACACCTCCTGTCAAACTTGCATCACTTCCCCTTGCCCAAGTTTCAACCAGCAAGGGTCAAAGTTTGATCAGAACTTGATGGGGGTCCGCGCCACCTCAAGAACAGCATCCGTGAATGCCATGCATGCCGCGCGGCACGCACTCTGCGTACCGGAAAGCAGCGCTCCCGAGAAGTTCGTCTCGGATGGCGGCTTGAACCACACGCACATTTCC
>JAGVAB010000062.1 GCA_020060485.1 Anaerolineales bacterium
AAAACCTGGCGATATACGCAAACCAGGGCTTATTTGGCCTGTAATTTGGCGTCATCATTAAGATAAGGGAACTGCAAATTAACCTTGAGAAGGCCATGCGCCCCCGCCAAAATAAGGCTTGCGTAATTAGAACATATGTACTATAATAGAACAAAACCGTTCAGCAAAAGAAAGGTGAGGTGTCTATGTTCGGCGCACGCAAGGCTATTTTCCCCGGAATCATCCTGGGCAGTTTGATGATCATCTTCCTGACGGGTATGGTCGCCCACCCGCAAACTTTGGTGCAGGCCCAGACTGGCAGCCAGACTGCCGCGCAGGCCGTCGACCAACCGGCCTTTGACCCGGCCTCCATGCCGGATGCCGTGCAATGCAGTCTGTCAAGCGCTTTTCCCGAATCCGTGCGCCAATGGTGTGCGCTGATTGAAACCAGCGCCCGGCAGCACGGACTGGAACCCAAACTGGTGGCCTCTGTCATGCTGCAGGAAAGCCGGGGAGAATCTCAAGCGGTTTCCCGCTCTGGAGCGATTGGCTTGATGCAGGTCATGCCGCGTGATGGCAAAGCGGCCACCTTCATGTGCATTAACGGCCCCTGCTTTGCCGACCGGCCCAGTATGCAGGAACTCTTCGATCCGCAATTCAATGTCAGCTATGGCACCCAATTACTGGCCGGGTTGATCCAGCGCAACGGCAGCGTACGGGATGGATTGCGCGCCTATGGCCCGCGTGATTCCGGTTACAGCTATGCCGACATCGTGCTGCAAATCTACAACAGTCATTGATCGATATCACCCGGAACCCGCACCAAACACCTCTTCCAGGCAAATTCCAGAGAACCATTTATTAATGTCTGCATTTCGGCAGGAATACGGTAGAATCAAAGTACTCCCCGGCGCTGCCGGGGAGTACCAGCCCTGACAGCAGTTACCAAAACCGGCTGGCGAAACTTCTTTGGAATAAGGCAAACAAACCATCATGCCCATTAGTCAACCCATGCAAATCTTTCAAGAAGCCGATTGGACCCTGGCACTGCTCAAGATCGCGATTTTCTTCCTTGTCGCCTGGATCATCCGCTGGTTGTCCAACTGGTTATCCGGTTTTTTCATCATCGTTTATCAACTCGCACCAGGCCGCAATCCGCTCAGTCACCAGAGGCGTAACACGCTGCGGGTACTGTTCACCAGCATCATCCGCTTTGGAGCCCTGGCGGCGGCAGTCATCGCCAGCGTGGCGCTCTTCGTCAAACCCGAAACTTTGGTCTGGGTGGTGGGTCTGTTCAGCGCGGCCTTTGGCTTCGGCGCCCGGCCGATCATCTCGGACCTGATGACCGGCATGGCTTTCATGTCCGAGGATAGTTTTGCCGTGGGCGACAAGGTGGAAGTCTTCTCCACAATGGGACTGGGCGGCATCCAGGGCGTGGTGGAATCAGTCAATCTGCGCACCACTTCGCTGCGCGCCACCACTGGCGAACTTTTTTTAATCCCCAATGGCGAGCTGCGCATCGTGCGCAACTTTAGCCGCGGCCACTTTTCGACCTTGAAGATCAGATTGACCCTTGCCTCCAGCGACCTGAACCAGGCTCTGGCAGTGCTGGAAAACCTGCGCAAGGAAGCCGTCCTGCACCTGCCCAATCTGCTCGAACCCTGGCAAATCATCAGCGATTCAGGCAAGCTGGGCGAACAAACCGAGTTGACCCTGGTAGCCAAGACACGTTTTGGCAAGGCTGCAGAAATGAGGCCGCGCCTTCTGGCTCTGGTGCAGCAAGAGCTGGAAAAAGAGAGAATCACCCTGGTAGACTAAAAGAAAGTCTCCGCCTTTTGATCGGCTCCAGGCAACCATTGGACAAACACAACAAATGCAAAGACCGTGCGCTTCGACAAGCTCGGCGGACGATCTTTCTGAAAAACCAAAAAACGCCCATCGATGATGAGCGTTTTTCATGAACAAACACGGCACCTTTATTTTTTGCTTTTGATCTGGATCGTCTTGGGACGGGCTTCTTCAGCTTTGGGAACCCGCAGCAGCAGCACCCCGTCTTTCAACTCCGCTTCAGCTTTGTTCGAATCCAGGGCATCCGGCAGTGAGAGCGTGCGTTGGAATTTGCCAAAGGGGATCTCATGCGCCAGAAAATCACCGGCCTCATTTTCAGCCTTCCTGAGTTCGCCCTGAATGGTTACAGTCTCGTTCACGATCTGAATGTTCAAGTCTTCCGCCTGAATGCCGGGCAGCAGTGCGGTAATCAAGAATGCATCTTCCAGAACCTGGACATTCACCGGCATCTTGAGGCGGCGTTCATATTCCGGATAACTTTCCCGCATCATGTCTTTCATCATTTGGCGGGACATACGGTCGATGGGACGGGTAATATAGAGTGTCATTTCATTTCTCCTGATAATATGAGCAAAACTGATCTGAACCAAAGGTTTTTTTTACGCAGTATTGAACCTAATCATAGCCTTGCAGTATATGAGAATTGATAGCAAAAGATTGTCATTTTGTATGAGGAAGATCGGAATTTTATAAGAGCTACACCCTGGAAAACACCCGTTAGAATTTTTGGGGCTCTGTGAACTACCGTGAAGCATGGTAGATGTGGGGGTATTTTTGGCGCTTCGCGCCAAAAATACCCCCACCAAACTTCTTTTTCACGGCAATTACCAGAGGGCTGAATTTTTTTCCGGGCCA
>JAGVAB010000147.1 GCA_020060485.1 Anaerolineales bacterium
CTGGATGGCTTCCCTGCCGTTGAGGGCATTAGCCAGGTGGTAGCCTTTGCTTTCGAGATAGTCCGTCAGGACTTCCAGATTGGAGGGATTGTCCTCAGCCACCAGGATCAACGGAGCAGTGAGCGGATCAGGCAGCTGCACTGGCGCATGAGCAGACCGCTGTGCGGCAGGGTGATTAAAACCGACCGCATTCATTTTTGGCGTCCAGGGCAGCGAGACGCAGAAGTGGCTTCCCTGGCGGGGAATGCTTTCGACGGTCAGTGTGCCGCCATGCATCTTCACCATTTCGGCAGCCAGAGCCAGCCCCAATCCTGCTCCTTCATACTGGCGGGAAAGGCTGGAGTCAACCTGCTGGAAGGGTGTGAAGATGGTTTGAAGGTTTTCCTCGGTAATGCCGATGCCACTGTCGCGGATGTGAAAGCGCACCACATCAGCCTGAGGGTCTCCTTCCATTTCCAGAAACACATCCCCGCTTTCTGGAGTGAACTTCACCGCATTGTTCAACAAATTCAGCAGGACTTGTTTCAGGCGGCGGCCGTCTCCCTGAAGCAGTTTGACCTGTGGGTCGAGGTTGATGTGCACGGAAAGGCGTTTTTTTTGTGCACTTTCCTGGATGATATCCAGGCTCGACTGGCAGAGCTGGTGGACATCCACCGGCGCGATCTCCAGCTCCAGGCGGTTGGCGCCGATCTTGGCCAGGTCCAGAATGTCGCTGATTAAGGCCAGCAGGTGCTTCCCGCTTTCCTGAATGCGCAGCAGAGTATATTCCTGTTTTTCAGTGAGCGGGCCATAGATCTCTTCCTGCATGGCTTCGCTCAGGCCCAGAATGGCATTCAGGGGGGTGCGCAATTCGTGGCTCATGGCAGCCAGGAATTCATCTTTGGCTTTTGCTGCCCGGGCCAGTTCTTCGTTGGCGATGCGCAGCTCCCTGGTTTGCTGTTCGACTTTCTCGGCCAGCGAGGCGCGCTCCTGCTTAAGGTCATTTTCCAGAGTTTTTTGGGGCGTAATGTCCATCATCACCCCGATCAGTCCGGCGACATTGCCTTCCAGATCGAAGAAAGGCGCCTTATGCGCCACCATGATATGCCGGCTGCCATCGGCAAACGTGCCAGGTTCTTCATAGGTTCCGCTCTCAGATCTTTCCATCAGATCCAGATCAATGCCCATCAAATAATCAGCGCGTTCCTTGGGGTTGAAATCATAGGCATTGTGTCCAATCAGTTTTTCTTTTTCTATCCCAGAGCTTTGGCTGAACTCCTGGTTGCAGCCCAGGTAGGTTCCCTTGGTATCAATATAAAATATGGGAGTGGGGATGGAGTCCAGAATGCCCTGCACCAGCAGCAGGTTTTCCTGCTGCTGCTTTTCGGCTTCGCGCCGGCTCCAGAAACTGCTGAAAATATTGGCCATGATCTGCAACGAGAGGATATCATCCTCAAGCCAGTCCATTTGTTTCGTTTCGGTTTGAAAGCCCAGGAATCCCATCAATTCTTCCCGGTGCATAATGGGGATGAGAAGCAGGGACTGGATGCCGAGTTTTCGGCAATGTTCTTTTTCTTTCAGGGCTTCTTCTCCTAGAAGCTGGATGTCATTGATTTGGATGGTTTCAGTGCGTAACAATTTTTGATAGGACCAGTCCAGGTGCCCTATATTAGTCATTTCTTCATTTTCAGCGCGGGGAGCCACGAATTCGTTTCTCCACATGAAATCATTTGCAAAGGAAACTTTGTCTGCCGCCAGAATGGTCAGGTAGCAGCGGTCTGCCCCGGTGAATTTTCCAAGTTCCGTCAGGATTGCCAGAATGTTTTCATCAATAGTATGCAAATCCGTATGGATCAATTGCGTGGTAAAGGACACAATCATGGCTTCAGATTGCAGGCGTTGCTCCAGCCGCTTGGCGGTGCGCCTGCGTTCCTCGATTTCCATTTGCGCCTGGCCGAACAAACGGTTGTTTTCCAGTATCAGAGCCACCGGGCGGGCAAAGGCCTGCATTAACTGCAAATCATCTTCTTTATACATCTGGGGTGAATAGCTGTCGATGTTCATGATGCCAATGGCCCGGTCGCTGACCAGCAGGGGAATGCCGATCCAGCTGCGAATATCTTCTCCGGATGCGAATTTGATCCAGCCCGGCTCTCTGGATACATCCTCGATCATAATGGGCTTTTTGCCAAGGAAAACCCGCACACCGGGGTTTTGATTGGAGGCATGCACCGGGATTTTCCGGCCGATGATCTCTTCCTGATCTGGATGACCAAGGTTGGCGCGCAACACCAGATACCCGGCTTCGTATAGCATAATGCTGATGCTGTCACATTCGATGAATTTCCTGAGTTGTTCCAGGATGCGTTCGTGAATGGTTTCCTGGTCCAGGTTGGCCGAGAGCAAGGCCAGGCCCTGTTGCAGGTTGTCATTGAATTCCTGCTGTTTGCGCAGGCTGGATTCGATCTCTTTGCGCTTTTCAATCTCGGCTGCCATCTGGTTGCGTTCTTCATTGAGAGCTTCTTTTTGCTGGCGAATGCGTTGCAGCAGGCTGCTGGTCCAGCCCACACCAATCGCACTGGTCAGGAGAAAGAGATTTCCTGCAATGATGATTAATAGATTGTTTGACTGGCGGAGATCATAACCCCGCAAGACCAGCAAGCTGGTACCCAGAATGAAGACACCCAGAAAGGAAAGCAAGGCGCCCTGTTTGCCGCACAAAATGCCGGTAGTGATCACTGGCAGCAATGCCAACCCGCCAGCGACAGGGCCGATGACGGGAAGTAAAAACCAGAAAGCGGTCAGATACAACACGGCCGTACTCAGGACGAGGATGATCTTTTGCCGTGCTGATAATGGTGGTTTGAGGTGAAGAAACTTCATTTTTCGACCCGAATTTCCACGCAAAGAATTCCGTTCATGACAAAATTGTCTGAACCGCTATTATCATTATATGCAGGAATACCCTGTTGGGTATAAGCATTCAGTAAAAATCAGTTTTGGGAAAAGGCCTGGCTGTGGGTGTTCAATCGTTAATTTCCGCAGTGCTGGCCGGGGCAGGCGGGGCCTGGTTCTCTTCGGCTGAGTTGCGCTCAACCAGGATCTCCAGCAGGTCCTGGTAGCAGTCTGTGGCTGGATTGAAGTCATTGGTCAGGCGGATGGCTCCCCGATGGCAGCTCAGTTCGCATTGGCCGCAATAGGCGCATTGTGCGGGTTTGTAGCGGATGCGAAAATTGCGCTTGTCGCTTCGTTCAATCTCCAGGGCTAGAGTAGGGCAATCCCGTACACAAAGCCCGCATCCCAGGCATAGTTCGGGCTGTATAATCACCTTGCCGCGAAAACCTGGTGGCAGCTTGAGCGGCTTGAACGGGTAGTCGACTGTCACCGGCGGTTCAAACAGGGTGGCCCATAATTTTGGAAGCAGATATGCCCAGGGGTGTTTCGCCATACTCACATTCCTTTCCCCATCCAGATCACAAAGGCGATCTGCAGCAGCGACAGCGGGATCATACCCTTCCAGCCCAAACTGGCAAGCTGATCAATGCGCAGCCGGGCATACATGGCGCTGGCCAGTGACATGCTGGCCAGGATCAGCAGCACCAGAAAGGTGAACAGCAGGACGGTGGCCAGTGGGTTTTGCCGAACGCCACCACCCAGGAAGGTGTTGACCAGCAGGAAAGTGCCGACCACGGTCTGGATGCGGTTGGCCAGATGCCAGATGGCCAGTTTACGGCCGCTAAATTCGGTCAGCGGGCCGGCCAGGGTTTCTGATTTGGCTTTGGGAATGTCGAGCGGATCCCGTTTCAGTTTGCCGATCAATCCGATCAACGCCAGCAGGAATCCCACAGGCTGCACAAAGACGCCCCAAACTGTGCTGACTTGCTGATCTACAATTTGGCTGATGCTCCATGAGCCGCTCAGAATGGCTGGTCCGGCCAGGGCCATCAGGAAGGGCACTTCATAGGAAAAGAATTGCAACAGGGCGCGGTTGCCACCCAGAATGCTGTAAACGCCGATGGAAGACCAGCCTGCCAGAAAATAGAGCAGCGAGGGCAGCGAGAGCAGGAAGAGCACCACGATCAGGTCGCCTTCAAACTGGTGACCGGAAAATCCGGCAACCGGGATATAAATGCCGGCTGTCAGACAGGCGGTCAATGAGATGACGGGCAGGGCAGTCATGGTTTTATGGCTGACCCCGCCGGGCAGCAGGTCTTCCTTGGCAAACAGTTTGATCAGATCGGCCAGAGGCTGGATCAGGGGCGGCCCCACCCGCCCCTGAAAGCGGGCGATCAGGCGGCGGTCGACCCATTCGGCCAGCAGCGCACAACAGAATTGAAAGCCGAGGCCCGGGAAGATCAGCAGTTTGAGCAAGTCTTTCATCCAGTCCATAGTATCTGTCCGGCTTCCTTCCTACCGGTCGGCGCAGGCGATGCACAGATCAACGCCGGAAACCACTGCCGAGACGTCTGCCAGGTTAATATTGCGCAACTGATCATGCAGACATACCAGGGCGGTCAGCGATGGTGTGCGAATCTTGACGCGGGCCGGGCGGTCGCTGCCATCGCTGCGCACGTAATAGATCAGTTCGCCGCGCGGCGCTTCGGTGCGACAGACCACTTCGCCGGGCGGCACGCGGCGTTTGGCGGCGACTGCCACTTTTCCTTCCGGCAGTTCTCTCAGAATTTGCAGGCACAGGTCCAGACTTTCCCGGGCTTCCTGAATGCGCAGCATGGTGCGGCCCCACACATCCCCTTCCTGGCGGGTGATGACTGAGAACTGGAGCTGGTCATACACACTGTATGGTGCGTCCCGGCGCAGGTCAACGTCCACGCCGGAGGCACGCGCAATCGGCCCAACCACACAGTACTTGCGGATCTGCTCCGGCGTCAGCGTACCGATGTCATGCGTACGGGCCTGGAAGCTGGTCTCATGCGCCACCAGGTCTTCCAGGGCGGTGATCTTACGGCGAAGGTCTTCCAGCCGGCGGCTCATGACCTGCCGCTGTTCATCGTTGATATCCACCCGCACCCCGCCGATCACGTTCACGGCATGTGACACGCGTCCGCCGGAGAGTTCTTCCATCAGATCAAGGATGATTTCGCGATCACGCCAGGAGAACATGAAGATGGTTTCAAAGCCCATGTTCTTGGCCAGCACGCCCAGCCAGAGCAGGTGGCTGTGTACCCGTTCCAGTTCGCAGAAGAAGGTGCGCAGATACTGACCGCGCAAGGGGGCGGTGATGCCGGACAGCATTTCAACCGCCATGCAGAAGGTGGTGGTATGGACGTGGGAACAGATGCCACACACCCGTTCGAACAGATGCACGTTCTGTATATAGCTGCGCGATTGACTGAGGCGTTCGATGCCGCGGTGTACATACCCCAGGCGCAGTCCACTTTCGACCACCTTTTCGCCTTCCAGGGTCAGCAGGAAAGATAGCGGTTCTTTCAGCAAGGGGTGTTGCGGACCGATGGGTACGGTGATACGGCTCATGATCCCTCTTTATTCCCTTCTTCATCTGGTTCCAGACGCATGGGAAAGGACTGTCCATCCCAATCATCTGGCAGGAGCAGCGGCTGGTTTTGCTGCAAGCCTGAAAATTTGACGCCAAACATTTCCAGCACTTCCCGTTCATAAAACATGGCGCCGGGGATCAGGTCGGTCAGACTGTCGATGCGGGGTTCCTGGCGGGGCAGGTTGATGTGCAGGCTTAATCCCTGGCGGTCCCAAAAATGATAGAAGAGTTCAATTTGCTGGCCGTTGTCCACGGCCGTGATGGTGGACAGGTGCTGGCAACCGGAATGCGCCAGCAGCCAGATGACCACCTCGCGCAGGTCTGACGCGCCGATCCGTACCACGTGTTCTGCGACCGGCATGGTACGTACGTCCTGGATCCTGTGCATGAAGATTGCCTTCATGCGGGCGACCACAAAGCTGATGTCAGTCATTTTACTTTCCCCAGTAATTTTTTCAAGCCCTCAACGATCATCTCTGGCCGGCAGGGGCAGCCCGGCACATATAAATCGACCGGGATGACTTGATCCACCCCGCCCAGCACGGTATTGCTGCCCTTAAAAATGCCGCCCGAGCAGCCGCAACTTCCCACTACCAATACCCATTTGGGTTCAGGCATTTGTTCATAGATGTGACGCAGGCGGTCGCGCGACTGCCGCGTGACCGGGCCGGTACACAGCAGAATGTCCGCGTGGCGCGGTACGCTTTCCTGGCGGATGCCAAGGCGTTCGACATCGTAACGCGGGGTCAGCAGGTCGAGGAATTCGATATCACATCCATTGCAGCTGCCACTGTTGAAGTGCAGGATCCAGGGCGATTTGCGCCTTGCCCAGCGGATAATCTTTCGGGTCAGGGTTCCGGTCATTTCAGAACTCCTCTTCGGTGAGCACGAATATGCTTGCGCTGGCGCCCAGCAAATAAAACAGCGCCAGTCGCTGGGGCATGGCATTCAGCGGCAGGGTGGAGATCACCAGGGCGGCCATGTGCAAAACGCTAAACAGCAGCGCCATCCAGAAGAAGGACTGGTAATGCACCTGGCCAGTGGGCGGCGGCACTTCTTCTCCACCGGTATAGGTTTGGTGGCGGGCATGATGCGGTTTTTCCAGTGAGGTTGCTTGCCCGGCCAGATAATGGATACCAAAGCCCAGCACCAGAAAGAACAGAAAAGCCATAAATGGTTGCAGCAGGAATGAATTCATTGCGGTTCAACCTCCCCCCAGCCAGATGGCCGCGGGCACCAGCCAGGTCACCCAGGGGCCAGGGAAGACGCTGGCGGCCAGGATCAGACTGCCCAAAGCGATCAGGGGTAATGCCATCCAGGCGGACATTTGTGGAACTGTCAGCGCTGCCCGGCTGCTGGCAGGCTGTCTGGCGAACAATTTGACGATGAGCGGCAGATAGTATCCCAGCGAGATCAGGCTATTTAACAGGAAGAAGGCGGTGCCGGCCAGGGCCAGCGGCTGGCCGCTATCCAGTGCCATGGCGAGAATGAACCACTTGCCGGAAAAGCCAGCCAGGGGCGGCAGCCCGGCCAGCCCGGCTAGGGCAATGCCCATGCAGAGCGCTGCCAGAGGCAGTTGTTTGGCGATGCCGCGCAATTCCTCAATGCTGGTGGTCTGGCAGTAAAAATGGCAGACGCCTTTGGAAAGGAAGGCCAGCGACTTCAGGGCGGCATGGATCACCAGGTAGAGGAACCCGGCCTGGACGGCCAGCGGCAGGCCAAAGCGCAGGCCAATGCCAAAGCCGAACAGAATGTAGCCCATCTGGGCGATGGATGAAAATGCCAGCAAGCGTTTGACATGGGTTTGAACCAGGGCCATCATGTTGCCCACGATCATATTGGCAAAGGACAGCCAGATCATGACCAGTCCCAGCGTTTGCCTGGGCAGGCCAAGCCCCAAGCCCACCCGCAGCCAGGCGAAGAAACAACCCTGGATGATGATGCCTGAAAGCAGGGCGCTGATGCTGCTGGGGGCGCGCCCGTGAGCGTCTGGCAGCCAGGTGTGCAGCGGTACCATGGCGCTTTTGATCCCCAACCCGATCAGGGCGCAGATCAGCCCGGCCCGCCCCCAGGCACCGGCTGTCCATGCCTGCTGCGGAATGAGGATCTGCCCGGTTGCCCGGTAGACCCAGGCCACCCCCAGCAGGAGCAGGATGGTACCTACGCTGCCCATGATCAGATATTTGAATCCGGCTTCAATGGCGGTGTTGGTCTGGCGGCGGAAAGCCACCAGCACATAGGCACAGATGCTCATCCATTCTGCAAACAGGTACAGCAGGAACAGATCTGCGGTGTAGACCATGCCGACCAAACCCGCCATGGTGAGCAGCAGCAAGGGATAATAGGTTTTATAGCGGTGATCCTGTCCCAGGTAGGTGCCTGAAAAGATGCTGACCACAAACCCCAGCGCAAGGGCAATTCCGGCAATCAGCCGCGAGGCGCTCTCGCCAGGCCAGATCAGATCGCCCTGCACCAAAAAATCGCCCGCAAATGCCTGCAATTCTGGCACAATTGCCTGATCAGGATTGAGTGTAAACAGCAAATTGCGCCCTGCCAGAATGAAGATGATGGCTGTGCACAAGGCCAGGGTTTCATTTTGTGCAGAAAACAGGCGTGCCAACAGGTAGATTGCCAGAGCGCCAGTCGCCAGGATCAGGATCGCATGGAAAGCCAAATTCACTACAACCCTCCCAGGATCAAGCGTAGCTCCTGTTCAATCCAGGCAAAAACAGGCGCGGGGAACAAGCCTGCCAGCAAAGTCAGCACAGCCAGCACCACGGTTGGCAGACGCATGGCAGGCGGTATACGAATCAAGGTTTGCCCGGCATCTGCTTCTCCCAGAAAGATGCTGGTGAAAAACCGCAGCCCATAGGCCACCGTCAGCAGGGAACACAGCACCATGACGATGGTCAACCCGGGGTAGAGGGTGTGAAAGCCGCCCGAAAAGATCATCCACTCGCTGCTGAAGATGGCCAGCATGGGCACCCCGGTGATGGCCAGCACCCCGACTGCTGCACACACGGCAGCCAGCGGCATGCTTTTCAGCAACCCGCCCAGGCTGGAAATCTGCCTTTTACCCGTGGCGTGGATCACCAGCCCCACACACATGAAGAGCAGTGCCTTGACCACCCCGTGATAGATCACATGCAGGGTGGCGCCAGCCAGCCCTTCGTGGGTGAGGGTTCCGACGCCGAACAGAATATAGCCCATCTGGCTGACGCTGGAATAGGCAATGACGCGCTTGATGTCCTGTTCGGCCAGCGCCATCAAAGCCCCATAAATCTGGGAGATCAACCCGGCTATCATCAATGGCAGGGCAAAGCCGGTCATCTCGGCGAGTGAGAAGATGCTCAGCGGGAAGCGCAGGATGCCATATACGCCCATGCTCAACATGGCTGCCGCCAGCATGATCGTGACCGGCATGGGGGCAATGCTGTGTGCGTCCGGCAGCCAGATGTGCAGGGGGAAAATGGCCATTTTGATCCCGAAGCCGATCAGAAACATGGTGGTGATGATCTTCACCGTGGCCGGTGCCAGCACAAGTCCGGACCGGAGCACCACGAAGCTGTCGCTCCCGGCAGCATCGTAGAGCACGATCAATCCTACCAGCACCAGCAGGGAACCCAGATGAGTAATCAGGAAATATTTTAAGGCTACTGCTCCGGTGTTCTTCCCCTCTCCCCAGACCAGGATCAAAATGCAGGAGGCGATCAGCATCAGTTCCCAAAAAAAGTAGAACAGAAAAACGCTGTCGGCCAGGGTGGTGCCAGACATGCCCACGGCAAAGGCCAGCAGCAGGGCATAGAAATATGGTGTGCGTTCATCCCGGTGAACATAACCCAGGGCATAGATCGCCGCAAACAGGGTGACCAATGCCTCGGTGACCAGGAAGGGAAAAGTGAGCCAGTCGACATGCAGGATGAGATGAATGCCGGCCTGGGGCAGCCAAGGCAGATCGAGGCGTGGCTCCAGGCCTTTGTTCAACAGCGGCAGCAAGGCCAGGGTGCAAGCCAGGGTCAGGCCGGCGGCGGTCAGCGTCAGCCAGCCAGCCAAACCAGACACCACGCGCCTGACCAGCACCAGGAATAGCGCCATGCCCACGGGGATGACAAGAATACTGAGTAAAAGTATTGTTTCAGTGTTCATTCCAACCGTCCTTGCTTGTCAGGATTCATCCACCGGCTCCGTTCAGGCCGATGATAAGAACAGCGATCAAAGCCGCCGCCACCCACATCAGGTTAACGCGCAGGCGTCCGGTATGGGCGCGGCTGAGCAGCCTGCCAACCGCCAGAAATCCCTGGACTAGCAGATGCAGCCCGGCTTCAAGGGTAGCCTGCTCAAAAACTTCGTATAGCCGCCTGGCAATCCTGGTTATGATTTGAGCTGCCTGGTTCATTCCTTGCTGGTAGATATCGACCTCTACAGACTTGTAGAGGGTCTGGGGCAGTTGTCTGGCGCCTGCGCTCCAGTTGCGCCAGCCTCTGCTGGTTAGGCTTTCGAACTTCTCGAACCAGCGCAATTTGCTGACGATCCAAACCACGAGCAGCAGACCCCAGAATGCAGGCGAGAGCAGAGGCAGTGAGGTCAGGCTGGGCCGGGTGAAGGTTGAACGCAGCGTAGAGATCTCACTGGCATGCAAAGGGGTGAACAGAAGGGGAGTGGCGATGAATAGCAATACCACCACCGGCATGCCCCATTTCAGCTCATGTTCATGGCGGTCAGGCCAGTTGGCCACAGTCTTTCTGGGTGCTGGTGATGTTTCCTTCCAGCTTTTGACCAGCCACAAGATCAGCAATGCCAGGCTGGCTTCTGCAATCCAAAAGTCAACCTTGTTGTCTCCCTGCTGCTGCACAGCCCAGATCACCACAAAGGCGTAAATGCCCAGCAGCAGTCCGCCGCTGAACCGCGTCAGTCTTTCGCGGACTGCGGCCGAAAACCGGATCAGACCATGGCCAAGCCAGAGAAAGCGCAGCAGGCTGGCTGTCAGCATTCCGCCCCAAACCAGGGCCTCCAGATGATGTACGGCTGCAAACATGGTCACAGCACCCAGAAAGGCAAACAGTCCCCACATGCTTTCTTGCAGGTCTTTTCTTCCCCAGGCGTAGATCAGGGCGGCCAGCGCACAGATGGCTGCCAGCAAGGAGATCATATTTTGTATGGGTGCTGTGCGGGTCAACAGGGGGGCGGTGCGGAACAGGAGGTACATGCCCAGGTTGGGCATGACAGTGGCCAGGAACCAGGCCCTGATCATCATGGAGGTTGTTTCGGCAGCTGCATTCTGCCAGAAGACAAACGGCCAGAGGCCTGCCTTGACCCACACGGCCAGGGCAAAACCGATGGCGATCCATTGTAAAATGACCTCCGGCAATTCGCCGGCCAGGCCCAATGCCAGCGAGATGTCCAGCGAGGTGCCGGAGTAGATCAACAGGATGATGGCGATCAACAGGCCGGCATCCCCGAGCCGGAGTCCCAGGTACAGGCGCTGGCTGCTCTGCCTGCCTGCGGCTAGCAATTGCACCACAGCGATCCCCAGGGCGGCAAATTCCAGGGCGGCATAGCGCAGGAGGAAATTGCCTGCCAGAAAGGCACTGTTGGCGGTGGTCAGCACGAAAAGGAACAGGCCATCCTGCCACCAGGTTTGTGCATGGCGGTCTTTCATACCAGTCAGGTAAAAGATCAGTCCGCTGGCTGTGGTCCAAAAGGCTGCCATCAGTCCCCAAAACTCAAACTTGAAGTACAGCGGCCCCTTGCCGGGCCACCATTCAGACGAAAGCGACAGGTTGGCATCTCTGAGCAGCAAAGCGATCAGCAGGCAGGCCAGCACCACTCCCACGCTGCCTGCGGTTGCCCAATCCCGCAGGGTTTTGGGTAAATATCGTCCGGCTGCCATCAGGAGGATACCCATGATCAATGGATACCCGATGACCCCCCATCCCAACACTTCCATGCTGGCTTTATCCTTTCAATTCGTTCATTTTGTCTGTATCCCCATCTGGGTAGTGGATATAGACATTGACGATAAGCGCCAAAGCAATGGCAATGATGACAGTCTCCACAATCACCGCCGAGATCGTCATGGCCTGGGCCAGGTGTGGATCCTGATGGATCTTCCCGGCGTGGATCAATGCCAGCGCCACGCCCTGCAGCATGATCTTCAGGCTGATGACCTGCTTGAAGACGGCTTTCTGGATCAGCATTCCGCCAAATCCGGTGATGACCAGAATGATTGAGACAGCGGATAGCAGTCCATCCACCGCAGGAGGTACGGTTTCATTCATCCTTTTTGTCCTTCCGGCTGGGCAGCAGGGTGGCAATTCCCAATGCGCCGGCAAAGATCAGACCAATCTGCACGGCCAGGTCTGGGCCGCGCTGCTGCCAAAACCAGTATTGGAAGCTGGTTTCCAGTAGTTGCTCGTTGAAGGCAGCCGTCTGCCCGAAATGTTCCCATACCAGCTTTCCTCCCCACAGGATCAACAGGAGAATGCCAGCCTCCACCAGCCAGGAGAAAGAGCTCTTCCGCTTCATGGTTCATCCTCTCCCCGCGGGGTTTTGGTCAGGCTAATCACAATGATCATCAGAATGCTGGTCAGACCGGCCCCCACGCTCAGCTCGAAACCGGCTGCAAAGGGCGCTTTTAAAAGGAAAAACACCACCGCCAGGGCAGTGCTGCCAATGCCCAATGCAACGGCCGCCCGGAGGATGCTGCGGGTCAACATGCTGTAGATGGCAGCCGTTAAGAGCACCAGACACGGGATCAGATAGCCCAAGAATTGCATAAGGAACTCCTTATGTTTACTACTGGTTTGTGTTTGTTTCATGCATGCACAGGCCCAGGTTCAATGGTTTAAAATTTTCAGGCCCGCAGAAGATGCTGTGTCGCCGGTGATTCGAATGAATCGATAATAGCTTGCAAAAGGCTCCCAGTTGATGAGATGAGGCTGCAAGAGCTTTTTGATGTTGAATATTATATCTTATAACCTCTCTGGTTGGTAGCTTGCCGATTCTTTTTTGATTCGAGGCAGGGCTGGCTGCCATGCATGTGATCTTTTCTTTTGAGAAAACCGCTGCGACTTGAGAGAATCCCTTCAGCCGAAGTATAATCATGCTCACAGGAAGATCAAAAAAAACCTTCAGGAGGCAGCGCATGAAGATCGGATTGATTGGCAGCGGCGGACGTGAACATGCCATGGCAAAGGCGCTCAGCCGGCAGTCAGAGCGGGACACTTTATATGTATACGCTTCTCACCATAATCCAGGTATTGACCAGCTGGCAGCCGAGACCCTGACTGGTTCGTTGAGTGATGCCCCCGGTATCGTGGGCTTTTTCACAGCGCGGGCGGTCGATTTTGTGGCGGTTGGCCCGGAAGCCCCCTTGATGGCCGGGGTGGTGGATGCATTGCGGGCGGCGGGCGTGCCCACGGTGGGCGCCAATCAGTCCCAGGCGCGCATTGAAAGCGACAAACACTTCATGCGCCAGTTGATGTCCAAGTACGTTCCCTGGGGTTCTCCTGCCTGGCAGTTGGTGCACAGCCGCCAGGAGGCCGCCGATTTCATCGACCAGGTGGGGGAGGTGGCGGTGAAACCAACGGGTTTGACTGGCGGCAAAGGTGTGCAGGTGATGGGCACCCAGCTTGCCACTCTGGAAGACGCACTGGCGTATATCGATGAGTGGCTGGCGCAGGATGGCGCCGTGCTGCTCGAAGAACGCCTGGTAGGCGAGGAGTTTTCACGCATGGTATTTGCCGCCGATGGGATCATTGTCCCGATACCGGTGGCTCAGGATTTTAAATATGCCTGTGAAGATGACCGCGGGCTGATGACCGGCGGTATGGGGGTTTACACCATGGCTGACGGCAGCATGCCTTTTCTGACCGCACAGGATTTGCAGGAAGCCGACCGTGTGATGCAGCAGGTGATCGCTGCCCTGGGAGAAGAAAGCGGCGCTGCCTATCGCGGCGTATTGTATGGACAGTTCATGGTTACCGCCCGCGGTATCCGCGTGATCGAATTCAACGCCCGGTTGGGAGATCCTGAAGCGATCAATGTGATGGCACTTCTGCAGGGCGATCCGGCGCAGGTCTTTTTGGAGATTGCCCGCGGCCAGCTCAACCCGGCCAGCGTCCAATTTGAACAGTGCGCCTCACTGGTGAAATACCTGGTGCCGGTGGAATATCCGGAAGAGACGATCAAGGGTCGTCTCTTCGCATTTGACACCGACAGGGTGGAAGCGGCTGGCTTGCAGGTCATTTTTGCCTCGGTGCAGGCCGCTGATGGCGGCCAATGGGAGACGCTTGGCTCACGCACCCTGGCTGTGGTTGGTCTGGGAGAACACCCCGGACAGGTGTGTGAGAACATGGAAGCCTTGCTGGCTGAAGTCCAGCCGGTGGCGCTGCGTCATCGCGCCGATATTGGCGCCAGTGCCTTGATTGCCAGCAAGACTGCCCGTATGGATGCTTTACGGCGAGGCGGGCAGGCATGAAAGACACGCATCTCG
Source organism: Anaerolineales bacterium (assembly GCA_020060485.1). The sequence continues at coordinate 13,989 of JAGVAB010000147.1, forward strand.
ATCTGGCCTTGCTGGCTGTGTTGAGCGAAACACCTGGTCTGCCTGGCCGGGAGATGCTGGTGGCCGAGCGCATCCAGCAGGCTTTGCCCGCTGGATGGACGGCCGAGGTGGACGCCATTGGCAATCTGGTGGCACACTGCCCGGCCTGGGTTGGGTGCGGCCCGAAGGTGATGCTAATGACCCACATGGACGAAGTAGGCTTGATCGTGCGGCGTATCACCCCGGACGGCTTTTTGCTGGTCGAACGCATGGGCGGCATGGGGTTACGCTCTTTGCCTGGCGCACGGCTGGATCTGTGGACCAGCGATGGCCGCTGTCTGCCGGCCCAGGTAGGCACCCTGCCGCAGCATCTGGATGGCACAGACGTTCTCAGCCTGGCATCTATCTTTGTGGAGATCGGGACGGCTTCCCGCCAGGAAGTAGAAGCTCTGGGCGTTCAGGTGGGGGACGGGTTGACCTGGGCTTCCTCCCTGGAGCGTTTCGGCGAACACGCGGTACGCGGCAAGGCTTTGGATGACAGGTTGGGGTGTTTCGCCCTGCTGGAGCTGGCCCGCTATCTGCAAGCAACCGGCAGTACTCCTGCCTGTGATCTGCACCTGGCCTTTGTGGTGCAGGAAGAATCGTGTTTGAGCGGCGGGCTGCCGGCTGTGCAGCACTATGCCCCCTCTGTTGTGATTGGCATTGACGGCACCCTGACCTTTGACACGCCTGACCTGCTCGACCAGCAAACCGAGGTGCGCCTGGGTGGCGGCCCGGCTCTCAAGTGGCTGGAGGCTATCCGCGGCAAGTTGGTTTGCACGGTGCCGGATTGGTCGCTGGCCCAAACTGCCCGCGTCACTGCTCACCAGGCAGGCATCCCGCTGCAGGATGAGGTCATCATTGGCATCGGCACCGCCCTTAATCCTGTACCCTATGCCAACCAGGGTGTGCGCATCCTGGGGCTTTCGCTGCCAGTGCGTTATCATCATTCGCCGGTGGAGATGGCTGATCTGCGCGATGTGGATTGGATGGTGAAGCTGCTGGCTGCCCTTTTGCAAGTAGCTTTGTAGCCTGGCGGTCGGTTAACAGACGCCTTACAGTTTGTGTTATGAATTAGGATTATTGTGGTAATATTTAAGTAATAATCAATTAGGCTGCGTTATCTGATACTTAAAGGATCACATTATCACCGGACTGAACGGGGGTCACTCAAGATGCAATTGCGTAACAGGGTCATACATTTAACGGGTTTGTTTGTTCTCCTCATGGCGCTGCTGGGAGGGCTGAATTTTTGGGCGCTGCATTGGACGGTGACGGAGACCGTGCAGATCGTGCAGCAACGCTCTACGGCGGTATTGACCTCATTGGCCCGGGTACGTGCGGCCAGTGCTGAAATGGGGGACAGATTGACGGGTTATGCTTTTTTGCAGGGCAATATGGCTCCGGCTTTCTCCCTGGATTATCAGGCGGCGTATAATTCATTGCAGGCAGAGTTGCTTTCCTTGCGTTCCCCGGACATGCGATTTTATTCGCAGGAATTGCAAGGAGAGATGGAAAGGTCTGCGGCGGGTCTTTACCAGGCCGGCACAGAACTGTTCTCAGCACAGCCCGGCGATGTTGACGCTGCCTGGCAGAAGTGGGAAACCGCCAGAGGGTCTTTTTGCGCTTTGATTGATGCTGCCTCGACAGCCCAGATCGAGGAGATACAACAGCGCACAATAACCATTCAGAGACGCGCCCGAAATCTGTTTTGGCTGTATGCCATATCTGTCCTGCTGGTCATTCTGCTGGTTATTCGTATTGCCAGCCGGTTTTGCAGGGACTTCGTCCAGCGCGTGAATGCCATCAATCAGATGGTGTCCGGCATCGGAGCCGGTCACTGGCAGATGCGTGTAGCAGACAAGACCCAGGATGAATTGGGGCAGTTGGCGCGCACCATCAACCAGACCACAGATGAACTTTTTGAGGCTCGTCAAAACCTGCAGCGCACCACAGCAGAGCTGGCCATGCAATTGGCTGAACGCCAGAAAGCCGAAACCATGCTGGCCGAAGCGGCCGCTCACGATCCCTTGACCGGCCTGCCCAACCGCACTGTCTTTTTTGAGCAATTGAACCATGCCATTGCCCTAGCCACCCGGAATGCCAATCATCTGGGCTTACTTTTTATTGACATGGATGGCCTGAAGGCGGTCAATGATGCTTTTGGGCATGATGGCGGCGATACCCTGATCCGGGAGGTGGCCAGACGGCTGCGGGAGCATGTGCGCGATAGCGACTATGTTGCCCGCCTGGCCGGGGATGAATTTGTGGTCATTCTGGAAAATTTACAGGATGTGGATCAGGATTTGAATATGATCTGCGCCAAGCTTGTTGCTGCACTGGCCGAGCCATATGAAATTCGTGGCCGGCGTCTCAGGCTCACTGCCAGCATCGGCGCCAGTTTCTTCCCGGAGCATGGCCGCGACGCCGATGAATTGCTGCGTAACGCCGACTCGGCCATGTACCGGGTCAAGAATAGGGGCAAGAACAATTATGCGGTGTACCAGTTGTCTTAAGCCTGGTACAGTTCATTGAAATTGGTGCCGTGGGTGTTGGCATCATAAGACCGCTGATCCAGGGGATGCAGGGCAGCGGCCTCTTCTTCGCTGATTAGAGCGCTGCTGCGCAGGGAGTAAAACTTTTGCACCACCCGCAGCGTGCCTTCCTGGGTGGTTTCCCATTGAAATTGGTCGAAAGCTGTCAGTTTGAGCGGGCGGGTGTAGCCGCGCAGGGTTTTGATGCCTTCCACGTTGAAGAAAACTTCAAAATAGGACATGGCCAGTTCGCGCAAACTGCGGTAAACCGGTTCTCGAAAGCGCAAGCCGGCAAAATTGGATTTGGCCACCGCCCCGTATTTGCCGTTGATCTGATACACTGCCAGCACATGGTCATCATCCAGCCCGGCGGCCGGCACCAGGTCCAGCAGCTGCGGCAGGAAGCCGATGCGGCGCAGGCCGGCTGCAGCCAGCAAACCGCCATCCAAGCAGTGGCATTGCCCATCCTGCATCACCCGCAGCGGGCAGCGGTCCAGATCTTCGTGCATGTATGGCAGACTGTCGAGATAGGTTTGGATATCGAAGGGAGTCTTGATTGACTGCCAGATGCTCAACGTGTGCGGGTCAAGCTGCGATTCGAGGGAAGGGATTCGGGACATGGCGGCCTCAGGTGAAAATGACGGATGGGCCAAGTATAACAGGATGGGAGTATGAAAAATCTGCGGAGTTGCCGAGAAAATACCACCTAACCGGCAGTTCACCATTTCCAAAAGAACGCATGAATCATTTTGGTTGAATCTCTCCTGAGATGATACAATCGGGCTACATTGAATATCCACCTGACCAATGCTTGGCTTAGCCAGGCGGGAAGCCATTTTTGGTTGTCTCAGGTAAATGATTGGATTGATCATGACAAATAACACATCTTCTCAAATGAAAATCATTTTGAATGGCGTCATCACCCTGCTGCTGGCCGGATTGATGTGGGGCGTTTACCGGGAAATGGATGCCTGGTTTCGTCCGCAACTGGTGCATGCCACGCGTATCTCGTTTGGCGTACTGACAGCTTTTGCGTTTGAACTGTTGATCTCAGCTGCTGTGCTGGTGGCAGTCTGGCGGCCGGCCTGGTTGGTGCCACTCAACCGCCTGCGCCAGCGTCTGGGCTGGGCACGCTGGCTGCTGATCGCCTTGCTGGCAGTGGCTGCAGGCCTTTTCTTGCTGGTTGAAAAGAGCCAGATGTTCAATGGGGTTTATGCCCGCTTTAGTCTGGTCCTGTTCTATTTGAGTATAGCCACCTGGCTGGCAACTGAGGAGGCACACCAAAACTGGTCATGGAAGGGCCTTTTGACTGGCAGCCTTTTCTTCTCGCTGGTTTTCCTGTTTGCTGTTCGTTTTCAAAAAGTGAGCAATTATCCATTCTCCCAATTCTGGTCGGAAGGCAATCGTCTGTGGGATTATTCCATCCCCTTTGGCCGGCGGCTGTATAACTACCCGGCCGGGGAGAAGATCTTCAGCTTGACAGATGTTGGCCGCCGCACCCTGTGGGGGCTGCCTTATTTGCTGCCGGGGGTGCAGATCTGGATGCTGCGTTTTTGGGATGTGCTTATGTTCACCCTGCCATATTTCCTGCTGGGTCTGGCCGTATTCCGTCAGGAACGTAAAACGAATTTGCGGCTTTTCCTCTTGCTGGGGGTATGGTTCATGCTTTTCCTGAATCAAGGGCCGATCTATTCTCCGCTGGTGTTGGCGGCTATTCTGGTGGTTCTGGCGCACAAATCGCCTTATTGGCTGAATGTGCTTTTGGTGCTGGTTGCCAGCTATTATGCCCGCACCAGCCGCTTTACCTGGATGTTTGCTCCGGGTATGTGGGCGGCGATGCTGGCCTTTCTTGATCAGGATTGGGAAGAAACCACGGGCTGGGTGAAAAACTGGCTGCAGCCTATTCTGTTAGGGGTGACGGGTTTTATCGGCGGCTATCTTTTGCCGGATTTTGTTAAAAGTTGGACGACCAGGGCTACTCTGGGGTATCCCGGGGCGGTGGCGCAATCCGGGGTGCTGAGCCTGGAAGGCATTCAACAGACTACCGGGCGTCAGCCTTTGTTGTGGGAACGGCTCTTGCCTAATTCCACCTACACGCCGGGCATTTTGCTCGGTTTGCTGATCGCCGTTTCTCCGTTGGTTATCTGGTTGATTTATCTGCTGGTCAGCAAAAACTGGAAGTTGAATACATGGCAAAAGCTGGCGGCAGCGGCTTTCATGGCGGCTTTTCTGGGTGTTGGGTTGGTGGCCAGTGTCAAGATTGGCGGCGGCAGCAATCTGCATAATCTGGACATGTTCCTGATCGGTCTGCTTTTGCTGGCCGGCCTGGCGTGGAAGGCGGGTGGGCGGGAGACCATTCTTCAGGCTGTTCCCGGCTCATTGTGGCTGCGGCTGGTTTTGGCTGCCCTTGTTTTGGTGCCTGCCGCGGCTGTCATTCAGGAAGCCGGAGCAACCAGGTTCCCCCCGGCAGGGATCACTGGCGAGGCGCTGGCCGCTACCCAGGCGGCAGTCAATGAGGCCCGCCAGAAAGGCGAGGTTCTTTTCCTTGACCAGCGACAACTGCTCACCTTCGGCCATGTAGGCGACGTGCCGCTGGTAGTTGAATACGAAAAGAAGAAGGTCATGGATGAGGCGATGGCAGAGAACGAGAATTATTTTGCCTCTTACTATGCTGATCTGGCGGCTCACCGTTTTGCTTTGATCATCTCGGAACCGTTGCGCGTGGAATTCCAGGGAGATGTTTACCATTTTGGCAATGAGAATGACGCCTGGGTGAAATGGGTTTCAATTCCCATGCTGTGTTACTACGAACCCCTGGCCACGTATCCTGAGGTTGGCCTGGAATTGCTGGTACCGCGGGCGCAGCCAGAATCGCCTGTCGAAGGCGTGCCCTGTCCCATACCCTGAGCCAATAAATCAGAAAATATGACCCCCGTTTTGCCGTGTCCTGGCAGAACGGGGGTCTTTCGGATGATTCACAGATCCATCTGATTCAGGGCAGTATCCATTCGGAAAAAGCATACACATTTCCCACCCCGCGTTTTTGCGCGCAGGCCAGGTAATTCCCCTGTTCATCGGGAAGTTCTTCCGGCTTGAAGACCAGGTATGCGCTGTCACTGCTTTGCAGCAGTACCGCCGGGAGGATGACGAAGGGGGAATCGAACAATTTGAAATCATTTGAATATTCCAGGGCGGCAATATCATGCAGGTTGCGCATGAAGCGGCCCTGGTGATACCGTGAGCGCCCGTCCAGGAAGAAGGCATCCTCCCGTTCGATGGCCACTGTGGAGCGCGGGTGATAGGGCACAAAAATCAGTGTTCCCTGCTGCCCGCAGGAATTTTCCACTGGCAGGGCCAAAGCAGTTGGCGACGGGTAGGCGAGCACCGGGCCGAGAACAATCAAAAGGATGATGGTGCTGTTCAGGAAGAGAGCAGGCAGATGCATTTGCAGCGCAGGATTGTTTTGCTGGTTGACTGCTTTCTGCCATTTTTGGGGGATCAAACTGTTCAAACCTATGGCTGGTAAAAGTCCCAGGACCCAGATGCTGGCAGCAAACACACGCAAACCATAGGCATGTGAGGGCGGCGCCAATGGTACGGACAGTAAAAAGCCAATGAAGCTGAAGACAGCAAAGGCACTGTGCGCACATTTTGGGTTCTTGATGAAACGCAGGATGCCAGCCAGGCTAAGCAGATATAAACCGGCATGGGACAGGATCATGGGGATGTTCCTGCCGGTTGCTTGCAGTGGGTGGGGGCTGATGAAAGACCAGATGCTGCTGTAACTTTCGGAGAAGAAAACGCCCCATTCATGCAGGATGCCGGACAGAAAGTCGACAGGTTTGCTAAAGATCAATTGCAAGGCAAGCTGATAGGCTTTGCTGGTTTGTTCATTGATGGGCAAGGTGGTCAATTCTGGATGATCTTCAAAGATTTGCACCCAGGATGCCCCGCCTTTGGCCAGGCCGTACAGGGAATAGGCATAATTCGAAAAAGCTGTGCCATCGGCTGCGCCATAGACATTAAATAATAACTTATTGACCAGATAGGCCGCTACCAGGGGCAGAAGGGACAGTAGAACAAAATGGACAACATTCATCTCCTTTTGACGCAGGTAGAGCGTTCCCCACAGGACCAGCATGGGCAGGATCACAAATGCTCCTGCTCTGGTGAACAAGGCCAGACTGGAAAGGAATAATCCCAGGCAATAGAATAGCATTTCTTTTCTCTGGATGCTGCGCCACAACAACAGGAAGCCGGCCATGCCCAGGGCGATGCCCAGACTTTCACTGGAAATGACACCCGCAAAGCGGCGGAAATAGAAGAACATGACGACTGTCAACAATGAAACAGCAGCAGGATGCAGAAAATCCAGTAATTGCACCAGGGTGAATGCACAACACAGGGCTGTCAGGATAGTTAACAAGGATTGCACGAGGATCAGATTATTGCCTGCCAGAGAAACCAATCCCACTAACACACTGTTGAAAATTGGCCTGCGGGAGGAAAAACTTGAAAAGATGCCAGTTTGGGGAAAGTGCAATGCATTGGTGTAGTAAGCCGAGGCATCTGCCAGCGGTAGCATACCGCTAAGGATATAGTTGTCTGTTATGCCGCTGGCCCATACCCCAAGCAGCACTATGGAAAAAATCAAGCTGATTACGGCGATGGCAGCCCATTTTCCCCAGTGCCCCGGCAGGAACAAAACAGCAACAAACACAAGGATCAGGACAGGGAAAACCAGGCTGAAGCTGAAGCGCAAAGCAATGGCTGTGCTGCGCAGGGCGATGGGGTTGGCTTCCAAAAGCAGGAGGATAAGGAGGAATAACAAACAGGTCAAACTTGCTGCGATGAGGAAGGCAGTCCAATTCTTATGTGTTGTCATAGTTATGTTTTTGTGCCGATAGAGGGAAGATTGAGCTTCATAGAATTTAATACAATTTCCAGAAGATGACCATGCCGAGCAGCAAGGTAACGAAACATAGCAAGGTCAGTTTCCAACCAATGCGCAAAAAGTCTTTGAAGGAATAATTGCCGGGGGTGACGATCAACGTGTTGACGGCGTGCGAAAACGGGGTGATAAAACATGCCGAACAGCCAATGGCAGTTGCAACGGCAATTGCCTGGGCATCAATTCCCATTTGAAGGGCTGCACTGATGGTGATTGGACCGCTGATCATGGTGGTTACCTGCCCGCCAATCAGCTGTGAAAGGGCGGTGGACAACAAGAAGGCTGCCCCTGCCAGGCCCAGAGGCCCGAATGGTGTTACCGTGTGTACAAAGAGATTCCCTATCAGATTAGCCATCCCGCTTTGGATCATGGCCACACTGACTGCATGCATTCCGCTGACCAGGAAGATCGCTTCCCAAACTACGGACTTGTAAGCCTCTTGCATAGTCAATGTGCCTGTCAGCAATAACAGAATGGTGCCAAGTAACATGGCCAGATAAACAGGCATGCCCATCAGGGAAGCCGCGATCGAGGCCAACAAAATGCCAATGGTGAGAAAAGCTTTGGTTTTCTGGAGCGGCTTGTCACTTAATCCGGACTGGATGAGAATGAAGTTGGGATTTTCCCGCAATTCTTCGATTTGCTCATCCGCGCCGGTGATCAGTAACGCATCACCGGCGTTCAGTTTCATACTGCCGATGTCGGTGCGGAAATTGGTGCCACCGCGGTGCAGGGCAACGGCAGTCAATTTATACCTTCGGCGAAATCCCAACTCGATCAGGGATTTTCCAATGACCCCGGAATGCGGCGAGATCAGCAATTCAGCCACCCTTACCCCGCGAATGGTCAAGTGATGGTTGGTATGGTTGCGTTGAACGATCACATTACGCTCTGCAAGTTGTGCCACCCGTTCTTCCTTGCCGATCAGGATCAGGACATCATTTTTTTGAATGATGTGAGTGGAAAGTGGTGAGAGCAGACTGCGGTTTTCGCGGATGATGGCTGCTACCGATAGACCAAACCGGCCGCCAAAGCCAACTTCCATCAGGCTCTGCCCCACCAGACTGGAATCAGCCGGCACTTTCACTTCCCAGGTGCGGTCTTCAATTTGATAGGTGTCCTGCATTTCATCCCCGCTCAATTGAAAAGCCGATCTTGACGAGATGGGTTCGCGCTCGGGCAATTGTTTGCGGCTGGAAAATGTCAGGAAGCCAATGCCGACAACGGCGATCAGGCCGCCGGTGGGTATGAAGGAGAGCAGATCCAACGGAGCTTGAGGCGGAGAGGCGATCTCCAGCATTTCGCTGGCGATGATGTTGGCCGTGGTGAAATAGGAGGCCATGCCCCCCAGTAGACTGCCATAGGAAACCGGAATGAGGAGCTTGCTGGGCTTGATGCCCGTCTTTTTTGCAGCTTCCATAGCGGTGGGTACCATCAATACCCCTGCTGCCACTGGTTTTAGAAACAAGGATAATACTGCTGTTACGCTGGATAAAAGCAACACCAGTTTTCTTTCTGAGGAACCACCCAGGCCAAGAACTTTTTGGGTGATCCAGTTGTTGACCCCGCTTTTTTCCAGGCTGGTGGTGAGGATGAAAAGACTGATCAGGACGATAATGACTGGCTGACCCAGTCCTGCGACAGCTTTGACTGCGTCCTGTGGGGAATTTGCCGGGCCAAGCAAGCCAAGTCCCACATATTGACCCAGGCCCAGCAGCGCGGCAATGCTTAAGGCAGCCAGGTCAATGCGCAGCCGGAAGCGAAAGACCAGAACGAAGGGGATGATAAGAATGACCAGGAAGATGATTTGTGAATAATTCATGCTCTTTTAAATGAATGTGATCCAGGCAGATTGGCGCAATGACAGTATTATACCGTTGATGACGTGAATGGCGGTGTCGACAGGAGTGAATATTTTCAGGCGATCGTAGGGATATCGTCAGGCAATCGTCAAGCAACTGCGTCGGGAAAGTTGTAGGATTTAATCACTCAGGAGAACACTCTTGTTTCTCCATAAAAATGAGAGCCGGTGGCGTAGACCGGCTCTCGACAATTAAGACAACTTCTTTTCTGGTATCTGTCTGCAAATATATGCCGGATACTGCCCGACGACAAATCTGATGATATGATTACTATCACAGAACTATTGTATTCGAAGAAAGTGATCAGTTAATGAAAGAAATCAAATTCTATGAAGCAGAAGATGCGTACGGCTATTTTTCGAATTTTGCTCTTTACGCCATCAGATTGAAGGGCAAAACCTGGCCGACTTCCGAGCATTATTATCAGGCTCAAAAAGTTGCGGAAACTGATTGGGAAGAAAAGATCCGTCTGTGCACAACACCGAAAGAAGCATTCGATATGACCCGGCTTCCTGAATTTCCAGAACGCGCAGACTGGGCAGCAATAAAAGATGAAGTAATGTATGAAGCGGTGTATGCCAAGTTCACACAGCATGATGCGCTGCGCAGTAAGCTGCTGGATACCGGGGAGGCAGTTCTGATTGAGAATTCGCCTGTGGATTACTATTGGGGCTGCGGCAGTGATGGCACTGGCAAAAATATGCTGGGCAGGACATTAATGTCCATCAGAAAGGTATTGAAGGATCGGGCTTGATTGTGCAAAGCGGGAAAATATTGGTGCCGAATCATTATTCTCCTTAAGCCAAAAATTCAGTACAATAGATGTATGAACTTCAAAATTCGTTTTATGACTTCTGCTGATGGCCCTGAAGTGCTGCGTATCTACGAAGAAGGGATCGCCACTGGTAAAGCCACCTTTGAAACCCAGGCACCCACCTGGGAGGAGTGGGATCATGCCCACCTGCCGGATGTGCGTCTGGTGGCCGAAGATAAGGATGGCAGATTGATCGGCTGGGCAGCCTTGCATCCCAGCTCCACGCGCGAGGTGTATGCCGGGGTGGCCGAGATCTCCATCTATGTGGCCGAGTCCTACCGCGGCCAGCAGATTGGCCTTGCTTTGCTGCACCGCTTGATCGCCGCCTCGGAGAATGCTGGCATCTGGATGCTGACCGCCACCATCTTTGCCGAAAACGAAGCCAGCATTGCTCTGCACCGTCGCTGCGGGTTCCGTTTTGTAGGCCGACGCGAACGCGTTGCCCGATTGCATGATGAGTGGAAAGACACGGTGATCTACGAGCGGCGCAGCGCGCTAGTGGGGCAGGAAGAAGCCAGCCATTTCTAAACAGCGAGTTGGTTGAAGAGCGTTTCAGGCGGCGGTGGGGCCGCCTTTTTTATTTCAGGGTTGGATCGGCTCCATAAGAAGGAAGTGGCCTGCCACAACTGTGGCAAGCTTCATCGTACCAACTGAACCCCTCGCCACAAGTACAGGACCATCTTTGCGCCTGCTCGGCCAGCCAGGCTTGCTCCCCTTTTTCACGCAAATCTTCGAGCTGAACCAGAATATCCCGATGGTGAACGCGCCCGTCATTCTGGAAAGCCAGGAGGCGCTTACACGGGAATTGCGGGCACAGGCCGCAGTGCAGGATGCTCTTCTCGTCCGCACAGGCCCGTAGTTCGCATTTTGCGCAGCCTGAGTGAACGTAAAGGATCCCTGACCGGCATCCCTGGCAAGTGAAACCTTCCGGGTTGCGGCCGCGGCGGGCGGCTTCTGCAAGCAGGCGGTCATGGTCATAAAATGATGCCCGGTAGTGATAACATGCACCGCAATAAAGCCCGCAGGTTGCCAATAAGAGGGGAGTCTCTCTGGTCACATTTATTCCTGCACCGGAACATGAACCCATGAGTTCCAGTCGAACTGCGGTTGTAATTGTACTCGTTTCATCGTTGTCAGGGATTATTCAGGTTTTGTTTGGGACAAAGATAGCCGTACATCCGTAAACTTAAGTATCAGGGAAAAATTGTCGATATTTCCTCAATGCATCCAAGTAAGCATTGAGGAGATGATCAGTTTTCCCAAAAGGTATTTCAAGGGTTTAAAAAAGGAGAGATTTCATGGATTCTACTACGATCATTATTGTTGTTGTGGCGCTGGTCATTCTTGGTGCCATATTAGGTCTGGTCTTTTCTCGCCGCAGACGCTCGGAACGGCTCCATAAAGAGTTCGGAACCGAGTATGAGCATGCTGTAGAGAGCATGGGCGGCGACAAGAAAGCACAGACCGAGCTGGAAAACCGGCAGAAGCATGTTAAGACATTGACTATTCGCCCGCTGTCTGAGACCGAACGCGAACGGTACCAGGTGGATTGGGCTGCCGTTCAATCCAAATTTGTCGACGAACCCCGCCAGGCGATCATTGATGCTGACCACCTGATCATTGAAGTCATGCAGCTCCGAGACTATCCAGTATCCGATTTTGACCAACGGGCAGCCGATATCTCGGTTCAGTATCCTGCTTTGGTGAGCAATTATCGCGCTGCGCGGGCGATCGCAGTCAAGAACATGGAACATAAAGCGGATACTGAAGAATTAAGGAATGCGATTATCCATTACCGGTCTCTATTTGATGAACTTCTCAAGCCAGAGGCAGTGGAGATGGAAGAGGAGAGTGTGAGATGAGTGAATCTTGGCTTCGGGAACCTGTAAGCCCTTTGGAATCTGTTGAAGGTTCTGACACTGAGAATAACCAGACAGATCATATTGAGACTTCTGGTGAAGAAATTCCTGTGGGAGAGACTCTAATTTCCTTTGCAATGCCAGCAGATGTCGTAGAGGCTGATGTCGTGCATAATGATGAGACGTTTGTCCGCGAAATCGAAACAAGCGAACAGTCTTCATACCGGGACCCTTTCAATGACAGGGTTAACGTCGATCTTTCAACTGTCCCACCCATTGCGTCAGCGACATCATTGTTTGGCCATGGAGAAATGGAGCATTTACGGACTCGCTGGTATGAGATTCAAGGCAAGTTTGTGGATGAACCGCGCGCCGCTGTCATGCAAGCGGATGAGCTGGTTTCTGAGGTGATCGAGCAGATTGCGCAAATGTTTGCCAACGAACACAGTTTGCTGGAAAGCCAGTGGAATCAGGGAAGTGAAGTTTCAACTGAAGACCTGCGCCAAGCTTTGCAGCATTATCGCTCTTTTTTCAACCGCCTGGTAGTTTGACCCAGAAGAAGTAAGGAAGAAAAGTTGTTCACGATTGACAAAGTGACCTGGCCCTGATTATTGCGGGTCAGGTCACTTGAGTTTATTCAACCATCTGTCATCGTCTTGCTTTACCCCGCCAGTCGTGGGTTTTGCGACCCACGAAACAAAAAGGACAAAACAAACCCTGCCACAAATCCACCGATGTGCGCCATATAAGCGACCCCGCCCGTCTGCGCTGTGCTGGCAATGGAACCGATGCCGCTAAATAACTGCAGAACGATCCATAGCCCGATGACGATCAGGGCAGGAACTTGAATGATGCGTTGCCCTTGCAAAACTTTTACCCTTCCTTGGGGGAAAAGGATAATGTACGCGCCGAGTACACCCGCAATTGCCCCCGATGCTCCCAAATTGGGGATGTTTGATCCAGCACTAAACGCCAATTGTGCAAAAGTTGCTGCAAGCCCACAAAGCAGATAGAAGATTAGAAACTTGGCGTGCCCAAAACGGTCTTCCACGTTGTCCCCGAAGATCCATAAGTAAAGCATATTGCTTCCCAGATGCAGCCACCCGGCATGCATGAACATTGAAGTGAAAAGAGTCGTAAAATCGTCGAGGGGATTGGCAAGGAAGCGAACAGGGACGAAAGCCCATTTCATTACAAATGCGTCACCGCCACCTAGCTCGACAAAAAAGAACAGGACATTCAAAGCGATCAAGGCGTATGTGACCAGCGGGACTATTCTGCGAGAGGTGTTATCATCACCGATGGGGAACATAAGAATTGTCTCCTTATTAACATGGCTATATTTGAATCAGGTTTATTGTTTTGCTGCAGGGCAGCCACCATCTGGTGCGGGGATAATGTCATCTGCGTGCTTGCCATGACCATTCAGGCCATTAACACTCACTGTAATCTCGTTGTAAGGATTGGTTTCGCTGCC
>JAGVAB010000063.1 GCA_020060485.1 Anaerolineales bacterium
CCGCTTTCGGTTTTCCCTGCTCGGTTCTGTCGGTCTGTTCTTTCACATTTCGGACATGTTTTCATTTCTCTATTTTAGCCCAATTTTTAGCCACTCCCGGTGGAGAACGCGGTTTGACAGATCGGTAAAACGCAGTATAATCGCCTTGTTTGGACTGTTGGTTGCAGCCCAGCAAACCGGCACATCGGCTGCCCCTCTCGGGCGCGGCCTTTTTTTGCGCATGTTTCCTTTTGTGGGCGGTGGCGCCGGCATTATTTATTACAGGAGCATTTGCATCATGACTGATTCAAAGCAAGACCAGGATTCAAAAAAGATTCAATCCAAAGACTCTCACCTGCGCGGCGGGTTCTCTACGGCGCTGGGGGCGTTGTTTGCCACCTTGGGCTCGGCAGTGGGCCTGGGCAATATTTGGAAATTCCCGTACATGACGGGAGAAAATGGCGGCGCGGCCTTCATCATTATCTATCTGTTGGCTACCCTGCTGGTGGGCCTGCCGGTGATGATCTCGGAGATCATGCTGGGGCGCAGTGCGCGCGCCAATGCCATTGAGACCATGCGCAGGGTTTCGCCCAGCAAGAAGCAGCCCTGGTGGTTGATCGGGGCGGGCGGTGCGCTGGCTGCATTCCTGATCATGGCCTTCTACACCGAAGTGGCTGGCTGGGTGTTCGCCTATATCTTCAAGTCCATTTCCGGCGGTTTTCTGTCCACCGACCCTGCAGTTACTTCGCAGGCGTTTGTGGATCTGGTCAGCAGCCCATGGCAGTCCTTGATCTGGCAGTGGGTGGTGCTGGTGGTGATCACGCTCATCATTATCCGCGGCGTGTCGAAAGGCATTGAAGCCACCGCCAAGCGTCTGATCCCGCTCTTGTTTGTGCTGCTGCTGATTGTGGACATTCGCAGTTTGACCCTGCCGGGGGCGATGGAAGGTTTGAAATTCCTGTTCACCCCGGATTTCAGCAAGTTGACCGCCCTGACAGTGCTGGCTGCTATGGGGCTGGCTTTCTTTAAGTTGTCGGTGGGCATGGGTACCATGATCACTTATGGCAGTTACTGGAAGGATGAACAGAACATCCCGCTCACAACCACGCGTGTCATGTTGTCTGACTTGCTGGTTTCGATCCTGGCCGGGGTGGCGGTTTTTCCGGCAGTGTTCGCTTTTGGTTTCGAGCCTGGCGCCGGGCCTTCGCTGCTTTTCATCACCATTCCGGCGGTATTTGCCTCGATGCCTTTCGGCGGGGTGTTCATGGTCTTGTTCTTCCTGCTGGCGGCCGTTGCGGCTACTGGCGCCATGCTCTCCTTGATCGAAGTGCCGGTGGCTTTCCTGAACGAACAGTTCAAGCTGCCGCGGGCCAAGGGTGCGATCATCACCGCGGTCTTGCTGGCTTTGATCGGTTCGACAGCTGCCTTGTCGAGCAGCGTGCTGGCCGATGTGAGCGTGTTTGGCATGAATTTCTTTGACCTGTATGATTATCTCAGTTCGAACATTCTGCTGCCTTTGGGCGGTCTGTTCATCACGCTGTTTGTGGGCTGGTTCTGGGGTTTCGAGAAGGTCAAGCAGGCTTTGACTAACAAGGGTAGTTTGCAGAACGAGAAAGTGGTGCGCGGCTTTTTCCTGATCGTTAAGTTTGTTACGCCGGTACTGGTAGTGCTGGTGTTGTTGAACAGTCTGGGCGTGCTTAAATCCTGATTTGGCACTATTGAAAGGAAACTCCCCGCCTGGTATAGCCAAGCGGGGAGTTTTTTCTAGAAAAAACGATGCGGTCTTGTGGTCGAATTGGGCACGATCAAAGCGCACACCGGGTTTGTTGAGGTGTGCGCTTTGCTGTCTTGAGAAACGACCTGGACTTCAGATCATCAGGGTCACGATATAGGCGCCAATGAAATACAGCATCACGGCCGCGGCCAGTGCCCAATAACTGCGGCGGGGTGCGCCCTTGAATTCGCCATAAGCCAGCCCCCACAACTGGGTCCACAGGCCGGAGGTCATGCCCAGCGGCCAGGCGATGACGGTGCTGAGCGAGGCGGTGGCGAAGGTGTGGATGATGTTGCCGCCGTAATGGAACAGGCCGGCCAGCACACCCAGCTTGTGCAGTTTCAGTCCGGCGTGCAAAACAAGCGGCCACTGTTTGCGCAGGGTGAGCAGCAGGCCGCTGGAGAGCATCGAGCCGATGAAGGCCCCTGAAGCCAGCAATGCCATGAAGGGCATCACTGCCAGGCCGTTGGGCTGGGTGACCGATTTCAGGCCATAGGACGCGCCCAGGGTGTAGGCCGGCATGAGCAGGGCCGAGATCACCAGCAGGCCGAGGCCTTTCCACAGGTCCTGCATGCTAAACTGGAGTTTGTTTTGTTGTGGGTCAAGGGTCTGCGAGCGGAATTTGCCGGCCAGCATGGAGGCGGCCACCGCCGCGATCAAAAAGAGGCAGCCCAGGGCAATCTTGAGAACCGAGAAGCCCTGCGGCAGGCCGCCCACCAGGGCCGACATCAAGGTGCCGACCAGGATGCTCATCGAGGTCTGGATGGGCTGGGAGAGGGAGAGGCCGATCAGCTTGCTGACCGAGACCGACATCTGCAAGCCGATCACATACAGCGCACCGCACAGCAGGGTCACGGTGACACGGCTGGGGTCTGCTTTGCCTACCAAGCGCAGGTTTGCGAGCAGGGCTGGGCCGTCCAGCAGAAAGCCGACCACCCACACAAAGACCACTGATGTGGCAAACAGGGTAACGTAAAAGCCTTCCAGGGGGTAATCGTCGAGGTATTTGATGGCAATGAACCACGAGCCCCACATGAAGGCGGCGGTCAAACTCATGGCGATGGCCATGCCGGTGGTCAGATCAGGTGCAAGGTTCAAGGGGAGTGTCCTTCCGGTGGATACAGGATATGCGCCTGATTCTAGCAGGGGAGCGAGGGCGGGTCAATGGATGGGCAAAAGCTGATAAATTCATCGGTCATTTGTTCGATTAATCGTGATTTTTTGGGCCGAACCTGCTAAAATAGAAGCAGAGCAGGTGCATAATCTGCCGGTCTTTGTTGCGCTTGTGTGAATGGAAGCGCCAAAGAGGAGGTTGATGATGAAACGATGGGTTTTGGTATTGATGGTGCCAGCCTTGCTGCTGCTGGCAGCCTGCGGAGCGTCGCCGCTGGTGAGCATGGGCCAGCAGGATGAGCAATTGGCGCAGGGCAAGGCGGCAGAGGAGGCACAGCCGGTGGAATTGAGTGTGGATAATGATGGCCAGACCATCACTTTGCAGTCCGGGCAGGATCTGCGGGTGAAGCTGGCGGGCAACCCGACCACCGGTTATGCCTGGGAAGTCAGCGAGATGGATGCGGCAGTGCTGCGCATAACGGGGGAAGGGGAGTATGTCCCGGCCGGTGAGGCTCTGGGCTCGGGCGGCGAGTTTGTGTTCAATTTTCAGGCGGCTGCGCCGGGCGAAACCAGCTTGACTTTGATCTATTACCGCAGCTTTGAAAAGGATGTGCCACCCAAACATACCTTTTCGGTGCGGGTGGTGGTATCACAATAGAGCTGCCATAGGAACACCCCGGCGGCCAGCCGGCATAGCAGCATCCATCACGGAGGATAACGGCAGGATGAAGGTTTTCATCACCGGGGCAACCGGTTTTATTGGCGGCCACCTGGCCCGCCAGTTGGCGCAGGCCGGGCATGAATTATATTGTCTGGCGCGCAAAACGAGTGACAGACAGGCGTTGCAGGAACTGGGCGTTCATCTGGTGGAGGGCACGGTCAATGACCTGACGGCCCTGCAGGAAGGCATGAAGGGCTGCCAGGCGGTGGTGCACCTGGCGAATGTGTATTCCTTCTGGGAACCGGACATGCGCATTCTGCACCGGGCCAATGTGGACGGCACGCGGGCGGTGATGCAGGCTGCGGCCGCGGCCGGGGTGAAACGGATGGTGTATGTCAGCACGGCGGCGGTGTACGGCGTGCCGCAGGAGCGGCCTTTCAATGAAGGGACACCCCATGCGCCGCACCTGACCACCACCTATGCCCGCACCAAGCGCCAGGCAGAGGAGATCGTGCACCAGGTGGCTGCCAAACACGGCATGGAACTGGTGGTTTTGCAGCCGGGGGCGGTGATCGGGGCGGGCGATACGCGCGCTACCGGCCAGTATCTGCAGGAATTGCTGGAAGGACGGCTGCCGTTGATGTCTTTTCACAAAACGCAGATGAACTTCATCCATGTGTTGGATGTGTGCGATGCAGTTCAGCACAGCCTGGAGCGGCCGGAACTGGCCGGGCAGACCTTTTTGCTGGGCGGGACGCAGATGACGATGTGGCAGTATCTGGAAATGATCAGTGAGATCAGCGGCGCACATTTGCCTTTCCTCAGGTTCCCGGTGATCGTTCCCACCATTCTGGGCTGGGTCTTGACCCCGCTGGCGCATTTGTTCAAGAAGCCGCCCATCTGGGGTCTGTCCAATGACCAGGTACGCATGCTGCGTGACGGGTTTTGGTTTGATGGCAGCAAGGCCGAACGCGAGCTGGGTATTCACTACCGTTCGGTGCGCCAGGCGGTGGCAGAGGCGGTGGCATGGTATTGGGAACGGAAACAGGAAGAAAAATGACGTTATCTGTGATTGTGAGACTTTTGCAGGAAGGCGCGGCAATTTCCAGGCTTGTGGTGGAGATCGCGTCGCTTTGCCCGTGATGACACCAAACACTGGAGGAAGGTAAGGTATGATTTCTGATCCGATCATTCTGATTGCAGGCGGGGCGGTGCTGTTGATTCTGGTGCTGCTGGTGGTTCTGGTGTTCGTTTTGCTGGGGCAAGTGCGGCGGGTGAATCGCGGCAGCAGCGCCGAGGCTGTGCAGCGCCTGGCGGATGCCATGCAGCGGGAGCAAAGCCAACTGGCAACATTGAACGCGCGCGTGGCCCATCTGGAGCCGTTGAGCGGGGCTGTGCAGAGCATGCAGGTGGAGACGCGGACGGTGGCTGAACGCATCAGTATGGTGGAACAGGGTCAGCAGACAGTGCACCGTGGGGTGGGCGTATTAGCCAACCATTCGGCCTCGGCTCTGAGCGAGCTGAAGACCCTGACCAATGGCCTGGCTGAGGCCACGGCCAGCATGCGCGCCGAGCTGGCGCGCGCCAAAAGCGACCTGACCGCTTTGCAATCCAGCACGCATGCCCGCCAGGAAGCGGACCTGGCGATGGCCGAATCGCTGCGCCGCCTGGAGATGGTGATCGCCGGGACGCATTCCAAGGGGGCGGCTGGCGAAAATATCCTCGAGCTGGTCTTTGCCAAACTGCCGCCAGCCTGGCAGGTGCGCAACTTCAAGGTGGATGGCAAGCCGGTGGAATTTGCCCTGCGCCTGCCCAATGACCTGGTGCTGCCCATTGACAGCAAATGGCCGGCCACGCACCTGATGGAGCAGTTCGCGGGCAGTGAAGACCCGGGTGAACAACAGCGCATCAAGAAAGAGATTGAGACGGCAGTGCTGCTCAAGGCGCGCGAAGTGCGCAAATACGTTGACCCGGCAGTAACGGTCAACTTTGGCGTGGCGGTGGTGCCCGATTCGGTGTATGACCTGTGCTACGGCATTCAGGCAGATGTTTTCCAGTTGGGAGTGGTGCTGGTCAGTTACAGCATGTTCGTGCCCTATTTGCTGCTGGTGTTTCAGACCATGCTTAAGGCCAGCCAGGGGCTGGATGTGCAGCGTTTGGAAGCCTATCTGCATACCGTGCAAGCCAGCATTCAGGCCATGCAGGAGGAGCTGGACGGGCGTTTTTCGCGGGCGATCACCATGTTATCCAATTCGCGCGATGACATGCGCGCCCATTTAAGCAAGGCCGGCAGCAGTGCGGCCGGGCTGCGTCTGGGTAATGGGGCAGAGCCGGATG
The DNA here is from genome assembly GCA_020060485.1 of Anaerolineales bacterium. The sequence goes on from JAGVAB010000063.1 coordinate 5,865, forward strand.
ACGGGCTGGTTGAAGATCGCGAAATGGGGGAGTGAAGTAAGACGTGCAGACAGGGGGACGTCAATATATTGACAAATAAGATATTTATTGGTATATTAAATATGTGAATAAAATCACAAGACGAGGCAATATTTTTAACAAAAGGAGAAAGTAATGCCTATTCTAACATCCAAAGTCACCAGTAAAATGGTCAAGGGATTACAGGTAGAGAACTTTGCCCGTGATTTTTCGCTGCGGGTAGATGAGCCGGAAGGTATGGGGGGGACGGATAGTGGAATGACACCCATGGAAGCAATGTTGATCGCACTGGGTTCCTGCCAGGTGATTGTGGCAGCCGCATTTGCCCGACATCATGGAATTGATCTTCAGGATTTCTGGCTGGATGTGGAAGGCGATCTTGATTTGGATGGCTTCCAGAAAGGCGCTCCGGGGGTACGCGTGGGTTTTCAGGAAGTGCGCATTACCCCGCATATCAAGACCAGTTCTTCGCCGGAGGATGTCAAGAAATTCCTGGCCTTTGTTGAGTCACGTTGCCCGGTTACGGATGTAATGCTGAATGGCACCAAGATCGTGCCGGCCGACGCGGTGATCGAGTAAAAACGCTCATTTGAAAATAAAACCCTCCGGTTTTTGCCGGAGGGTTTTTGGTTATCAAATCGCCATCTCGACAAGCTCGGTGTGCGGTTTGATTCAGAATACCACATGCCGAGTTTGTTGAAGCGCACGGTCTGTTTGAATTGAACGGGAGTTCAGAAACCCCGGCGATAATACAAACTAGGGGTGCAGGTACAAAACTGAGAGGGGGAGTGCTGCAATGGGGTAACGCAGTGGCAGGCGTCCCCAAAACAGCTTTTTTTTCGGCGCTCTTGACAAATGGGGAAAAAATCCGCATAATGAATTAGAATATATGTTCTAAGTTATTAGGACCGGTTCGCGGAATTTGCCAGAGCAAACCGCGCGAGGGAGGTCATCCTGAATATGGCAAGAAATCACTGGCGTATTGCTGGCAAAGCGTAAAGGACAGGGCATGAATCATTTCAGGACCCGGTTGATCTTCATTCCGGACCGCAAGACTTTCATTTTGCTGGAATCACCACTGCCGCCCGAAGAATTGACAGCGGCTGTGCTGGGCGGGCACTGGCGGCCGCCAGGCCCGTATGCCGGGGCCGCTGGCAGAAAATTCCATGTCAGCCAGCAGGGCGAGGTTGTGGTGATTACTCTGGATGAAAAGAGCTTGCCGTCTCTGCCAGCGGGCGCAGACCTCAGCAGGCGCCAGTTGGCAGTGTTACAGTGCCTGGCGCAAGGTCTGACCAACAAGCAGATCGCCAAACGGCTGGGCATGTCGGAGCGCACGGTGTTCAATCACCAGACAGCCATCAAGGAGAGCTTGCAGGTGCAAACCCTGGCGCAGGCCGCGGCAGTGGGCACCATGTTGGGGCTGTGCCAGCCATTGGCGAGCGGCGAAGAAGGGAATTGAGTTGAATCGGTCAACCAGTCACTCAGGGATTGGAAAATTCGGTTATTAGGGTCTTATGTTGGTTTTGAATAGTTTGTGCTCAGTGGAAGAAATCTTTCCTTGTCGTAACGACTTCAGTCGTTCAGCATTCAATGAGAGAACCACCAGAGTGGTTACCTGCAATGCTTTAAGGACGAACTGGTATGACGATCTGTTCGGAAAGTGGCGCAACCATTTCTGAGGGTTAAATTGCCTGCCACACCTGGTAAAGACCGAGGTTGCCTTCCTTGCCGTCTGACTCGAATTCGTCGATCAAATCAAAGCCGCTGGCAGCCGCCAGTTCGGCCAGTTCGGGGCGGCTGAAGAGGTGCACATAACGCAGCCCGATATGCTCCTGCTGGCCGGGCAGCACATGCCGCCAATCAAGCAAGGTGTCACCGGGTTCAAGTTCTTCGGCTGACAATCCGGCCAAGTCCCAGGGCAGGATGCGCTGCCGCCAGCGTTCACTGTTGGCAAATTGCCATTCGGAATGGATGAAAAATCCGCCACGCGGGAGCAGGCGGCGCACCTGGCGCAGCAAGTCGAGGCGCGCCTGGCTGCCGGGGATGTGGTGCAGGGCGGCGAAGGCCAGTACGCCGTCAAAGCTGGTGCGGGGCAGGCCCTGACCCCAGTCCGGCAGTCCCAGGTCGGCTTGCAGGTATTGCACGTCCAGGCCGGGGGCGGGCAGGTGAAGGGCGACAGTCTGGCGGGCTGCGGCCAGCAGTACCGGGCTGAAGTCAAGCCCCAGATAGGAACCCTGGCGCTGCTGGAGGATCCACTCCAAACCCAGAGCGCCGCTGCCACAGCCCAGGTCGAGCCAGTGGCCGCCTGGCGGGAGTACCTCTGTCAGGATGCGGCGGATGCCGGGCTGGATGCGGCGGCGGGTGTGGGCGAATGAATCGCCAAAGGTCTGGTAGAATTGTCGATTAAGGTCAAGCAAGCGCGTGATGGTTTCGGGTTGCATGGGTTGATTATACCCGCAGCCGCGTTGAAATCCATTTTCTCACGCAAAGGCGCCAAGGCGCAAAGAAATGGAACAGGCATGAGCGACCTGGACTGCCCAGTACTCTTAATCCATTGCGGTGAACCAATCTGCCTCTTGTCAAAAAAAGGTTCTGACGCAAGGCAATGGGTTGTTGTTTGATATATGCTCAGATCGTATGTTGATCTGAGATGAGCGTTGCAACGGCGAAGGGCCGTGAAATGACCGATAGAGATTTTGAAAAGTGGCAAGCACAACGGGCTTATGATCCCGAGAAGATGGCCCTGGCGCGCCGCCTGCTGGAGGAGATCCGCCAGGGGGCGGACGTGATGGCGACCGTGCGCGCGCATCCCCTGCCGGAAGGCGGATACGTGGCCAAGCATCATCTGGTAACGGCGTATCGCGAGAAGGTGGCGAGCGGAGCCTGGCCAGAGGAGCCAGCCCTGCTGACGCGCATCCGCATGAAGCCGGGGCGCACGCTTTCGGGGGTGACCACGGTAACCGTGCTGACCGCGCCCTGCGACTGCCCGGGAAATTGTGTGTTTTGCCCGAATGACAGCCGCATGCCCAAGAGTTACCTGCCGGATGAGCCGGGAGCGGCGCGCGCATTCCAGAATGATTTTGACCCTTACAAGCAAGTGCGCTCCCGCCTGGATGCCTATGAGGCAGTCGGCCACCCGACGGACAAGATCGAGCTGCTCATCCTGGGCGGCACCTGGCACGCCTACACGCCCGAGTACCGCCAATGGTTCGTCCTGCGTTGTTTTGATGCGATGAATGAGATGGAATTGAGCGACCTGGCTGAGGCGCATCGCTTCAATGAGACTGCCCGCCATCGCAATGTGGGCCTGGTGATTGAGACCCGCCCGGACGAGATCACCCCGGCTGCACTGGCCGGGATGCGCCGTTTGGGGGTGACCAAGGTGCAGATGGGCGCACAGAGCCTGGATGATGAGATCCTGCGCCGCAACAAGCGCGGCCATACCACTGCCGACCTGCTGCGAGCCACTGCTTTGCTGCGGGCAGGCGGATTCAAGATCGTGCTGCACTGGATGCCCAATCTGCTGGGCGCCAGCCTGGATTCTGACCGCCAGGACTTTGGGCGTCTGTGGGCACCGGCTGAAGCTGGCGCAGGATATTGCCCGGACGAGTTGAAGATCTATCCCACCCAGTTGCTGGACGGCACCGAATTATATACTCACTGGCAGAAGGGCCAGTATCAGCCCTATACCAGCGAGGAATTGATCGCGCTGATTGCCGACCTTAAGCCGACCATCCCGCCGTATTGCCGGGTGAATCGGGTGATCCGCGATATACCGTCTGATCATGTGGTGGAAGGCAACAAACGCACCAGCCTGCGCCAGGACATCCTGAAGGAGTTGCACCGCCGCGGTCAGGTTTGCCGCTGTGTGCGCTGCCGGGAAATCCGCGGCAAGCCGCTGGCGGTGGACAGTCTGCGCCTGGTGGACGAGGTGTATCACCCGGCGTATGCCGAGGAGCATTTCCTGGCCTATGTGACCCCGGACGACAAACTGGCCGGATATCTGCGCCTGTCTTTGCCAACCGCAGACGCGCCCCAAACGGGCATGGCCGATCTGGATGGGGCGGCATTGATCCGCGAGGTGCATGTGTATGGGCAGTCGCTGGAGGTGGGGGAAGCCCGCATGGGGGCAGCCCAGCACATCGGGCTGGGAACCCGGCTTTTGGAACATGCCGAGCAGATGGCAGAGGCGGCGGGTTTCAATCGCCTGGCGGTGATCGCGGCGGTGGGAACGCGCTTGTATTATGAGACCCGCGGTTTCGAGCGCGGTGAACTGTATATGTTACGATCCATCCAGATGAAGAAAAGGATTTAAACAATGCTGCCAACATGGATCAAACGAATTGGTCCCAACAAGCTGATTATTTTTTTAACCTTCATTACGGTTTTATTTTCTGTAGGCATTTCTTCAGGGCTAAAATTGGTTTTGGGAGGTGGCGTTTCATTATCAGGGCTGCTCATTTCCGCAGCCGCGCCCTTGTTGATTACCCCCCCGATTGCCATATTCTTTACCCGCGTATTATTTGAGCTGGATGCAACCAGGGCGAAATTGGAATTATTATCCATAACGGATGACCTGACCCTGGTGTATAACCGGCGCTATTTTTTGGGACGGGCACATTACGAACTGGCGCGCGCCCGGCGTTATGGTCAAGTGTTTTCGATGCTGCTCATTGATTTGGATTATTTCAAGCTGGTCAATGATGAATATGGTCATCCGGCTGGGGATCAATTGTTGATGATGGTGGCAGATGTGTGTCTGCGGGAGTCGCGTGAAGTGGATGTGCTGGCCCGTTTGGGGGGTGATGAGTTCGGGTTTCTGATTCCCGGGTTGGAGCAAGACCAGGCCGTGGCCTTTGCAAACCGTTTGCGGAATAACCTTGTCGAGAGTTTCTTCTTTTATCGCGGTGATCAGATCAAAGCGACAGTCAGTGTAGGGGTGATCACCTGGGAACCGGCGATAAAGGACCTTGACGCATTGATCTTTTTGATGGACAAGGCGCTGTATGCTGCCAAACATGGCGGCAAGAACAAGACCGTGGTGGCCAGGTTGGATGCGGAAAATCTGGTGGATTGGCAACTGCATAATCCCGGAAACTGATTAGACAGGTTCCCGGGTTTGGCATCATGTTCGCAGGGGGAGAGATGAATTACAGGTCGGCCGGCAGAGCTACTCTGGAAAAAGCCGCTGCAGGATGGCGGGCGCATAGTTCTGCACCATTTCATGCGAGATGGCGTTTTGCTGGCAGATAGCGGCGTACAATTCGGCGCTGGGGCGGGCCTGGCGCGCCTGGGTTTCGTGATCGCAGGCCCACAGGCCAAATTGCAGAGTCCAGCCGCGTTCCCACTCGAAATTGTCCACCAGTGACCAGTGATAATAGCCGCTGACGGGGATATTGCGGTTCAGGGCCAGCCAGACCTGGTGCAGATGGGTGAGGATATAGCGGCGGCGCAGGTCATCCTGGCTGTCTTCGATGCCGTTTTCGGTGATGATGATCGGCAGGCCGTAACTATTGGCCCAGTCGAGTGCCATGCGCATGCCGGGCGGGTAGCTGGCGTTGAAGCCGGTGCGGCTGGGTTCAGCCTCGGATGGGTACCAGCGGGTCTGGAAAAGGTTTTGGGGCGCCAGGCGGAAAGCAATCATATCGCAGGTGTAGTAATTGAGACCGAAGAAATCCTGGGTGCCGGCGGCGGCAGGCAGACGGGTGGCCTTGTGCAGGAAGCGTACCCGGCCATCGGCCAGCGCCCTGGGAAAGGTGTTGTTAAATGCCTGGTGAGTGAAGGCTCTGACTGCGGCATCCAGCGGTGACCAGGCACGGGCAGGCAGGAAACCGCGGTACTGGTGGGCCATACCCACCCGTGCCTGGGGCTGGAGCTCGTGGATGATCTGGTAGGCCGCGGCGTGGCTGCGCACCAGGTTGCACAGGGCATGGAAAGCCGCGGCGGGGTCGTTTTTGCCCGGCGGGAAGGCGCCCTCCAGATAGCCGCGGTAGAGGATGATGTTGGGCTCGTTGATGGTCACCCAGCAGGTGTTGTATGCCTTGAGGGCGGTCACGGTTTTGCGCACGTAGTCGGCAAAGAGCCGGGGAATGTCATCGTTTTCCCAGCCACCCTGTTCGGCCAGCCACAGGGGCAGGGTGAAGTGGTGCAGGGTGAGCATGGGCTGTAACTTGCGTTCGAGCATACCGCGCAGGATGGCGCGGTAGCGGTCAAGGGCGTCTTCGTCCCAGCGGTCGGGGGCGGGCTGGATGCGGCTCCATTCGATGGAGAGGCGGTGGGCAGTCTGGCCGGATTCGGCGGCCCGGTCGAGGTCATCACGCCAGCGGCCGTTCCACCAGTCACAGGCCAGACCGCTGTGGTGGCCTGCTTCAATGCGCCCGGGTTGTTTTTCCCAGGCCGCCCAGTCGTTGTTGTCGTTGCTGCCTTCCACCTGGTGGGCGGCGGTGGCGCTACCCCAGACAAATCCGGCAGGAAAATGATACGTGGTTTGCGGCATGCGGGATGGTCTCCTTTGCGTGCTGAGGATGTTTTTAATTATAGGTGATTGCTGGGTTAATGTGTGTGGCTGTACGTTTCAGATAGGGCAATTGCCCTAACGTTTCAGATCAGCAAGTACCAGCCGAGGAGGAAAAAGAGCAGATTGCACAGGGCATGGGCCAGGATGGCATGAGTCAACCGCCTGGTTTGCAGCGTGAGTTCGCCCAGGGCAAGCCCGATCACAAAGGCCGGCAGCCAGAGCAGCGGACGGAGCTGCAAGCTGGCAAACAGGGCGGCGCTGGCCAGCACAGCCCGTCTGTGTCCGAGGGAAGTTTCCCAGCGGGGCAGGATCTCGCCGCGGAAGAGACGTTCTTCGGCCCAAGGAGCCAACAGCACCCCGGCGATCAACAACACGACTTGCAGAATGGGGGATGGGGGATCGGGCAGGGTGGCGGGGGGGGCGGCCAGCAGGCTGTAGACAAAGACGGCCATCAGCCAGGCTGCCAGTCCGGCCAGCAGACCGGTGGCGATCTGCCAGATCAGGGGCAGTTTATTGGCAGGCGGGGCGGTGGCTGCCAGTCTGGACTTGCGGGTCAGAGCGCTGCCGGCCAGTACCAGCGCCTGCCACAGGAAGAACCAGGGCTGGCCGGATGTCAATCCACCCTGGCCGAGCAGGTCTTTCAAGGTCATCCATTGGGGGGCAGCCAGCAGGCGGGTGATCCAATCGGGGATCACAAAAGCCAGAGCAGGGATCAGATAGGCCAGCACCAGGATCAGGGGCAGGGTGAGTACGTCTTCCAGGGAACGGCCGCGCCGATTCAACAGGATGGCCAGACCGCCCAGGCCGATTCCCAGACTGAGCAGGGCGGCAACCAGCAGCAGAAGCAGATGCCATTCGGTGGACAACTGCGGCGCCTGGGGAATACTGCGCAGTACCAGCCACAAGATGATGCCCAGCACAACTGTCGCCAGCACGAGGGGCAGGCGCAGGTTGGACTTCCAGACCTTGCTCAGGCGGTCTTTTAAGCTGGATGGGGGAGGCGGTGAGATGTCCATTGATCCAAAGAAGAGGAGCCTTGCGTCTGTGTGGCGCAAGGCTCCTGGTATTGCCTGAAAGCTAGCTGCAACCGCCCAGTTCGTCAGGAGTGAGGCACGGGGTGGGTGTGGCAGTGCGGGTTGCCGTGCGGGTGGAGGTCACCGGCACCGTGCTGGTTGGCGGCAGGGTGTTGGTGCGGGTGGCGGTGCGCGTGGGTGTGTTGGAAGGCGTCGGCGTGCGGGTAGCGGTGCCTGGTTGGGTCGGCGGCAGGGTATTGGTGCGCGTCGGGGTGATGGTCGGCGGCAGAGTTCTGGTCGGCGTGCGGGTAATGGTCGGCGACACGGTGCGGGTGGCGGTGCGGGTCGGGGTGGGGGTGGCGGCGTTGATCACGAACTGGCGCACGATGGCGGCCGATTTATTGCGGCTGCCGGTATCATTGTTCTGGGCAATGATCACCAGGGTGTAGGTGCCGTTGCTGATCAACTCGCCGGTTGACCAGGTGCTGACATAAGCCGTGCGGGTGGTGCAACTGCCGCCAAAGGCACAGTAGGGAGCCGCGGTATCACGCATGTAATGCACCAGGGTGCCGCTGGAATCGTAGATATAGAAGCGCACTTCGTTGACGTTCTTGTCGTTGCCAGAGACGCCCTGGTTGCCTTCCACCACCGCCCGGATATAGAAGGTTGTATTGCCGATGGTATTGCTGGGAAAGATAGTGGGTTTGATCTCCGGGCCGGTTTTGCCGGTCATGTTCATTTCACATTGCAGCACCGGGCCGCCCGCTGGGCGGAACTCGTAACGGACTGTGCCGTTGAAGTCGCTGTTCCAGTAGAAGTTGCGGGTGGTATCCCCGGGGTTGTAGACGGGGGTTTTGGTCTGGCTGTTGGCCGGGATTGGGTAAGAGCGCACATAGGGCGTGATCCAGAAATTGAAGTTGCTGCGCGTGTAGGTCCACTTGAAGTAGGCAGCATCATTGGGATTCATGACCTTGGGGTTGGGGAAGTTGTGGCTGTATGAGGGGCTGGCCACGTTGGCCGGGTCGAAGATAGGGTTGTTGAAGTTGTCATTCCAGCCATACAGGTCAAAGACGCGGTTGGGGTTGGGGGCCTGGGCTTCATTGTGCCAGGCGCTGTTATAGTTCATGCCGCCGCCAGTGAAGTAGATCGGGTAAGGACCCACATTCTGCAAGTATGTTTCCACCAGGTAGCCACCGCTGCTGTGGTATTGAATGGCCATGCCTTCATCAATGCTGGGTTCCATCAGGTTGACCAGCATGTCGCAGCTCGCCGGCGGAGTGGGGGTTGGGGTGGGGCTTGGGACGAGCACCACTTGTTCCGGCACCAGGTATTGCCCGGCGATCACGCTTTGGCCGCTGAGTCCCGGGCCGTCCCAGGCCACGGCCAGGTTGTCACCGCCGGAGCCTTCCTTGTGCAGGGCTTCAATATAGTAGAGCTGGCCGCCCACCAGGGTGATGGGAGCAGATTGCTGGTCAGAGGGATATTTATCCCACTCGCGTGAATTGGTCCAGCCATTGACCCGGGCGATCAACTGGGCACCTGCGGGGTTTGTGCTGGGGCTGAGGCGCAGTTCTGACGAGTCATCACTGGCGATCCAGAAAGTGTATGCCCCATCGTGCGGCGGGCAGAGGTAGGCGCGCCAGCGCGAGCCGTAATTATTGGCAACGTTGTACGGGTCCATCTCGAATTTGGGTTCAATGGCGTAGGAATTGAAATAGGTGGGGAAGTTGGCTGCGCTCGTCAGGTTTGAGACGGAGCTGCCGCCAATGTCGCTATATATTTCTTTTAGCACCCCGCCCACATTCAGGCAGGTCTTGGGCATGGGGGTATTGGTGACGGTGAAGGTTTCGGTGGGCGGCGGCGGGGTGTAGGTGCGGGTGGAAAGGAAGCCGATGGCGCCGCTCAAGCCGGTAACACGCGAGGAGCGGAACTTCTCGACCATGCCTTCACGTTCGGCCCTCAGGCTGAGGGTCGGCCACCATTGGCTGACGAAGGGGGTGATCAGCTTGTGGCGGTAGCTCAACTCAATCTTGACCCGGTCGCCAGGTCCGCCGGCGTCATCCACGTAGCGCACCACCTTACTGTCGGAAAGATTCACAAAGTCACAATACACCCGGTAGCGGTAGGCTTCATCGCCTTCGTACCCGGGATAGAAAAAGTCGCGGGTGTCAAACAGAAAAGCGCCGCCTTCGTTCAGGTTATCATCCGGCAGGGTATTGTCTTTGGATGTGGAGCGGTTGCTGCAGATCGAGATGCCAAAATAACCCGGTTCGCCCGGGTTGCCGCGGTTGGCTGCGGTGGGTAACAGATCGCCGAAGACGTCATAGGCATAGGTGCCTGGATCAAAGCCATCCTTGAGGTATTGCTTGTAATCACCGGAGACCGCGCCAAGCGCATCCCAGGCGATGCCGGTTGCGCCGGAGAGCGCGGCATCGTAGATCGAGGGCATGCGGGCCCAGTCCTGAAGGGCATTGCTGATCTGGTTGTTGATCTTGCCATTCCGGTAGACGACGCAGTCGTCGCGACCATCTGCTTTTTCCGCCTCTGTCATCACGGCATATTTGGCAGGGTTGGTGGCGTCGTCCGGATCGCGGAAGCGCACATTTTCAAAGGCGTCCACCGCGTCCGAACAATAGGCCGGGTTGTATTCACCGGTGGTGGCATAGCGTACACCAAAGCGGGCGCCATTTTCGAGGGCCAGCCAGGCTTGCAGCAAACGCCCAAATTCGATCACGCCGAAGATGAGCAGCAGCAGGATGGGGAGTGCCAGGGCAAATTCGACCAGGCCCTGGGCGCGGGTGCGCTTTTTGAAATGATGCTGCAGGTTGCCGATCCATTGTTTGATTTTGTTCATGGTGCCCTCCGGTCAGGCGGGAAAATCCTTGAAATGATTTCCGGTGAAATGATCTTTCACCAATTAATTCGTGATGCGGGTGTAAATACGGCCAGCAATATCCTCAAAAATGGGGACAAGCTCGGCGCTGGTGGGGGCCAGATAATACTGGCCGCAGGATTCGAAGCGGCTGGCTGTCCTGCAGGGGTCGGTGCTGCGGTCGCCGTCCATGCCTACCGCGGCCATGTAGCGCAGCATATCTTCGGTGGTATGGAAGAATGCATTCTGGCGGGCGGGGCCGATCAGGGCGATGGTGTAAATGGCAATGTCGTGCCCGGGCGGTTCCTTGGGATTGGCGGATCTGGTCAGTGCGGCGGAATCCGTCATGTCGTAAATATAATCCATGATGCTGTAGTTGGTATTGGGGGTGGAGCCCTGCCAGATGGTGTTGGGCGGGCAGGTATCCTGGTTTTCGTCAATGCAGTAGCGCGGTTTGCTGGTATCGGTAACCGTGCACAGGTAAGGCCAGTAACCGCCGGTCGAGTAGGAATAATTGGGGGGAGTCTGACCTTTGCCGAATTTGCCATTGCAGAAGCCGTTGGGGTATTCCGCCGGCACATGATTGTTGACCCCGGGCTTGTACACGTCGCTCAGGTTGGGCATGCCGTCGGTGAAGAACACGATCACCCATACTGCGCCGGGGCGGCCTTCCGATTCGAGGACACCCAATGCAGTGCGCATGCCGCAGCCAGTGCAGGTGGAGAGTGGCGAGAGGGAGGCGACCATTGGGCCGCTGGCGCCGTCCGGGTCGTTGTCTGCCAGCCATTGCACGGTTTCATTGTGGTCATCGATGGTGAATACGCCATCCAGGTTCCAGTCGTAGGCGTCATAAAGAAAATCATCATCACAGGGCAGGCCGCCCGGTGCGGGGAAGGCATAATCCGGCCCGGCGGCATAGCTTTTGCCGGCGGCTGTATATGCATTGCACGTGCAGGGTGCAGATGCGCCCGGGGTGGTGGAGCGATTGGTGCACATGCCGCTGCTGTCGGTGCAAAACGGAGCGCCTTCGTCGTAGCTCCACCAGCGGTCATTCATGATCTCCAGAGTCATGTTCGGGCAGGTGTAGCCGGTTTTGAGCGGGTCATCGTAATCCTGCCCGTCGCCATCCCGGTCTTCGGGGTTGACCGGGTTGTAACGGCCATTGGCCTGCCATTGCGGCCAGCGATACCTTCTGTCCGGGTCGTCATGCACGCGGATATGGTTCACGGCCAGTTTGGCGTTTGCCATGGAGTTGCTCAGGCCGACTTCAATATTGGATTGATTGCGGATGGGCATGACCACCGCTTGGCTGTCAAAGGTGACCAGCGAGACCTGGTCATAGCCGGGGTAGAGGGAATCGATGAGGGCTTTGGCGGCCACTTTGGCATCCCGCATTGGCTGGCAGGAACCCATTTCGGTGGCGGAGTACCCTGCGTAGCCGGGCGGGATGGGATTGCAGCCGCTGGTGGCGTGGTTGGGGTTGTAGCCCTGAACATCGTAGGTGGTGGGTGAGGTGGTTTCCTCGGACATGGATTCGGAAACATCGATCACGATCACCAGGTCAATGGGGGCGGCTTCAGAGATGGAATAGGTGCTGAGATTGAAGGATTGAAAACCCAGCAGGTGCAGGAAATAAAGCGGGGCCTCGAGATTGGCGCTGACAAAGATCAGCTTGCGCGGCGAATCGCCGCCAGTCGTATCCGGACAGAGATTGTAGAACTGGGGCACCTCGGTTTGCAGGCTGGCGTCGCGCACGCCGTCGGAATCCAGATCACAGACCCGCAGAGTGAGTTCGGTGCTGGAGAGGTCGACGTTGTGCATGCGCAAGACCTCGCTGGCAGTCTCGCCCATCGAGACGACGCGCTGGGCGGTATCCACATTGCCTTCAAAGCTTTTGAAGTCATTGGCGGCGGCCACCGCGGCCGAATCCACGGCGCGTTTGAGCTGACCATAGGTGACGTAAAGTGCTCCGGCGTCTACCGCCAGCCCGATAAAGAATAAAAGCGCCAGCAAGGCGACGGCAAAAACCACCATCACCTGACCGCGCAAAGATTTTTGCTGGCCGGTCTCAGGGAGATTTGGGTGTAGCCGTTGGCGCAGCCGCTGGAAGGGGCATGATTGTGTATGCATGGATCCTCATAGGGTTCGGAACAAAAGCTGTGATAAACGGGATATTCAAAACCTGTTCGTGGCAATAGTAGAACTCCACGGCCACGAAGCCGCGGTTGGCACGCGAAGACGGTGTGGGTGTGCCAGGCCCTGCGTTAAGCAGATCGTTGATGTGCGCCTCGGAGTAATAGGGTTCGGTGCGCAACACATTTTCGGTGGCCTGGTTGCCGGTGCAGTCATACTTCCAGTTGTCGGAGTGGGTGCTGTCATGGTCGTGGTTGGAAAGCGCCCAGACTGTGACCGGTGACTGGCTGCTGGAGTGGCGGTCAACCACGGTGAAAACTGAGATGACCACATCGTCTCTGGCAGGGTCAATGGTTACGAAGGGGTTCAGGCCGTTGCAAAACTTGCAGTGTGCCGGGCGTAGCGGGTCACTGATGTCATAGCCAAGGCAGTCCTGGCACTGCGGGTCTGTTTGCGGCGGGGAAAAGAGGCAGGCCGTATGCCAATAGAAATTGAATGGCTCGGGGGCGCTGCAATCCACATCCGCGATCTGGGCCTGGACTTCGGGCCGCGAGTCACGCGAGGAAGCAAAACGGGAAGCCTCGCGGGTCAGGTCAAGCACATCCATGTAGCGGCCAATAAACATGGTGACTTCGATCAGACCGAGCAGCATGATCAGCAGGATGGGCAATACCAAAGCCAGCTCCACAAAGGACTGGCCGCGGAAACGGTTGTTCTTTTGACGTGATGTGTGCAGATGTTCAGATATCGTTTTCATATCGTCCCTGTAATCGTTCTGATGAACCTGATTTTACGATACAGCACAGCACAAAAAAAGTCAATGAAAAACAGCCTGTTTTGGGGATTTGTACAGTGATTTGGACAGGTTTGTAACGGAAACGCGACAAATCAGGGCATGGAACAGTTTGCCGGTTTTGACCAGCATTTTGCCGCTTCTGACCATTGTCAGCGGCGGGGAAAGCTGTCATACTGGAACAAATTAGAACATACTTTCTAAATCAAAGGAGGGCTGCGATTGAGCCTGACGCCAGAAGCTGGTGAGCGGCATTCCACGGGCGCAAGCCGCCAGGGTGCACCTGTGCAGAGTGCCTCCGGGGTGGACCAGGAAATTGCCATTGTACGCGAGCTGATCCTGCGCATCACCGAAATGGCAGAGCAGGAGACCACCCTGCCGGAGCTGCGCCGGGTGCTGGACAGCCTGAGCAGCGCCAGCACGCGCCTCGTGCGCCTGTTGCAGGCCCAGATGGATCTGCAGGACAATCGGGAGCATGCCTCGGCCTTGCAGGAGGCGCTGGCCGAGATGCTCAGAAAATTTGATGACCCGCAGCGCAGCGGACACTAAAGGCTGCGATATGTAACCGGGCGGGCGTGTCGTCCACAGAGGGCTGGCAGCGCCCCACAAACGGCCATTGGCTGGCGGTGCAACGGTGCGCACAAGCACCCGTAAAAACGGAGCCCTTGCACCAGCCAGGCTGCCAGCCCGCACCCGGCTTGAAGAAAGAAGGATGCCATGCAAGACACACAGGCGGCTTTGATCGCCGAACAGATGCACCATGCCCTGGATCTGATGCGGGCCGAGATCGATCTGCTCAAGGCGCGCCAGGCCAGCAATCTGGAATTGATCGATCACCGCCTGGCGCGGCTGGAAGGGCAGATGCGGGATCACGAGCTGCGCTTGCAGGAAGCTGCTCAGGGGGTGACCCAGTTCAAGGTCTGGTCGGGGTTGACCTCGGGCAGTTCCTCGATCCTGGCAGTGGCTGCCTTTCTCAAGGCGGTGGTGGGTCTGTGAGCGACCTGCGCCAAGCATACCTTGCCCTGCTGGAAGACCCGCTGCGCTTTGCCGCCGCTGCTTCGGGAGTGAAACTGCGCGCCTATCAGGCTGAGGCTGCCCTGGCCATTCTTGATTCAGTGCGCCAGCGGCGCGGTTTGAGCTTCGTGGTCATGTTTCCGCGCCAGTCCGGCAAAAATGAAATGCAGACCCAGTTGGAAGCCTACCTGCTTCTGCTGCTTTCACAGACTGATGCCGAGCTGGTCAAGGTATCGCCCACCTGGAAGCCGCAGACGCTGAATGCCATGCGCCGCCTGGAGCGCACGCTTTCGGCCAACCTGCTGACGCGCCATTTGTGGCGCAAGGAGTCGGGTTACATCTACCGCATCGGCCGGGCGCGCATCCTTTTCTTTTCCGGCAACCCGGAGGCCAATATCGTCGGTGCGACGGCCAGCACCCTGTTGGAAGTGGATGAAGCCCAGGATGTGCTGCCAGACAAATTCGACAAGGACATTGCCCCGATGGCCGCCTCGACTAATGCCACGCGGGTGTTCTTTGGCACCGCCTGGACCAGCGATACCCTGCTGGCGCGTGAACTGCGTTCTGCCCGCCAGGCCGAAGCCATTGACGGCCTGCGGCGCGCCTTTGTGCTGACTGCCGGGGAAGTGGGGGATTTGCTGCCTGCATACCGGGATTTTGTGGCCGGGCAGGTGGCACGCTTTGGGCGCAGCCACCCGCTGGTGCGTACCCAATACTTCTCGGAGGAGATCGAGGCCGGCGGCGGGCTTTTCCCGCCCGAACGGCGCAGCCTGATGCAGGGCAGCCACCCGGCCCTGACTGCGCCTGAACCGGGGGAGGCTTACGCCTTTCTGATCGACGTGGGCGGCGAGGATGCTGCCAGTCAGCAGACTGCGGATGGCCTGGACAACCCTGCCCGCGACCTGACTGCCCTGACCATTGTGGCGGTTGGGTTGGCGGGACTGGATGACCCGCTGCGCCGGAAACCAGCCTACCGGGTGGTGCAGCGCCGCCAATGGCAGGGCACTCTGCACAGCCAGCTTTACGGCCAGCTTAGCGTACTGATTGAAACCTGGCAGCCACAGCAGGTGGTGGTGGATGCCACCGGTGTAGGTGCAGGTCTGGCCAGCTTTTTGGGCGCGGGCCTGCCGGGGCGGGTGACGCCCTTCATCTTCACTGCGGCCAGCAAGTCCCGCCTGGGTTGGGACTTTTTGAGCGCTATTGAGACCGGGCGCTTCAAGGACCACAGCAGCGATGGTGCAGACAGCGAAGCTGCCCGCTTGCAGGCCGTGTTTCAGGCGCAGGCCGCGGCCTGTGAGATGCAGGTGCACAGCGGCCCGGAGCATCATCTGGCCTGGGGCGTACCCGACGGGCGGCGTGGACCGGCCAGCGGTGACTGGCTGCACGATGATCTGCTGGTTTCAGCCGCATTGTGCGCTGTGCTGGACGGGCTGCCCTGGTCGAATCCGCAGCCGGCAGCCATTTTGCAGCCCGCCGACCCGTTGGAAGAACTGGATTGGGGGTTTTGACCCCCTCCTGACCTCCCCCAATTGCTGTTGCAATTCAAGGGAGGCATCTGGTGAGTTTAGATAATGGAAGTTGAGGAGGCTTCATGACCTTATGGATTGAACGTGTTTTTCCACGTCAGGCGGCGCGCCTGCGCCACGCTGCCCTGAGCGCCGCCACATTGGAAAGTGAGCTGAGCTTTCCTGTGGGGCTGCCTTCCAGCGGTTTGCATGATCGTGACCGCTTCCCGCATGACAGGCGCCAGGTCTTGGAGCAGGCGGTGGAGGCCTGGCGCGGCAACCCGCTGGGACGGCGCATTGTTGGCCTGACCAGCCAGTATGTGTTGGGGGATGGGGTGACTGTCTCCAGCCAGCAGCCGGCGGCTGACCGGTTTCTTAAGCAGTTTTGGGAGCACCGCCTGAACCGCATGGCCACGCGCTGCAGCGAGTGGTGCGACGAACTGACCCGCACCGGCAATTTGTTTGTGATGGTCTCGACCGACCCGGCTGGCATGTCCTATGTGCGCGCTGTTCCGACGGCGGGCATTGAACGCATTGAAGCCCAGCCGCATGACATTGAACAGCCGTTGGCCTTTTGGCCGGTGCGCACCCCGCAGGAACTGGAGCTGTCCCCCTGGCCGGCGTATGACGAGACCCGCGACCACCCGGATGCCAGCGGGGGCTGGCCGGTGGTCATGCTGCACTACGCCATCAATCGACCGGTAGGCGCCCAGTGGGGCGAATCGGACCTGGCCCCGCTGCTGCGCTGGCTGGCGCGTTACGCCAACTGGCTGGAGGACCGCGCCCGTCTCAACCGTTACCGTAATGCCTTCCTGTTCATGGTCAACGGGCGCTGGCCAACAGCCGCCCAGCGCATTGCCCGCCAAAATGAATTGAATGCCAACCCTCCCCGCCCGGGGGCCATTCTGGTCAGTGATGAGAGTGAGCAATGGTCCATCCTCAGCCCCAAACTGGAGTCGAACGAGGCCAACAGCGACGGCCTGGCATTGAAGAAAATGATCGCCGCCGGGGCAGGCATTCCGCTGCACTTTCTGGCCGAGCCGGAAAGCAGCACCCGCACCACAGCCGAGGCAGCCGGCGGGCCGACCTACCGCCATTTTGAACAACGCCAGCGCTATTTTTTGTGGGTGGTGCAAGACGTGCTGCGGGTGGTGTTGACCCGCCGGGCGCAGATCGACAACCGCGTTCCCCAGGCAGCGGTGCTGGCGGTGAGCGGGGCGGACATTTCCTCCCGCGACAATGCTGTCCTGGCTATGGCTGCCACCCAGATCAGCGCCGTCTTTCAGGACATGCGTGACCGAGGGCTGATTGATGACCGCGAACTGCTGCGCATGGTCTACCGCTATGCCGGAGAACCGGCAGACGTGGATGGTTTGCTGGCGGGTGGCGCGTTTGCGCCGCCGGTGGCGGAAGGCTTCAAGGGCATGGTTGAGGGGACAGGCCGTTCGCGGCCAGCAGCGCCGGATGTACTTAAGCCGGACCGAATGGATGTGAAGAGCACATTGGAACAGGGAGGTGCATCTTGATGGAAGGGAAACTGATCTGGCCGGTGGCAGGTAGTGCGCCGATCACCCAGGGCTTTGGCGGGAACCCGCAGACCTATGCGCGCTTTGGCCTGGCCGGGCATAACGGCCTGGATTTTGGCGTGCCGCCAGGCACGCCGGTGCGGGCGGCCGCCGCCGGTATTGTGCAGCACATTGCAAGTCAGCCCGAGGGCTATGGCTGCTATGTGCGCCTGGTACATGGCGGCGGGCGGGAAACCCTGTATGCCCATTTGCAGGCTGCGGATGTGCAGATCGGGCAGGAGGTAACTGCCGCACAAGTGATCAGCTGGTCGGGGAACAGCGGTTTTTCCAGCGCACCGCATCTGCACTTTGAGCTGCGCCTGGCAGGCCAGGCCGGGAATGGCTTTGGCGGGGCTGTGGACCCTTTGCCGCTGCTGATGCAGCAGGCGAAACAGCCTCAATTGGCCGGGGAATACGGGCTGCGCTGCCGGGCGGCGGTTGACCTCAACCTGCGTCTGTCCCCTTCCTTCAGCGACACTTTGCGCGGTCGGCTGCGCGCCGGAGACGTGGTCAGCCTGGCGGGATCACAGCAGTCGGCGGCTGGCGGCTTCACCTTTGTGCCGGTGGTGCTGTGGGTGGCCAGGGAATACCTGTTGCCGCTGGCAGATGAAGGGCTGGAAAATGGGCAACAAGGCGAAGATTTCCACATTCTCCCTGCTTTATCCACAGAACTTCGCGGTTTATCCACAGTTTTTGCGCATAGACCGGCTTCCGGTTGGGGTGCTTTTCCCCTTGTGCGGGCGGCTTTTCCTTACGATCTGGCTGCCACGGTTTATCGGCCGTATACCCAGCCCTGGCATTTCTTTTGGCGGGACGACCAGCCCATGCTCTGGCTTGGCGGGCGGCCAGCGCCGCAGGTCGGGCAGGTGCTGCACGTGTTATACACTGCCGCCCACACCATCGCCGGGCTGGATGGGGCCGAAACCACCACCCTGCCGCCGGAGCATCAGGTGTCCATCAGCAGTGGTGCGGCAGCTCTGGCGGCCAACGGGCGCGCCCTGCGTCTGGTGGAAGCGCATGGCAGCCGCACAGACGAGGCCGGCAAGTGGCTGGCCTGCGCCGCGCCGTTGATGCAGCGTTTTCACGCTTTTCTGGACGGATTGCGCCATACAGGGCGGGTGCGTCCGCCGGTGTGGCAGCAGAATGCCGGTTGGCGGCTGGATGACTGGGATGCCTGAGTCCCCGGATGAAGCACAGGTTGGGGTCAACTGCCACCTGACCCTGGCGCACGCCGGGATTGATGGCGGCCAACCCTACGGGTTTGTGCTGGCTGCTGCGCCGCGCTCCCGTCCGGAGGGTGTGCTGATCCAGCGCGAGGTCTTTGGCGAGGAGACGGCCCAGTATGGCAGCATGCGCGTGTGGGTGTATTGCAACCTGCTGCTGGCGGATGATCTGCTTAATCCGGATGGCACCCGGCACACTGCCAGCCGGGGGCAGATGTACAGCAAGCTGATGCAGTTTCTTGAGCGGCGCGAAGGCATCACCCTGACCTGCCCGGCGGGGACACTGCTCAATTTGGGGGCGCTGGGCTTCACCGCCCGTGAGGTGCACTTTGCCAGCCACGCCACGGTGGATGTGCAGTTGAACAATGTGGGTTACTACTGGCCGCCAGTGGACCCGGCCACCCTGGAGTTGTGCGTGTGGGGCGGGCCGCTATCCTGGGACACGGGCTATTGGCGCTAGCCATCCAGCGGATTGGCGCCAGCACCCCTTCCTAACCTTCCCCATTTTGCGGTGAAGCTGCAAAAAGAGGAAGGCATATGCTGACTTCGTGTACAGCGGGGTGTTTATGGTGGTGTTAATTTTTGTCAAGCGTTACCGCACAGGTGCTTTTGCAGGGGCGGAGCACGCTCCACCCGAAAGGATGGCGGTTCCCGATGGATGTTTCGCAAAAATGTCCTTCCTGAAGAAAACAGCTTGTATGTTAGAGATGATGATGAGTAGGAGGCTTTGAATGACGTATCCCTTGAGCAGTGAGGTTTCCAGCGGGCAGCCGACGGCGGCCGCCCAGTATAACAACCTGCGCCGCGATGCCCTGACCCTGGGCCAGGCAGATGCAGACGCGCTCAGCCTGGCCGCTTTTTTGGGGCGCTTCAGTCATAATTTGCGTCTGGAGGCTTTGGAAAGCGACCGGCTGCGTGTGCCGGCCACACCTGCTGCGCCTGTGGCGCTGATGATCAACGGCTGCATGCTGGCTGCCAGCGCCAACGTGGATCTTTCTGCCTCGGCCAAACCCGCCGGGGCGGCGGCGGACTGGTATGTCTTTGCCGTGCAGTCGCCCGGCTCGGGCAGCTTCAGCCTGGAGGTCAACACCAGCGCCAGCGAGGCCGGCGGACGGCGGCTGATCGGCCAGTTTTTTTGGGATGGCAGCCGCATTGCTCCCGGCAGTGTGCAAAGCCTGGCCTCGCAGTATCTGGAAGCCGTGCTGGGGCGCGTGCATCCGCCAGTTTTTCAGGGGCGGTTATCCCTATCCTCTGGTACGCCGGTCACTGCCAGTGATGTGAGCGCGGCCGGAACGGTTTACCTGACGCCGTTCAGCGGCGATCTGGTCGAGCTGTATGTTAACGGGCGCGGCTGGCGGCCATTTACCCTTATCGAGGCGGCTGTTTCGCTTTCCGGTGTGACGGCGGGTAAAAATGTGGATCTCTTTTTGTATCACACGGGCAGCGATCTGGCTCTGGAAAAAGTAGTGTGGACCTCGGACAGCGTGCGCGCCGCCGCCCTGGCTGTGCAGAACGGGCGGCAGGTCAAGGCCGGTGACGTCAGCCGCCTGTATGTGGGCACCTGCCGCACTTCTGCTTCCGGCTTGACAGAGGACAGCGCCGAAAAACGCTGGCTGTGGAACGCATTCAATCAGGTGCCGCGCTTTCTGTTCAAGGGTGAAAATGCCGCTGCTTATGCCTACAAGGAAACCGTCTGGCGGGCGGCCAATAACGACAGCGGCAACCGCCTGGATATCCTCAGCGGCCTGCCGGCCTGTCTGCATCTGTGGACGCACGTGCTGGCCAAGACCTATACCACCTGCATCAGCTATTCGGGCATTGGGCGCAATGCGACCACGATCAACAGCGCCCAGACCATCGGCTGCCATTATGCCTATGCCCCGGCCAACACCTTTTACCGCGGGGCAACCATCCGCGCCGAGCTGCTGGATTGGACCACCCCCGGCCTGACGGCTTACACCTGGCTGGAGAAGGGCAATGGAGCAGTGGGCAATGCCTGGGGCGAGGGAGACGCCGCACTGAATTGTTTGCAGGGAGTTCTAATGGGATGAAGATACAAGATCGGCAGATGGAAAAGTGCCATGGAAATTTGTTAACCGGCAAGTTGATCAGTCAATCTGTTGATCGGAGATCAGTCAACTCGGTAATTAGGGATCAGGAAATTGGGGGAGCTGACAAAGAGTGTACAGTTGTTTTTCTTTGCGGCTTGGCGTCTTTGCGTGAAATTCAAAAAAAGTGAGGTCAATTGACCAAGAGATTTATAAAGGAAAATAGGATGACAGAGAAAACAAGCGGAATCCCGGCGGCGGTGCGGTTGCATCAGGCCCTGGACGCGGCCGGGCTGCCGGTGGCCGGGGTTGGACGGGAGAAGGATAGCGATAAATTGCGTCTGGATTGGAGCCAACCGCCCAGCGCGGCACAGGCTGAACAGGCCGGGCGCATCCTGGCGGAGTTCGATCCTTCACTGCCAGAAGGTGAACGCCTGGCCTTGAACGGGGTAGGCGCAGAGCAGATGCTGGCCGCCCTGTGGGCCAGGGTGGTTGAAAATGATGAGCGCCTGGTGCAGGAACTCCAGGCGAAATTTGACAGGGATCGGGACTAGATTGGGCTTTTAAAAGCGGGCAAGGGGCGGTTTGGGCTGCTGGCGCAGACCGCCTCATCCGGAATCGGTATTACGGGCAATCTCGAGGAACATGCTGACAAAGGGCATGTATTCGGGATCATCAAGATCAAGGGCTTTGCAGGCATTGTAGTGATCGATATACGTCTGGCAGACGCGCAGCACCTGCTGGGGTTTGGCTTGCTGCTGGTAGTACTGCACCAGCCACAGGTAGGAATGCGGCACCAGGCTGCCGTCGGTGAGCAATTCTTCGTGCAGGGCGGCGGCTTCTGCCGGTGCACGCGACTCAAGCTCCCTGGCCTGTCCTTGACGCTGTAACAGTTCCTTTTCAATGGCGTTCATTTCCTCAAGATACGGTCTGGGGTCCAGACTCTTGGGGCAGGACTTGAGGAACTGGCGGATGAGGCGGGAACGGATGCCAGGCCGGGATTCGGAAAAGAGTTTGTCGGGCAGGATTTCTTTCTTCATTTCCGGTATTTGCAGCACGGTTTCTGTGAATTCTAAAGACAACATTTTAATGCCCAAGTTTCGGGTGACAGATTGTTCCTGTATTGTAGCGGGTCTTTGGTGAAATTTCGGCGTCCTGGGGGATATTTACGTGGATTTTATCCCTCAATTATCGTCTTTAACAGCGGAATGGCGGCATGCACGGCGCGCGCCCGGTGGGAGAGGGTGTTCTTCTGCTGGCGGCTCAGCTCGGCGGTGGTCAGACCCAGCTCGGGCAGCAGGAAGATGGGGTCGTAGCCGAAGCCGCCCGTGCCGCGCTCTTCGGGGATGATCTCGCCCTCGCAGATACCCTCGGTCAAGGTGAGTGATCCCTTGGGGGTTGCAATGGCCACTGTGCAGCGGAAGCGGGCGGTCCACGGGCGGGGCAGTCCGCTCAGGTTACGG
>JAGVAB010000118.1 GCA_020060485.1 Anaerolineales bacterium
ACTGGAAAAGGTCCGTTCCCACCGCTCGCGCTACCGGGAGAGCCGCAAACGTTCTCAAATTCCAACCGTGGCACTTGTTGGCTATACGAATGCCGGGAAATCGACCCTGCTCAACCGTCTATCAGATGCCAATGTATTGGTTGCTGACCGTCTTTTTGCGACCCTCGACCCCACCACACGTCGGGTCAGGCTGTCAACTGGCGGCGAATGTTTGATGACCGATACTGTCGGTTTCATTCAAAAGCTGCCTCATCAACTGGTGGCTGCTTTCCGTGCCACATTGGAGGAAATCGCCGAGGCCGACTTGTTGCTGCATGTGGTGGATATCACCCACCCCAATGCTCTCGCCCAATGGCGCTCGGTGCAACTAACCCTGGCAGAAATTGGCGCAGACCACATCCCCATGCTGACTGTACTTAACAAGATCGACCGCCTGCCTTCACCAGACCAGGCAGATCAAAGCTTGCATCTTTTCGATCATGCCGTGGCAATTTCGGCCAAAAAAGATCTGGGGATTCCTGAATTACTGGAAATCATTGAAGCACGACTTTTTAGTGAACTAACGCCCATCAAGGTGCGTTTGCCTTATGACCAGGGCAACCTCATCTCCCTCTTTCATGCACAAGGTCAGGTGACCAAAGTGGAGCATGGCCGGGGTAAAGTCGAAATGGAAGGTTTCATCCCGGGCCGTTTGATCACACAATACTTGCCTTTTTTCGTTTCCCAGTCACACCCTGATGACGATAAACAGGACGGACAACAAGATGAAACTACGATTTTCGAAATTCCTTGATCGCTCATCCGAATTCCTGGCCGCCCGCAAGGGTCTGCTGCCAATCATTGCCATGTTGTGTGTGCTGCTCAATTTCCTGTTGCGCATTTTTTCTGCCGGCTGGTTGGCAGAGTCAGACCTTTTCCTGCATCTGGGGATCATCCTCGCCATCCTGGGCTTCATGCTGGCTTGGGCGCTTTAAGAAATCATGCCAACAAGAGCCATTCCTTGAATTCCACCATCGCCTATTTCATCTCACCGCATGGTTTCGGTCACGCCGCCCGTGCCGCGGCTGTGATGGCTGCTCTGCACAAAGCCAACCCTGCGATTACCTTTGAGATCTTCACCCTGGTCCCCGAATGGTTCTTTGCAGAAGCGCTGCCTCCCGTCTACCGCTACCACGCCCTGAAAACGGATATCGGTCTGGTACAGTCTTCACCCCTTTCAGAGGACATCCCGGCCACCCTAAGAGCGCTGGATGCATTTCTTCCCTTTCAAAACGATCATATTGATAACATTGCCTCCCTGCTGCGCCAAACCGGCTGCCGGTGCGCACTTTGTGATATCTCACCTCTGGGCATCCTGGCAGCCAAAAAAGCGGGCATCCCCGCGATTCTTGTCGAAAACTTCACCTGGGACTGGATATACGAATCCTATTCATCTGATTATCCCGGCTTTGCAAAACACATTGCCGGTCTGCGAGAGGTTTTTCGGCTGCCTGATGCCCACATCCTTGCGCGGCCTTTTTGCCAGCCTGCTGCCAGCCCTGCCCTGGAAGTCTGGCCGGTAAGCCGCACTCCGCAAAAAAGCCGGAAGGCCCTGCGAACCGAGCTGGGACTCTCTCCCCAGCAGCTGGTCGTTCTCATCACCATGGGCGGCATCCCGGAATCATTTGCCGCCATTGACCACCTGATTAGTTTTCAGGAAGTCACTTTCATAATACCCGGCGGAAGCACCCATATCGAGCAGCGTCAGAATCTCATCCTCCTGCCGCATCACTCTTCGTTTTACCATCCAGACCTGCTCAATGCCTGTGATGCCGCCATCGGCAAGGCCGGTTACAGCACCATCGCCGAACTTTTTCATGCCGGGCTGCCGTTCGGCTATTTCTCCCGCGCCGGTTTCCGTGAATCCGCCTGTCTGACTGAATTTATCAAGATGCAAATGCAGGGCATCCAGATGCAGGGCGAGCACATCTCACAAACCACCTGGTTGAATCAGCTTCCTCACTTATTATCCTTGCCGCGCATGGAGCGCAGCCAGCCCAATGGCGCCTGGCAGATCGCCGATTTCCTCATCGAGGAAATCTTGTGATTCTCCAGAAAAATGCTTCACCCAAACCCACGAAATTCGCTTTTCAATAACAAGATTCTGTTCCTCATATCCTGTCAATATCGAAACCGAGTCAATAAGATTTAACAATCTGTGCATAATCCCGACACAAATTGTTGTAAACTATTCATGTATTCGTTTGATTTCTATCACTCAGGAGGACAAAAAAATGCAAGGCGCGTTATCTTCATTACTCTGTATTTTCGGTATTCTGATTGCTCTGTTGGTGGGGTTTGTCCTCACAGGTGTCAAGATCCTATACCAGTATGAGCGCGGCGTGGTCTTCACCCTTGGTAAATACAAAGGCATTCGCAATCCTGGACCAACCATTATTATTCCCATCATGCAGACGATGCGCCGCGTGGATATGCGCATCAAAACGGCTGACATCCCCCGCCAGGAAGTTATGACCAAAGACAACATCCCTATGCTGGTCAATGCCGTGGTCTACTTCAAGGTCATCAACCCGGAAGCGGCCATCATCAAGATCGAGGACTATGTCTATGCCATCCGCCAGTACACTCAGGCGGCCCTGCGCGATGTAATTGGTAACAGCGAAATGGATATTGTCCTCACCGAGCGCGAGAATATCGCTGAGGCGATTAAGACCATCGTGGATTCAGAAACCAATGGCTGGGGCATCGATGTGGAAGCCATCAAAATTCAGGAAGTGGAACTGCCCGCAGAAATGAAACGTGCCATGGCCAAACAGGCGGAAGCCGAGCGGGAACGCCGGGCTGTCATCATTGCTTCGCAAGGCGAGCTTTCCGCTTCTGAAAACCTGCGTATGGCTGCTGAAAACCTGTCAAAGAGCAGGGGCGCCCTGCACCTGCGGACACTGCAAACCATACGTGATATCGCCGCCGACCCATCCGAGAAGATCGTCCTTTTCCTGCCTAACGAACTTGGTCAGATCATTAAATCCATGCCCGATAATCAGGAATAGTTTCCATGATGCTCGATAGCAAAACGCGCTACCTGCAAATCGCTTTCAATGACGACATCCATCTGGTCAAAATGGTCCTGCCTGGCATTGTCAAAAGCCCAAGGATTTTGATCGAGGCCGGCACTCCCTATCTGAAGCGCGAAGGAATGCGCGGTTTGATGGAGATCCGCCGTCAATGGCCAGGATATATTGTGGCCGACCTAAAAATTGTGGATGGTGCACTGGGTGAGGTGGACATGGCGCATCAACATGGGGCAACAGCTGTCACTGCCCTGGGAAACGCCCCCAAAGAAACTCTGGACCTGTTCATTAAGCGCTGCCAGCAACTGGACATTGTGTCGATGATCGACATGCTGGGCGTAAATGATCCCTTGGCTGTGCTGCGACCCCTGATTGCCCCGCCCAATGTGGTCGTCCTGCACCGGGGGCGCGATGAAGAAACCAACCGCTCCAAACTGATCAACTACCGCCATATCTCCCGTATTCGCAGTAAATACAATATTGTGATCTCGGCCGCCGGCGGGGTGGACCTGAAAGAAGCCAGCAGTGCCATTTTCAATGGAGCCAACATGATCGTTGCCAATTTGGTGTCCCCCGGCCAAAACTGGAAAGGCATTTCTACCGCATCTGATGTCAGTGAAATGGCCCAAAGATTTTTGGAGATACTTGAGTAACAATTCAGGCGGCTGCAAAGGCCGCCTGAATTGTTTATGCAGATAGATTTGTCCCACTCAAGGGCATGATTGTATCCGTATCTTCAGAAACAATTTCGGCCTGAATAGTGCCATTGGTCAAGTCCCTTACCTCTGACTGAAATCCGTTAAATGCGGTGGCTGCAAATTGCACCAGCAAACTGACTCCAACCTCAAATGCTTCTTCCAGCACTTTTCCGCCATGCTTCGAAACGAGTAAGCGCATACGTTCATAATAGGTGTATGGGAATGTTGCCGTCACAATCATTGTGGGAATTTTTACCGCCCGAGGTAGCACTTCCAGAACCGAGCGTGCCGCATCAGAATATGCCCGCACAAGCCCGCCAGTACCCAATTTCGTGCCGCCAAAATAGCGTGTGACCACCAGAACCACGTCCCCCAAGCCGCTGCCCTGCAAAATACTTAACACCGGCCTGCCCGCCGTGCCGGAAGGCTCACCAGCATCACTGCAATGGGCAATCACCGAATTGCCATGTCCAATCAGAAAGGCCGGGACATGATGGCTGGCATCCGCAAATTCACCCTTGATCTGGGAAATGAATGCCTTCGCTTCGGCCACACTAAAGGCCGGCCCGACATCGGCAATAAATCGCGAATTCTTCACCAGCATCTCAGCTCTGGCCGGGCTGGCAGGAATTGGCGCACCAGCATCCATTAATGTTCCCTTCCCTTCAAATTAATTTCGGCCATGCCTCTCCCAAACTGCCCGGGACTGCTCTACATATTCCAGACTCTGATGGCGAAAATAAGCGTTGTACAGCTCAGCATAATGCCCACCATCCTTCAGCAGGCTGGCATGTGTACCAATTTCGGCAATCCTGCCTTCCTGCATCACCACGATCCGGTCCGCCGATTTCACCGTCGAAAGCCGATGTGCGATCAAAATACTGGTGGAAGATTCCAGGATCAGATCCAGCGCTTGCTGAATTTGCCATTCAGTGAAAGGGTCAATGCTGGCTGTGGCTTCATCCAGGATGAAAATGGAAGGCCGTTGAATGAGCACCCGCAGCAAAGACACCAATTGCCTTTGCCCCATCGAAAGATGAGCACCCCGTTCACCAACCTCAGTATCCAATCCATTAGGAAGCGCTTCCAGCCATTCGCCCTCGCCAATTTGCCTGGCAAGCTTGCAAACCTCATCCTCCCTGGATGAGGGACACGCGTAAATTATATTCTCCATCACCGTGCCCGAAAACAGGAAGGGTGACTGGGAAACGATTCCCAGTTGTTTGCGATAGGCATTCAAGTCAAACGAGCGGATATCCAAACCATCCACCAGGATCTCTCCGCCCTGAAATTCATAAAATCGGGCAATCAATTTGGCAATCGAAGATTTACCCGCTCCGGTATGTCCCACCAGGGCTATATTTTCACCAGCCGGGATATGCAGCGAAAAAGCATCCAGCACCTGCTCATTGTCTTTGTATCGAAAATCCACATTTTTGAACTGCACTTCACCCCTCAGCCGGTCAACTGCCAGTCTTCGGTTCTGTATTACCACCGGCTTGGCATCAATCAAGGCAAACACCCGCTCGGCTGCTGCCAGGCCGCTTTGCACCTGTGTCAAATAAGACGACAGACTCATCACTGGAAACAGAAACCTGTTTAGACTGTTCAGAAAAAGGAACCAATTTCCGGCGGTCACCACCCCGGCAATGACACTCAACCCGCCGGTGTAAACCAGCACCGCCGTGGCAACCCCGCCCAAAGCATTTAGCGTGGGAAACACCAAAGACAACACAAGCCCGCGGCGGACATTGACCGCATACGACAGGTCATTGGCATCAATGAAGGTCTCAAAAATGGATTGCTCCTGGCGAAAGTTCTTGGCAACCGCAATACCACTGATCGTTTCCTTGATCGTGGCGTTCACCTCAGCCATCGCCTGCATTCCCTGGCGGGTAACGGTACGGGCGATCCTGCGATAAAAAATAGCCAGAATGAACACCACTGGTATGATGGCAATTACATACATAAAGAGCTGGAAATTGATCCGCACCAGCACGATTCCCAACAAAACTACCTGCACGATCTGCGAAACAAGCTCGGATGTCAGAGTGACCAATTGGCCAAAATCGCGCGTGTCTGAAGTGATCCGGGACAGAATCCTGCCTGAAGAAAATTCATCGTAGAATGAAAGGTCATGGTTGGTTGCTGCCTCAAATGCATCTGTAGCCAGTTGCAGCACAACATCCGCCACCACGCGAACCAGAAACCGCCGGCTAAGCCAGTTCGCCATCCAACGCACAACGCCGATCAGAAAAACTGTTCCGCCAACCCGGTAGATTACAGTCAGGGATGAGCCAAGCTCAACAGCATCTATACCATTGGAAACTACCACCGGCAGCCACGCCCCCATGCCGGCCATCACCAACAACAATACAATTGAACCCGCCAGACGCCAGCCGTGGGGTCTAAAATAAGCCGCAATACGCCCGAAAAGTTCCCGGTCGGAATACTGCCGGTCGTAATCCTCTGCATTCAAACCTGCAAAAAAACTCATCGTCTGCTACCCTACATTCATTTTCCCGAACATCATTAGCGCGTAAATATCCTGCGATAAATTGCCGATGTCTGCATTAACTCGTCATGTGTGCCCACTGCTTCCAGGTCGCCCTTTCCCAGCACCAGGATCAGGTCAGCCCAACGGATCTGCGAGAGGCGGTGGGTGATGATGAATGTCGTCCGGCCGCGGGAAGCCTCAAAGATCGCCTGCTGGATAAGATCCTCTGTGGCGCTGTCAATTGCGCTGGTCGAATCATCCAGCACCAGTATCTTGGGGTTTGCCAGAAACGCCCGGGCTAAAGCCAGTCGTTGACGCTGTCCACCGGAAAGCGTTGCCCCGCGTTCACCCACCACTGTCTGATATTCCTTGTCAAAGGATTGGATGAATTCATGCGCCTGGGCAAAAACAGCTGCCTCTTCAATTTCAGGGTGAGCGGCCTCGGGGTTTCCAAAAGCAATATTCTCCTCAACCGTGCGCGAGAAAAGAAAAATATCTTGCTCGATAATGGAAATATTGGTGCGCAGCGTTTCCAGATTCCAGTCGCGCACATCCACGCCATCCACCAGCACCTGGCCTTCTGTAACATCATAGATCCTGTTAATGAGTTTGATCAGGCTTGTCTTTCCAGAACCGGTTTGCCCCACGATTGCCACTGTTTGCCCTGGTCTAACTTTGAAGGAAATGTCTTTCAGGATCGGGTCGTCGTCTTCATATTGAAACCCCACCTTGCGAAATTCCACTTCGCCGCGCATCGGTTCTGCATACCCTTCCGCATTCTGATCAAGCCGGGTTTCTTTGTTCAACAATTCCAGGATCCGCCGGGCACCTGCCACCCCTGAAGAAATCTGGGAATAAGCGAACAACGAGATGAAGGTCGGAAAATCAAGCATCATCAGCACGCCGAAATAACCAACTACATCTCCCAGATTGATGGAACCCCAATGATAAAGCAGCAAAGCATGCAGCAGACCACCGGCCAGGGAAAGGTAAAAGAACAACAATGGTACAAATTTGGCCTCAATGTCACCCTGCTGTACCGATGCATCCCGATAGTGCTGGGCGTGCTTGCCAAACCGGGCCACCTCACCATGTTCCTGTGCTGCGCCCTTAACCGTTTCGATCCCGTCCAGCGATTCTGAAAGGCGTGTATTCAGCTTGCCAAATGAAGTACGCACATTGTCTGTGATCGGACGTAAAAGCCGCAAATAATGCCACAGGGCGGCAAAAAATAGAATGCTGAACACGATCGGGGTAAGCAGCAATTGTGGATGGTAACTGGCCGAAAGCGCCAGCGGCATGATCAGAAACATCATCGAGCCAGCCACCAGGTTGATGCCCGGGCTGAATAAAAAGTTCACTTCCCGCACATCATTTGTAGCTCTGGCCATCATGTCTCCCACAGATTGCAGACTGTGGAAGGTCATGCTTTTTCCCAAAAGGCTCACATATAGCTCTTCGCGGATCTTCCGCTCCACCCGTTGTGCTACCAATTCAAAACCATAATTGCGCATGAATTGCGCCGCACCACGCACCAGTTGGCTGCCCACGATCAACCACGCATACAGACCGATTGACCCCGTTTCTCCGGGCGTACCCAGCAAAAGATTGAAAACCCGCCCGATCAATATCGGTGTGATCGAGTACAGGGCAGCATTGCCAAACGCTCCCACAAAAGCCATTAACAATACAGGCCACTGACGGATGGCATGCGAATAGATCCAGCGTACAGGGCCGCGCCGGTTGCTTTCATACTGCCTGGAAATGGAAAACTCGGATACTGCAGATTGATCGCTCATGAATTCACCTGCACGTTCCCTTGAAAAGATCCGTCAGGTGTTGGGTGTTTTTCCGGTGGCATGGTTCAATTCTAGCACATTCCGTTCAGAGCTTGCCGGAAGCTTACCCGCTTTCCACCATACACAAAGAGATGCGCCCGCGTTCATGATCAATGCCGTCAATTTCCACTTCCAGGACGTTGCCAACCTGCAAGCGGGATCCCCGTGGAATTTTGCTGACGTGCATCAAACCATCTTGTTTGACGCCGATATCAATAAAAGCTCCAAAATCTATCACATTGCGTACCGTGCCCTTCAAGCGCATCCCCACCATCAGGTCTTCCATGGAGAGAACATCACTGCGCAGGATCGGTGCCGGCAGATCCTCACGAGGGTCGCGCCCGGGACGCACTAATTGCTCATAAATATCTTCCAGAGTGGGTATCCCCACCTGCAATTCATCGGCCAGCTTCTCAATCGGCTGAGTTGACTTGAACCTCTCCATTGTTTCCCGGCGCTCTTCTACCGGCGACTGCAAATCCAGGCCACAACGCGCCAGCACAGCCTCTGCCACCGGGTAGCTTTCCGGGTGGATGGCACTCATATCCAGCGGGTTCTCTCCATTGCGGATGCGTAAAAATCCGGCTGCCTGCTCAAACGCCTTGCTGCCCAGACCTGAAACACCTTTCATTCCCTCCCTGCTAATAAAAGGGCCGGCTTCATCTCTGTATGCTACGATTCTTTCAGCCAGCTTGGGACCCAATCCGGAAACATAGGTAAGCAAAGCCGGCGAAGCAGTGTTAACATCCACCCCCACCTGGTTAACCACGCTTTCCACCACGCCATCCAGAGAAGTGCCCAATTCAGTCTGGTTGACATCATGCTGGTACATGCCCACCCCGATCGCCTTTGGCTCAATTTTGACAAGCTCAGCCAGCGGGTCCTGCACCCGGCGGGCGATAGAGACCGCACCGCGAATGCTCACATCCAGATTTGGCATCTCTTTCCGCGCCTCCGGGCTGGCACTATAAACGCTCGCCCCGGCCTCATTTGTGATCAGATAATTTAATTTTCCGCCTACCCTTTGAATCAATTCAGCCGCCAGTTTTTCTGATTCACGCGATGCAGTACCGTTGCCAATGGACAACAGGTCAACACTGTATTTTTCAACCAATTTTTCCAGAATCTCCAGCGTAGCCTTCCACTTCGCGTCTCCAAGATGCGGGTAGATCGTTCCCGTTTCCAGAATCTTGCCTGTCGGGTTCACAATGGCAATTTTGCAGCCCGTGCGAAACCCGGGATCAATACCCATTACTGTGTGTCCACTCAGCGGCGGCTGACTCAACAATGCACGCAAATTTGCCGCAAACACACTGATGGCATGCTTTTCAGCTTTTTCTGTCAACTCGCGGCGGATATCCCGTTCGATCGCCGGCAGCAACAAGCGTGCGGCTGCATCTTCCATTGCCATGACAAGTTGATCGTCAAAAGGCGACAATGGTGTTGCTGTATAATGTGCCTCCATCGCCTGACGCCAGTCGCGCTCCAATACTTCCACCTTGACCTTGAGAACATACTCATTTTCGCCACGGTTGATCGCCAGCACCTGGTGTGGCTGCAAGCGGTCAACCCGCTGGGTGAAATCATAGTAAATACGATATACACCTCTCGTATCGTCAGCATCATCCTTCTTTTTGCACACCAGCGATCCCCAGGCCTTTGCCTTTTCACGCGTCGTCCGGCGCACGTCTGTGTGGTCGCTGATCGTTTCGGCCACGATGTCTCTTGCCCCCGCCAAAGCGGCCTCTACATCCGGCACTTCCTCATTCAAAAAAGATAATGCTGCTTCCTGTGCCGTGCCCTTGAATACCTCCTGTGCCAGGATGCGATCAGCAAGCTCTTGCAATCCCCGGCTTCGAGCCACACTCGCCCGCGTTTTCCGTTTGGGTTTGTAGGGTTGGTAAAGATCTTCCAGCTCGGTCAGAGTTTCTGCCGCTGTCAAGCTCTTCATCAATTCCGGCGTCATCTTCTCTTGTTCTTCAATGGATGAGATGATGCTCGCCCGGCGTTCATCTACTGCCGTATACCGTTTAACCAGGGCTTCAACCTGCCGGATCTGCTCCTCATCCAATGTGCCGGTGCGTTCTTTGCGATATCTGGCTATGAAGGGAATCGTATTGCCCTCTTCCAATAACTCGACGGTTGCGGCGACTTGATGCGCATGTAAATTCAATTCAACAGCGATACGGCTTTCATACGTCATTGCTAATCATCATCCTTGCTCACATTGGATTTCGCTCACAACCTGAGGCTGTGGCAGGAAAATTCTAACACCGTTTGAACAACGTGTGAAATGGCTGCCCTTTATTTCTGCAAATTTGCAGGATAAATCCAGCCCTCATTAAAAAACGATGCCCGCTGTTGATCGGCAGACATCGTTTTTTCTTCACAAAAATCAGGGTCAAATCTTTAATGTCGGTGATGTCATCGTCACCAAACGGACGCCGGCGCGATGCAATTGCCTGAAATTCCCTCCCTGTTCCAGTGTTCGTAACACCGCATCCGGGTTAGTAACCACCGATCCCGAAAGCAAGCTTAACCCGTGTTCAAAACCCGCTGGATGCAAGGGTGTGCTTGGTCCTAGCAGCAGCGTGACTGCCTGAGGCGAACACAGTTTCAATAAACCTTCAAAGGTATGGTTCACCAGCGTCATGGCGGTCAACGCCACCACATCTGCCTCTGGCAGTACCTGGCTGGCCATCCCGGCTGGCAGTTCGCCCGCATGGGGATTTTTTTCCAGGATCGTCAATTTTCCAACCCTGTCCTTAATGCGCGGAATAAAAGGAAAACTGCCGATCAAGGCTACGGCTTTTCCCTCGCCATATCTGGCAATCACCTCTTCTGCATTAATGTCCACCATTGTCTCTTCAGGCGGATCCGGCAGCAAGGCATTCAAAGCCGCCATTCCGATGCTGCACATGGTCAACCGTTCCAAAAGGGCATACGCCGCCAATTCTTTGGCAGAGAATGCGTACAGATTACCTGCCTCAGGCACATCCGGCCCTCGTCCATGCTGGTGCTCTTCTGTCAATGTGGATGCCAGTCCGCACTGCCTGCGTCCATTCACTTCAACGGCCACCGCCGTCCAATGCAGACCAACGCGCACATCGCACACCCTTCCGTCTGGTGCAAGATTCAACAGAGTCTCGATCAACCCCATATTTGTGTTTACCTCACTTCCCATGTTTCCTTTCAAACTCAAGAAACTGATTCCACCGCTTGCAAACGCTTCCAAGCGCCAACCCAGGGCGTGCCCAGCCGGTGCCGGGCCGGAATTTGTTCTTTGCCCAATTTTTGTGCCACCTGCGCCAGGAGCAGCACCATGGCTCCCCAATCTTCATCCAGCACAGCCTTGTATATTTGGTCTCCCAAAGACCTGGACCACTCCCATTCCAGGCGGAAGTGGTCTGCTTTAACCCAATACCCCCGTTTTTCCCAGGCGACTACAGAAGTTTCAATGGAATTATGAATTTCCCACAACGCCAACACAATATAGGCAGCCATATCTTTTGAATCTGAATTGGGTTCTGTTTGTTTTCCCAGTTCGCGGATCGCCAACACCACAGACCTGGCGAGTTGTTTGCGTTCTTTCCCGGCTGTTTCTGAATGAATTACCCTGCTCACAGCATCCTCCAATGATTAATAATGCCCCATGCCGCCGATTATACACCTGAAAAATATACACTCACCAAAAGCACAGTAGATAGGAGGGCGCTTTACACCAAAACACCCCGCCGCCCTTTTTCTCGGCAATTTCCAGAGAGCCGAAATAAAGGTCTTTAATTGTGCGGCAGGGAATTGTGATTCCAGTCCCCGTTTGCTATATAATCAACATAATTACTGTTTCCGTGAATACTTGAAATCCGGACTTTCCCTCTACCCAGTCTGCCTCTAAGGAGATCTCCCGTGAACAAAAAATATCTGTTGATCCTTATTGTTGTTCTGGCGGTTGCAGCCTGTTGCTGCCTGGTCATCGCGGGTATCTGGTTGTTCTTTCCATCGGACAGCACCAGCTCCACCAATTCGGCCAATGCCGATATTGCGCTTACTGTTACAGCCATTGTTGAGCAAAATGAACAGATTGCCCAAATGACCGCCCGCACGCCTGCGCCCTACAGCCCGGATCAAACCTGGTTGGTTATGCTCTATCTGGCCGGAGACAACAATCTCGAGGAAGAACTCTTCTTCGACCTGAACGAGGCCGAACTGATCGGCTCCACCGGGCAGGTACAAATTATTGCCCAGTTTGACCGCTATGCCGGTGAGGAAAATGATTTTACCGGAGATGGCAACTGGACAACTGCCAAACGGTTTTATCTCACCCAGGACGACGACCTGAACAAGATCAATTCGACAGAACTGGCCGACCTGGGCGAGGTGGACACAAGCTCAGCAGACACGCTGGCTGACTTTATCGCTTGGGCAATGACCAATTACCCGGCTGACCGCAATGTGCTGATCATGTCTGACCACGGCTCTGGCTGGTTGGGCGGCTGGCAGGATGACGAGAGTGGCAGTAATATGTATCCGGATGATCTTCAAGCCGGGTTGAAGCAAGGTCTGCGCTCTGCTGGTGTGAGCCGCCTTGACATGATCGGATTTGACGCCTGTCTGATGAGCCAGATCGAGATCATCAGTACCGTCGCTCCATATGCCAGATACATGGTTGCATCGGAAGAATATGAGCATGGCTTCGGATGGGCTTATGCCGCTTTTCTGGACTCCCTGACCACCAAACCTGGCATGAGCACTGCGGATTTGGCCGCAAGAATTGTCGAATCCTTTATTGCCGAAGATATTGTGTTTGTGGATTTACCTGGTGCAGAACAGGAAATCCAGAGATATCTGGAAACCCAAACGCTCTCCGCCATCGATCTGGACGCTTACCCAGACCTAGTTGCAGCCATCAACGACCTTTCTTACAAACTGCAATACACGGATCAATCATCCATTGCCTCTGCCCGCTCCTACGCCCAGTCCTTCGACAATATTTTCCAGGACGAAAGCCGCAGAGATCAGGTGCCGCCATCATACATCGATCTGAACCATTTCATTCAAATCATACAAAGCCTTGCCCCTGACGACCAGGAAATCACTTCTGCTGTAGCCAAAGTCGAATCAGCCATTCGCTCCGCAGTGATCGCCGAAAAACACGGCAGTTCCGTACCCGGTGCAAGTGGTATTTCCATTTTCTTTCCCAACTCCACACTCTATTCCTGGGTGGGTTTTGAAGACAGCCTGTATTCCTACCCACAGATCGCCAGAAATTTCTCTGAAGACTCTCTCTGGGACGATTTTCTTGCGTTCCACTATACGCAGCAGGCTTTCAAACCAACGGACAGTTTTGCCGCTCTTGCCTCAAAATCTGCCCCGCTGGTCATGCCTGGCGCAGGCGAGATCAGCTTCAGTCCCGTCCAACAAACTGCCACAGATATTGCCGCCAATCAAACCGTAACCCTGACCACCACCATCACTGGCACAAATATTGCCTTTATCTATACCGACATCGCCTACTATTGGGAAGATGATAATTCATTTCTGACAGCCGACATGAATTACATCTGGGCTGATGCCACCAAAGAAGTTAACGGCATTTTTTACCCCGACTGGGGTACAGGTATCTTCCCGGTCAGTTTTGATTGGGAACCAGCCATGTATTACCTAACAGACGGAAACTACGAAACGCTGGCCCTTGTCTACCCCAAGGATTATGGTCCTCCTGAAGAACCGGCAACCTTTGGAGTGGATGGTGTTTACAAGATGGCTAATGGGGGTGGAGAATATGAAGCCACAATATCCTTCACCGGTGATGGAATCATGAGAGAAATTGTCGGCCTCAACCCATCTGCTGGCGGTGTCTTTGCCCCATTCCAAATCCGGCCTCAAATAGGCGATCAATTTTTTGTCTATCAGGAATGGTTTGAAAACGACGAGTTCGTCTATTATCTCCACGAGACCCCGCTGGTTTACAGTGGGCAAGACTTTACCTTCAATGCATACGATGCCGAACCGGGACTCTACATCGTCGGCTTCATCGTTGAGGACTTTGAAGGCAATTATTATTTTTCGGATTATGTGGAGATTGACGTGCGTGGAAGAGAATGACCCATCCCGTTTTCAGGAACTTCTCCTGTCCCAGGTCATGATTGGCAAATTGGAATTTCAGGAGAAGTTCTTATACAGATTTTACACAAAGCGATTATAAGTAAAGCAATATTTGGTATAATTACCTGCTGTCCCAGGCGGAAATGATCCTCATGGGGAAGTGCTGGAATTGGCAGACAGGCTTGACTTAGGATCAAGTGCCGCATGGCGTGAGGGTTCAAATCCCTCCTTCCCTACTGGAAAACTACTGCACTAAATTTTGGACAAGTTCTTTATCAAAGAAGGAATTAAACCTTGAAAATCGAAACAACTCTCCAGGACAATCACCACATGACCGTTTCAGTTGAACTGGAACAGGCCACAATCGATAAATACTATCGCCGCGCAATCCGCCAGATCGCTAAAAAAGCGAAGTTTCCCGGTTTCCGCCCTGGCAAAGCCCCCGATGCCATTGTTGTCCAGACATACGGTCAGGATTACATTGAAGCCCAGGCTCTCGATATGCTGTTGGATGAAGTCTACCCCGATATCCTCAAGGAAGCCGATATTGACCCGACCGGCCCCGGTTCTCTCGAAACCGTCGAACTGCCCCGGTTAACCTTCTCCGTTCCCTTAGCGCCAGTGGTGGAACTTGGTGATTATCGCAGCATGCGCAAGCCTTATGAGCTTGTGAAAACCACAGATGAAGATGTCGAAAAGGTCATCATGGATATTCGCCGCAGCTTTGCCACATCAGAGCCGGTGGAGCGCCCGATTCAGGAAGGCGATCAGGTTTTCTTTGAAATCTCCAGCAAGCTGGTCAAACCGGCTGAAGGCGAAGATCCTGAAATTTTCAAGCAAATGCCCTACCAGGTCATTGCAGGTGAAGAAGACCAAACCGGTTACTTCTATCCCGACTTCTCCAAAGAACTGATTGGTTTATCAGAAGGTGAAGAGAAAACCTTCAAACATAAATATCCAAAAGATGCCAGCATTGAAACCCTGCAA
This sequence comes from Anaerolineales bacterium, assembly GCA_020060485.1. Next base: position 15,197 of record JAGVAB010000118.1, read on the forward strand.
GGCAAACAGGTTGAATTCCGTGTCAAGGTGCAGTCGATCAAAGTCTTGCAGCTCCCCGAACTTGATGATGATTTTGCGAAAGAAATCGGTCAATTCGAAAATGTTGATGAGTTGCGCAAAGATATTTTTGAACGCTTGCAGGAACGAAAGACACTGGAATACGACGAGGATTACCTTGGCGACCTGATCGATGAGATCGTCGAAAACTCAACCGTAAAATACGCCGACACCACCCTGCAGGAAGAAATCGACGAGATCATTGAATCTCTCAAAGCGGACCTGGCTGAGAAGAAAATGGAACTGGATGCCTATCTCAAATCGCGCGAGATGGACCTGGAGGCTTTCATTGAACAAGATGCCCGACCTGCCGCTCAAAAACGGCTCGCCAGGTCGCTTGTCCTGCGTACAATCGCCGAGAAGGAAGAACTGCGCCTGGACAACCAGGAACTGCAGAGCGCAATAACCCGGGCGATGATGGAAGTTACCTCCTACATCGATCCCGGCATGTTCAAGATCAAGCAGAAGCGGGACGACCTCGCCCAGGCTATTACCATGGATACCGCCAACCGTCTTTTCAATCAGCAGCTCATGGGGCGCTTGAAGGATATCGCATCCGGAGCGCTGGAAGAAAAGGAAAAACAGGCCGCCCTTGAGGCCAAAGCCAAAGCAAAAGCTGAAGCCAAAGAAGCCAAGGCCAAAGCAAAAGCTGAAGCCGAACTTAAAGAAGAAGCTACGGTGGATACTGTTGCGGAGCAGGAAGTCATCGCGGAAAAACCGGAAACAACAGAGGAATAAACATACTGCTCTCCTGTCCTCGCAGGAGAATGCCCGGCAGAACACCGCCGCTTGATACTGGTTCTTTGATATAAGGAGAACACCATGACCCAAATCAACCCGAGCGCCATCGTTCCGATGGTTATCGAATCGTCCGGTCGGGGCGAACGTGCCTACGACATCTTTTCCCTGCTGCTTAAGGAAAGGATCGTCTTTGTTGGCACCGCCATCAACGATCAGATTGCCAACCTCATCGTGGCTCAGCTTCTCTATTTGAGCCGTGAAGACCCGGACAAAGAAATTCAAATGTACATCAATTCGCCTGGCGGGCAGATTTACGCCGGTCTGGCAATTTACGACACCATGCAAATGATCCCCAATCTCATCAGCACGGTTGCCGTGGGCGTAACTGCCTCCTTTGGCACCGTTCTGCTGGCAGCTGGCTCCAAGGGCCGGCGCTATGCCTTGCCCCACGCCACCATTCATATGCACCAACCTTTGGGCGGCGCCCAGGGCCAGGCAACTGATATTGAAATTCAGGCAATGGAAATCCTGCGGTTGAAATCCCGCCTGAACGAGATCCTCTCAAAAGCCACCGGCCAGGAGATCGATTCCATCAAGCATGATACCGACCGGGACTTCTATATGGACGCTGAAGCTGCCGTAAAATACGGACTGGTCGACCAGGTTCTGGCACCGCCCGATAAGAAATAAGCGGGGCTGGACATTACTAAAGACAAACTTGGCCGGATGGCAGCCGTCATCCGGCCTTCCTTTATGGAGTATGAATGATCCAATCCTTGCAACCCGCCATAAAAGCCTTGATCATCGACATGGATGGAGTCCTCTGGAGATCCGAGCAGCCCATTGGGGATCTGCCACGTCTTTTTGCACGCATTCGGCAGCTGGAACTAAGAACCATCTTTGCAACCAATAATGCTACACGCACCATAGACCAGTATGTGCATCGCCTGGGCCGCTTCGGCATTCCCGCGGTACCTGACCAGATCATTACCTCCGCCATTGCCACCGCCCACTTCCTCAAACAACGCTTTCCCAAGGGCGGCCCGGTTTTCATCATCGGAGAAATCGGTCTGACCGAAGCCCTTAAAAGCTGCGGATTCTATGCCCAAGACGAGGATGTGCTGGCCGTTGTCGCCGGTTTGGACCGCACTGTAACCTACGAAAAACTCTCCCAAGCCACACACCTCATTCATGCCGGGGCGCTCTTCTACGGCACCAATCCGGATACTACCCTGCCCACTCCCCAAGGACCGGCCATGGGAGCGGGCGGAATTCTCGCTGCAATACAAACCTCCACCGATGTACAGCCGGTCATCTCCGGCAAGCCGTACACCCCCATGATGGACATGGTGCTGGAAAAATTGAATCTGCCTCCCGCCGAGATACTGGCTGTGGGTGACCGTCTAAACACTGACATTCAGGCAGGCCAGAACATTGGCTGCAAAACCGCCCTGGTGTTGACCGGCATCAGCACGCGCTCCGAAGCCGAAGCCTGGAATCCTCCTCCCGATCTCATCGCTGAAGATTTCACTGCCCTGATTGGATGAATGCCATGAAGGATACTGCTTCCCTGGATTCCGAACTGATCCCCGCCAGGAAACTAATCTACGATCTCTCCTTGTCCGAGATAATGACCTTGCTCACCTCATGGGGGGAAAAGGAATACCGGGCAAAACAGATCTGGCAGGGTCTTTATCAGCAGTTCTGGAACTCGCCGGAGCAATTCACCACCCTGCCCAAATCTTTGCAGCAGAAGCTGGCGGATGCATTCAGTTTCGCAGCTCTCACGCCCATCCGCTCACTGGTTTCCAAAGACACCAATACCGTCAAAACCCTTTTTCGCCTGCCAGATTCGCATGCCATAGAAGCTGTTCTCATGCGCTACGAGCAACGCCGCACGCTGTGCATCTCCACCCAGGTTGGCTGTGCCATGAATTGCAGTTTCTGCGCCACCGGCCAAATGGGCTTCAACCGCCACCTTGCCAGCGGCGAAATCGTTGAACAGGTCATATACTACGCTCGTGAATTGGCCCGTCAACAGGAGGCCGTCACCAATGTCGTTGTCATGGGCATGGGTGAACCATTCCATAACTACGAAGCCACCATGCAGGCCATTGACCGCCTCAACGACCACGAAGGTTTCAACCTCGGTGAACGCCGCTTTACCATTTCCACCGTCGGTTTGGTGCCTGTAATTCGGAAATTCGCCGCCGAAAAACGCCAGATCAACCTGGCAATTAGTTTGCATGCCGCCAATGACAGCCTGCGCTCATCTATGCTGCCCATCAACAACACCTACCCCGTTGAAGAATTGATCGCCGCCTGCCGGGATTATGTTGATCTGACCCACCGCCGCATCACCTTCGAATGGGCCTTGATCCAGGGCGTCAACGATTCCCTCCAGGAAGCCCACAAGCTGGCTGCCTTGCTGCATGGCCTGCTTTGCCACGTGAATGTCATTCCCCTTAATCCTACCGACCAATTCGCCGGGCAGGCCACCACCCGCACACAAGCCGAAGCCTTCAAAGCCGAGCTTGAAAAACAAGGCATTCCTTGTACCATCCGCCTGCGCCGCGGCCTTGAGATCGGCGCCGGGTGCGGCCAATTGGCCGCCGCCAATCCGCCCCTGTGATATAATCTTGCACCATGGCTGAACTCTTCACGAAATGGATATCCGGGCTTGACCGCACCCGCAAAATGGCCTTTGGCCGTATTAGCAATTTCCTGGGTGCCAGCGAGATTAACGACACCACCTGGGAAGATCTGGAAGCAATGTTGATCCAGGCAGATCTCGGCATGGAGGTAACCGCATCGATCATCACTGCCCTGCAGCAACAAGTGATCGAAAACGGGTTCACCAAATCCAGCGAATTAAAGACCTGCCTTGAACAAGACCTGCAAAACCGGCTGGCCGAACCACCGGTGCTGGATTTCTCTGCCCACAGACCGGCTATCATTCTGCTGGTGGGCGTCAATGGATCTGGTAAAACCACCACCACTGCCAAATTGGCGAAACACTATACCAGCCAGGGGAAAAAAGTTGTTCTTGGTGCGGCAGATACTTTCCGCGCCGCCGCAGTCGACCAACTCCAGGCCTGGGGTGAACGGCTCAATATCCCCGTCATTGCCGGGCAGCCAGGCGGAGATTCGGGTGCAGTGGCCTACGACGCCATCCAGGCCGGCATTTCCCGCAATGCTGACTTTGTTTTGATCGACACTGCCGGTCGCCTGCACACCCGTTACAACCTGATGGAAGAATTAAAAAAAGTACATCGCGTGGCAGGCAAAGCACTGGCCGGCGCACCGCATGCCACCTGGCTGGTGCTCGATGCCACCACCGGCCAGAACGCGCTGCAACAGGCGCGAGCATTCAAAGAAGCCGTTCAGGTCACAGGTGTCATCCTCGCCAAGCTTGATTCTTCTGCCCGCGGCGGCATGGCCTTTGCCATCCAGCACGAATTACAATTACCCATTCTGTTTGCAGGGTTGGGGGAACACCCCGACGACCTGCAACCCTTTGACAAAGCAGCTTTTGTTAAAGGCATTTTTTCTTAGAAACTTTACAAGGAGTTCACTATGCAAGACCTGATCGATCGCGCCAAAGACTGCGATCAAAAAATCCGTGACCTCATGGTGCATCTTTGACTACGCTCAAAAAGAACTGGAACTGGAAGACTACCTGAAGAGGTCGGAAGACCCCGATCTTTGGAACAACAACGAAGAAGCGCAGAGAGTCATGAAGATGGCTGCCGAGCTGCGCGACGATATCGAAGAATGGCGTGCCCTTCAACAACACGCCCAGGATGCTCTCGAACTGGCAGAAATGGACGAAGAGAGTCTTCGGCCTGAGCTGGAAGCAGAGCTTCTGGAACTGGAAAACACGCTTGCCAAGAAGGAATTCAACATCCTCCTTTCAGGCAGATTTGACAAAGGCAACGCCTTGCTTGCCATCCATGCCGGAGCGGGTGGAACCGATTCACAAGATTGGGCCGGCATGCTTGAGCGCATGTACCTGCGCTGGGCTGAGAGACAGGGTTTTGAAGCAGAGATACTGGATGCTACCGAGGGTGAAGAAGCCGGGCTGAAAAGCGCCACCATTGCTGTCACCGGTAAATACGCCTACGGCTATTTGCATTCGGAAAAAGGAGTCCACCGTCTGGTGCGGCTGTCACCCTTTGACGCTGCTCACCGCCGCCACACATCCTTTGCCTTGGTGGAAGTCCTGCCGGAAGCCGCTGCCGAAGATCCGGAGATCAAGATCAACCCCGACGATCTGCGCATCGATGTCTTCAAATCGTCAGGTGCTGGCGGCCAAAATGTGCAGAAGAACGCCACCGCAGTGCGTATCACCCACATCCCTAGCGGCTTGGTCGTTTCCTGCCAGAATGAGCGCTCCCAAACCCAGAACCGCGCCAATGCTTTGCGTGTCCTGCGCTCCCGCCTGCTGGAGATCAAACAGCAGCAGCAAGCCGATGAATTATCAGAATTGCGCGGTGAATACACCAAAGCCGAATGGGGCAGTCAGATCCGCTCATATGTACTCCATCCTTATCACATGGTCAAGGATCACCGCACCGAATTCGAAATGGGAAACACCCAGGCTGTCCTTGATGGCGATTTGAACGGTTTCATGGAAGCCTACCTGAAAATACGGCAATAGGATCACTTGGAAAACGAGACTGCCGCATTTTATCTTGCGGCAGTCATTCCAGATAAGCAAAAACCCCTGCCAGGCAATTGCCCATAGCAGGGGTGTGCTTTATCCCTGGAGAAAAAATACTACTTTTCTCCTGTTGAAATGACCTCACGGCCTTTGTAATGCCCACAATTTGGACACACGGTATGCGGCAAACGCATTTCACCACAATTGCTGCATTGCACCAACTGAGCTGGTTTCAAACCATCATTTGCCCGCCGGCGATCCCGACGACCTTTGGAAATTTTGCGTTTTGGAAGCGGACCCATTTTTACTCCTGTAAACGATTACGCATAATGTTCTCTATAAACAAGCTCGCCAATTATACAAAGGAAACCACCTGCGGTCAAGGTCTGGATTGTTCAGATTCATGGCCTTTTCAAAGTTGATTTTTCATTTGCCTCTTTTATTGATAACACAAGGACAAACCAATAAGCCCCAGGCTCAACACATCGCCTGGATTTGTTCACTTCATCCCTCCAGCTTCCCTCCCCGCTGCATGCTTGACGGATTGGGCCCATTCTTCTGCGGGAAGTGGTGTTGGGCGAGGGCAGCCAACCATCATTAACATTTAGGAACAACTTTGGTTTGGCCAACCTTCACTGTTTTGAAAAATCATGAATGTCAAGGTACTTTGAGAATGCCGTATGTTCAGGTTTCAAAACACCAATTCGAATGAAATTCAAAAATTCCTACACCCAACTCTCGAAAGTGTATTAAAATGAATATATGGAAATTCAAATTGCAGTGGCCAAGATTAACAAATACGCTTCCTCCGAGAGCGGGGACACGCTGGAAATTGTCGAGCGTCCCAACGGCGGAGTTTCAGTTGTGCTGGCAGACGGCCAGTCTTCGGGACGGGGCGCCAAAGCTACCTCTACCCTGGTGGTTCGCAAAGTCCTTGCTTTGCTGGCTGAAGGTGTGCGGGATGGCGCTGCTGCGCGCGCCGCTTCCGATTATCTGTACACCGAGAAGAACGGCAAGGTAACCGCCTGCCTCACCATCCTGTCTGCTGATCTGGAGACCGGCACTCTGGTCATCACCCGCAATTCTCCCACACCGGTCTTTGTGGCTCAGAACGAAAACATCGACAAAATCACTTCCGAATCCATTCCAATTGGCACTTCGCGCAATATCCGTCCGTCTATCTCCGAATTCTCCTTGCGCAGTGGCACGACCATTGTCATCTTTACCGATGGTCTGATCTTCGCCGGAGAAAGGTATGGGCTGTCCATGGATGTTGGAACCCTGCTGGACTGCCTTCTGGAAGAAATGGAACCTTCCGCTCAATACATCGCTGATACCATCCTGGCAGAAGCCATGCGGCTTGACCAAAACCGCCCAAATGACGACACCAGTGTCGTTGTCCTGCGGGTGCTGCCCGACGAAACAGATCAGGTTCGCCGCATGGTTGTGCGTCTGCCAGTACCGCCCCTGCAAATTCCCACCTAGAGGAAGCCTCCCAATGCAGTATCCGGTGATTGGCATTGTTGGACCTTGCGCAGCCGGGAAATCCACCCTGATCAATAACCTCGCAAACCTGGGTATTACGGCCAAACATATCGCGCAGGAACATTCCTTTGTTCCTGCGATGTGGGAACGGTTGTCTTCCCCTGATGTTCTCATCTTTTTGGATATTACCTTCGAAGAATCCATGAAACGCAGAAAACAGAACTGGGGTATTGAAGACTACCAGGAACAACAGCACCGCCTCCGGCATGCCCGCCAGTATGCCCATCTTTATTTGGATACAACCAGCCTCAACCCCATGCAGGTGCTCGAATGTGTCCTGAAATTCCTGGATGAGTACGATGAAACCATCCAGAAATAAAAATTACCGTTCTTAATTCAGGCGCTTTTCAAAAAAAATGCGGTATAATCTGTCGAAGCGCCAGCCACTGGCTGGCATTTGTCATTATTCGGAGGCCTTGAACGAATGAAACAAAGTTACGTAAAATGGATCCTGATCCTCCTGTTGCTTGTCGTTGTCATTTGGATCGTACTCCCCAATAACCCGGGAATCCGCATTGGCAATTTCAATCGCAGTCTGGATACTGTACTCGGCCTGGATCTCCAGGGCGGCCTGCAGGTGCTGCTGGAAGCCGATCTCCCCGAGAATGTGGAAATCAACCCAATTGACATGAATAATGCCCGCCAGATCCTCGAAAATCGCAGTAATGGTCTCGGGGTCAGTGAAGTTACCTTCCAGGTTGCTGGCACTCGCCGTATCGTGGGTGAGTTTCCTGGCCTGGAAGACACCGAAGAGGTCATTGCGGTGCTGAAAGAAGTGGGCCAGTTGGAATTCGTTGATATGGGCACGACCTACCTCAATCCGGGAACAGAAGTGATCACTGATTTCGGCGGACAGCAAATCGTCCAGCCAACTGACCTGACAGGTGAGGCACCCGTCGTTTGGCACACAGTTATGACAGGCGCTAATTTGAGGGAAGTCAACGTTACCCGAACCGAGCTGGGCGAGATCGTTGTTCAGTTCACTCTCGATGACGCAGGGAAGCAGATATTTGCCGACCATACCTCTGCCAATGTGGGCAAATACCTGGCGATTGTCCTTGATAAAAAGGTGATCTCTACTCCTGTCATCCAGACCGCCATCACCCAGGGCGGAGGCATCATCTCGGGTAATTTCGACACAGATTCTGCCAACAATCTGGCCATCCAGCTTCGCTATGGCTCACTACCCATCCCCTTCAAGGTTGTGGAAAGCCGCGTTGTCGGTCCCACTCTTGGCGAAGACTCATTGAACAAGAGCCTTGTCGCCGGCCTGGTTGGCATGATCATCATCACCCTCTTCATGGTGATTTACTACCGCCTTCCGGGTATCGTGGCCATGCTTTCAATTGCCACATACGGTTTGATTACCTTTGCGCTCTTCAAGTTGATCCCGGTCACTCTGACCTTGCCCGGTATTGCCGGTTTGATGCTCAGCACAGGCGGTGCGCTGGATGCCAACATTCTGATTTTCGAACGGCTCAAAGAGGAAATTCGCTCCGGACGCAAACTGGAACAGGCGGTAAGTATGTCTTGGAACCGGGCCTGGCCTTCCATTCGCGACTCGAACCTGGCCACACTGATCACCTCCCTGATCCTTTTCTGGTTTGGATCGGCTTTTGGCGCCAGCACCGTGAAAGGTTTTGCGGTCACTCTGGCCATTGGTGTGGCAATCTCCCTGTTCTGCGCACTGGTCATCACTCGTGCCTACCTTGATCTCGCCTTGCGAATTTTCAACACTGCCGATCATGAGAAGAACACCAAGATGTTTGGAGCTTCCTAAAGGATAGCGCTATGGATATTTTAGGTAAACGATACATTTTCTTCGCCATTTCTCTTCTGGCAATCATTCCGGGTATGGTGATCCTGGCCCTTGGCGGTGGTCTGCCTCTTTCAATTGACTTTGTGGGTGGCAGCCTGCTGGAAGTGCGCTTTGAATCTGGCGTTGCGCCGGATCAGGAAGCTGTTGAGATCCTTTACAACGAACTGGGTATTCAGGATGTGCAAATCAAAACCACAGCCAGCAATGATATTCTTATCATCCAGTCGCCTACACTGACCGAAGAGCAACAGACTGAAATCGTAAGCACCATGGAATCGACCTTCTCGGATCAGGTTACCGTGCTGATGTTTGACAACGTCAGTCCTGCCATTGGCCGGGAAGTGACCAACCGAGCTTTCCTGGCTGTGGCAGTAGCTGCATTGGGTGTCATCATCTACATGACATTTGCTTTCCGCGGCGTGCCGCACGCCTTCCGCTATGGCGTTTGCGCCATTCTGGCCATGATCCACGATGTCTTGATTGTGGTCTCCCTGTCTGCTATTGGTGGCAAGTTGTGGGGTTGGCAATTTGATTCCCTCGCTTTGACTGCCTTGTTAACTGTCATTGGTTTCTCTGTTCAGGACAAGATCGTTGTCTTTGACCGTATGCGCGAAAACCGCAACATCTTTCGCAAGCTGGACTTTGAAACCCTGGCCAACCACTCCATCATCCAAACCTTGGGCCGTTCGATTAACACCCAATTGATGACTTCGGAGTTCATGCTCCTGGCCCTGGCATTGTTTGGCGGTCTTACTCTGCGAGAATTTGCCATCCTTTTGCTGGTCGGCATGTTCAGTGGAACCTATTCTTCCATTTTCATCGCTGCTCCAGCGTTGGTGATTTGGGAAAATCAGGAATGGAAGACCTGGTTCAAAAAGAACAAATCCGCCGCATGAATCAAGTATTTGGTCAAAGAACCCCTGAAACTCAGGGGTTCTTTTTTATCCATCGAAGCGCAAACAACTGTAAAATAGAAATGTAGTTGATCACACCACCCATTCACTGCGGCTTGACCGGCATTCCAATGTTTGTTCAATCTTGAAAGTGAGGAAACCATCAAATGCGCAAGGAAGTCGTCTTAATCACTGGTGCCAACGGCGAGATTGGCCATGGGCTGATCATGCATCTCAAGGAGAACAAGAATATCCAGATATTGGCCTTGGACGTTCAGCAATTGGACCCGGAATTGCAGTCCTATTGTGACCGCTTCATCCAAGGCGACATTCTGGACAGCATGCTCCTGGGACGTCTGGTTGCCGAGTATGAGATTCGAACCATCTACCACCTGGCTTCCATTCTTTCCACGAAAGCCGAATACAACCCTGAGGCAGCCCATCGCATCAATGTTGAGGGCACCCTGAATCTGCTGCGTCTGGCGGTTGAACAGGCGCGCTGGCAGGGCCGCTCAGTGAAATTCCTCTACCCCAGTTCCATTGCCGCCTATGGCTTGCCAGATATCGCGACCAAAGAAGGTGTGGGCAGGATTAAAGAATACGAATGGTTAAATCCAACTACCATGTATGGCTGCAACAAGCTGTATTGCGAACAACTCGGCCGCTATTACACCCTCTTTTACCGTCAACTGGCCGCAGACAAGGATCAGCATACCATCGACTTTCGCTCCATCCGTTTCCCCGGGTTGATCAGTGCTGTCACTTTGCCAACCGGCGGCACCAGCGACTACGGCCCGGAGATGATCCATCACGCCGCCGAGGGTATCCCGTATGACTGCTTTGTGCGCCCCGATACCCGTCTACCCTTCATGGTTATGCCCGACGCGATCAAGTCACTGGTGGATCTGTGGGCAGCGCCCCGCGAGTCCCTCAAGCAACTGGTCTATAATGTCACCAGTTTTTCACCCTCCGCCCAGGAGGTCAAGGATACTGTCCTCAAAGCTTTCCCGAATGCCCGGATCAACTTCAAACCGGACAGCAACCGCCAGAAGATCGTCGATTCCTGGCCAGCAGAAATCGATGATTCTGCCGCATGCCGGGATTGGTGCTGGCATCCGGATTACGATATGCAGCGCTCTTTTGAGGAATACCTCATCCCATCCATTCGCAAACGCTACGCAAAGTGATCTGCCCACCTATAACACATGATTATTGTCTATACGCATCAGTGTGTGGCTGCAAACCAAATTACCGTACGCTGATGTGATTCTTATTTTCCCCGGTTATAGTATTACCGGACTGGCTTGCTCGCTCTTTTTTTCTGCCAGGGCCGTAACGCAAAACATAATGATCCAACCATCAATGGAGGGGAATATGTCTGACCCATCAAACGACAACCTGCATGAACCCCAGTTTATCCCATTTAAGGCGGAGACCCGCCAGCTTCTGGATATCCTTATCCACTCCCTTTACACCGACCGGGATGTCTTCATCCGTGAGCTGATCTCCAACGCCTCAGATGCCCTCACCCGTCTCAGCTTCGAGATGTTAACCAACCGCCAGATACAGGATCCTGATACCGAACTGGGTATCTGGATCACCGTCAACCCGGAAGAAGGCACCTTGACCATTCGCGATACTGGTGTCGGGATGACCGAAGCAGAAATGATCGAAGATTTGGGCACTATAGCCCATTCCGGTGCGCGCACCTTTTTGGAAGCCGCACAAAAGGGAGAAAAGAAAATTGCCGATATCATCGGTCAGTTTGGAGTTGGTTTCTATTCTGCTTTCATGGTTGCCGAATCGCTCAAAGTCACCTCTCGTTCTTTCCGGCCCGATACCCAAACCACCAGCTGGTTCTCAACCGGTGGTGAAACTTTTTCCGTTGAGCCTGCCGAAGAACACCCGCGTGGCACCGAAATTACCATCAAGTTCAAACCGGATGCAACAGAATACGCCCAGGAATACCGCATCCGGCAGATCATCAAAAAACATTCCGATTACATTCCACACCCCATTTATGTTGGTGATTCAACAGAACAGGTCAATCGCCAAACTGCTCTTTGGCGGCAGACTCCTCAGGAGGTCAAGGCGGAAGAGTACAGCGAATTCTATAAACAATTCACCCTGGACTACGAGGGCGAAATTACCCACATGCACATTGTCATCGATGCCCCTGTCCAGCTTTATGCCCTGCTGTTCATCCCTTCAGCCCCCATGCGCAACGTATTTTCTCCTCGCAAGCAGGACGGTCTGCAACTCTTCGCCCGCAAGGTGCTCATTCAGGAGTATTGTCAGGAACTTTTGCCACCTGCCTTACGCTTCATCCAGGGCGTTGTGGACTCTGAAGATTTGCCGCTAAACGTTTCCCGTGAATCCTTCCAGTCCACCCGCACCATTGCCAAATTGAAAAAGGTACTCACCTCAAAGGTCATCAACGCCTTGAAAGATTTGGCCGAGAACCAACCGGAAACCTATGCGAAATTTTGGCAGCATTTTTCAGTCTTTCTCAAGGAAGGTATTGCCACCGACCCCGAAATTCTGGATGATCTCTTGCCTTTGCTGCGCTTCCATTCACTCAAACACCCCCAGGAGTGGCTGACATTAGACGAATACATTAACCAGTTTGTTGATCAGCAAAAAGATATCTATTTCCTTCTGGGTGAAGATCAGCAATCCATGTCCACCAGTCCTCATTTGGAAATCTTTCGCCAGCGCAGCATTGATGTCCTTTTTATGGCCGATCCCATTGACCCCTTTGTACTTTTGCGCCTCAAGAATTTCAAAGACCACTCCTTGGTCAATGTCGCCAGTGAAGAGATCAACATTCCAGAAACTCAGACGCAGGAGGCTGCCCTTGAGACCGAGCCCGCCGGTGAGGAAACCAAAATGGACTCATCGGATTTGATCAGTCTTATCAAAGTCACACTGGGAGACAAAGTTGCAGATGTGCGCACAACCCAACGATTGGTCGAATCGCCTGCCAGATTGGTTGACCCGCAAGGCTCAATCAATTCCGAAATGCTCCATGTTTATAAAGCGCTTGACAAGGAATTTGAGATTCCCAAAAAGATAATGGAGATCAACCCGCATCACCAAATTTGGGAAAGCATTCAAGCGCACCCACTGGATGATGCGCTTCGTTCGCTGATCATCGAACAAGTATTTGAAAACGCTATGCTGATTGAGGGACTGCACCCCAATCCGGCCACGATGACAGGCCGCATCCAGGAGATCATCAAGGCGGCCCTGCGTTAACCTCAATGCGTGCCTGACGGCACGCATTTTCTTTCGAAGATATTGCATGAAAACGAATATTTCCCGTATAATTTATTAAGCCGCTCGTCCAGCATTCAGTCAGCGGTGCAGGGAACCCACACATCAGGAGATCCTATGATCCGTAAAACGCTAGGCTATGTAGAACTTGAATGGACCTGCCCAAACTGTGGTGTAAAAAATAGCGGATTGCAGAAAATATGCACCGGCTGCGGCGCTCCGCAACCAGACTCGGTTCAATTTGAGCAAAGCCAAACCCAGCAATTCCTTGAAGATGAAAAGAAGATTGAGGCCGCTAAAGCCGGCCCGGATTTCCATTGCGGCTTTTGTGGCGCCCGCAATGCAGCGGGTAATCAGGTTTGCATTCAATGCGGCGCAGACCTGACCGGCGCAGCCAAAAGGCGAGCTGGGCAGATCGTGGGTGCTTTCAGTGAAGGCGATGTCGTGGATATTCATTGCCCGCATTGTAATGAATTAAACCCCGAAAACGCTGCTTTTTGCTCTAGCTGTGGGGGAAACCTGAAAACCCCTGCCCGCCCGCCCATTCAACCTCAAACTGTCGCCCCCAAAAAGGGCAAAGGGAAATATTTCGTACTCGGAGCCATTGCTCTCTTTATCCTCATGTGCATCATTCTCATCATCGCCCTGGTCAGCAGAAAAGATACCCTCACCGGCACAGTCCAAAATATTACCTGGGCTCGCTCCATTGTGATCGAACAATACGGCCCTGTCAAACGCGATGACTGGATCAATGCCATTCCAGACGGTGCAATCCTGGGAAAATGCGAACCGCGCTTCCATCACACCCAAAGTGAACCAGCGCCAAATGCTACAGAAGTATGCGGAACACCCTATACAGTCGACACCGGCACCGGTGTCGGAGAAGTCGTTCAGGAGTGTGAATACAAGGTCTATCTGGAGTACTGCGAATATCAGGTCAATGACTGGCAAACCTACGACGAAGTAACACTGGAAGGGAATGATTTTGCTCCGTATTGGCCCAATCTCCAATTATCCACCAACCAGCGGGAAGGCGAGCAGAAAGAAAAATATACCGTATTCTTTGTGACCGAGCAGGGTATCCTTGAGTACAATCCGGGGTCAGAAAGCAGTTTTCGACAATTCCCCGTTGGATCTTCCTGGCTGCTTGACACCAATGCGTTTGGCAAAGTCATCAAGGCGGAACCAGCGGATTGACCTGCCAGTATTTTGGCTGGAGAAAATGATCTCCGTCGAACCTTTTCCTCTCCTCTTCGGTATTCGTTGATCATCCGATCATCAGGTAAAAATGTAATGTTTTTCATGTACAATCGTCCTTTATATGTGCTGAAGCGGTCGATTTGATTCGCTTTGCGGTATACTATGTTGGTGATTTAACTGAATAAACTTGGTTCATACCATACCCTAAAAAATTTACAGATTTTCACTCAGGAGGAGAAAACGTGGATATTTTTAAATCGCTGGACGCCATTTTCCAGCCCAAGTCGATCGCTGTGATTGGCGCCTCAAACAAAGCAGGAAAGATTGGTCACTCGGTTACCAAAAACCTGATCGACAGCAAATACGAAGGTCCCATCTATCCGATCAATCCCAGTGAATCAGAAGTTCTTGGACTGAAAGCCTACGCCTCCACATTGGATGTGCCCGGAGAAATTGATGCCGCAGTGATCATTGTGCCGTCAAGTCTGGCCCTCCAGGTCACCAAAGAATGTGGAGAAAAAGGGGTCAAGGGCCTGATCGTCATCGCTTCCGGCTTTAGCGAAGTGGGCAAAAAAGATCTCGAATTGGAAATGGTGGCACTTGCCCATCAATACGGCATGAAAATCCTCGGCCCAAACATCGTTGGTGTCCTCTCCAACTCCGGCAAGATGAACGCCTCCTTTGCCCCATGTCTTCCCCTCCCCGGCAAAGCTGCCCTGGTTTCACAAAGTGGTGCCCTTTTGATCGCCATGGATACTGCCACATATACCCGGCGGGTCGGTTTTGACAAATTGATCTCCATTGGCAATATGTCTGATGTAGATTTCGGCGATTGCATCTCCTGGCTCGATGCTGATGACAACACCTCTGCCATCTGTCTCTATATTGAAGGCAATCGTGATGGCCGCAAATTCATGAAAGCAGCACAAAATGCCAGCAAACCCATCATTGCCCTGAAATCTGGCGTTTCGGCTCATGGCGCTGCTGCCGCTGCTTCTCACACTGGCTCACTGGCCGGCGCCGCCAAGGTCTATAATGCTGCCTTCCAGCAGGCTGGCGTTGTTCAGGCAACAGACCTCAACAATCTCTTTGACCGCACCCTGGCGCTTGCCCTGCAGCCACCGCTCAATGGTGACAATTTGCTGGTCATCACCAATGGCGGTGGTGTGGGCGTTTTGGCCACAGACGCGGCCGAGCGGTTTGGCATCCCGCTGTCCTTTGCCCCCAAAGACGTACAGGATGAATTGAAAAAACACATGCCCGAGTTTGGCTCAGCCAAAAACCCGGTGGATGTGACCGGCATGGCTGGTACAGACTGGTATGTTGAGTCGTGCCGCTATGCCATCAGCCACCCATGGGTGGACGGGTTGGTCGTCCTTTATTGCGAAACCGCGGTTACCGACCCAATGGACATCGCCAAGGGCGTCAAAAGAGCCGTTGACGAGTCTGGCGTTACCGGTAAACCTGTGGCCATTTCATTCGTCGGCGGCGAACGCTCCGAAGCTGCCATTCAGTGGCTGGTTGAAATTGGCATCCCTGCCTATGACGCCCCCGATACCGCCATGAACGCCATGGCAGCCTTGCGCGAATATTCCCGGATCAAGGAAGGCGCTGTTTCTGCCGCCGCCGGGTTCAAACCAACCGGCAACCGCGAAGCTGCCTTGAAAATCATCGAAGGCGCACGCGTGGATGGTCGTGACTCCCTGACTGAGGTGGAAGCCAAGCAGGTATTTGCTGCTTACGGTATGCCTGTTACCAAAAACATCCTTTCCACCTCGGAAGATGAAGCTGTAAAACTTGCCAATCAGATCGGCTACCCGGTTGTCATGAAGATCGTTTCCCCCGACATCCTTCACAAATCCGACGCAGGTGGCGTCAAGGTCAACGTTAAAGATGATGCTGCAGTGCGCGAGGCTTACCAAACCATTTTGAAGAATGCCAAGGCTTACAAAGCCGATGCAGACATTCATGGCATTGTCATTCAGGAAATGGCTCCCTGGGGGACGGAAGTCATCCTCGGCTCTGTCAACGACCCCACCTTTGGCCCGACCATGATGTTCGGCCTGGGCGGCATCTTCGTGGAAGTCCTCAAGGATGTTACCTTCCGTGTCACGCCTGTCTCCCCAATTCAGGCCACCCGCATGCTGGAAGAGATCAACGGTACGCCGATTTTGGATGGCGTTCGCGGTGAAGCTCCGCGTGACCGCAAGGAATTGGCCGACACCATTATCAAATACTCTCACATGGTCTATGAACTGGCTGATGAAATCAGCGAAACTGATGCCAATCCTCTGCTGGTTTACGAAGAAGGCAAGGGTCTCAAAGTCGCTGATGCCCGCGTCATCCTTACCAAAAAATAAACCTGACGTTTTCATGCACCCCAAAGCCGCCCACCATGGGCGGCTTTTTTACCTGATACGGCACTATGGGGCGCTGGGATTTGCCGTGAAAGAGGATTTTGGTGAGGGTGTTTTTGGCGCTCCGCGCCAAAAAC
>JAGVAB010000001.1 GCA_020060485.1 Anaerolineales bacterium
CGCCAGCGGGGTTCCTTCCGGCACACCGGCCGCTTTGCTCAGGTAACTGCCCGTCCGCGAGATCGTGTGCGGGAAGAATGCCAGGCTGTTTTCCTCGTTGGCCGACAGGAAGTAAGCATATTCACTGACATATTCGATGCAGGCATTCATACCTGCCCGGGCTTCAGCCGGGTTTGGCCCTGCCAGAATGCCGATGATCTCACCCGACAGCGGGCCTGAAGCATGGCCCGAACCAGCATAGAAGCTTTGGGCATACACCACTTCCACTTCAGCTTTTTTGGTGGCTTCGTCAAGTGATACATACAAACAGTCATCGATATCGCAAGTGATCAGCGCCAGGCTTTTCTGCTCCGGGCGCAGTCCCAATTCGGCAGCAAAACTCGGGTGAACATTCGGGATCAACCGTGCCGAAAGGATATTAGGCTTGATGGGGTCAAGTATTGCCATACTGATTTCTCCTCACATCAGATCATAATTCTTGAATGGACGATATTCGCGGCGAACTTGCGTTATTCGCCGGCCTTTTCCTTTAATTCTACACCACTCGCCTGATACTTGATCGTCTTTTTGATCGTCTCAACCACAAATGCCCCGCCTTCCAGCGTGTTGGTGCCGCCATTCATGGTGATCATGCAAATGACATCGCGTTCGGCATCCGTCTTGCCGGCTGTGGGCCGCCAGCCCATGTAGGCGCTCATTGCATCAGCAATGCCCAGGCCGGGCCGCTCACCGATCAGGATCACGACCACGTCAGCCCCAATCACATCATTGATGTCATTGATCACGCCCACCCGGGCAAATTTGACGAAGAACGGCGTTCCCACACTGAGGCCGGCCGACTTCAGGCCTTGCTCAAGCACGGGGTAGATCAGCGGCAGGTTGTTATTGATGGCTGCTGCGCTCAAACCGTCGCCCACCACAATCTGAACCTGTGGTTTCTTGACGCATTTTTCAGCGATCACAGCCTTGGCCTCTTCGCTCAGGCGGCGCCCCAGGTCTGGCCGCAGCAAGTATTCGCCGCGGTCTTCAACCTGTGTCTGGACGGTGAACAAATTGAACTTGTCCAGCACTTCTTCACTAACCTCGCCGTAGATCGCATCCTGGGTCACCCCGTGATCCGACTGAAATACCAGCAGGGTCTTGGTGCGCGGGCGAGGGCCTGCCCGGCCAACGCCAATGCGGCCGCTGGTGGTGGCGCACAAGTTGCGCAATCCTTCGGCATCCATTGGGTTGGTCACCCCAATAACATGACGGGCTTCAGGCAGGGTGGGGTCGGGCAAATCGATACCGGTTTGCGTTCCGCCTTGTGAGGGGGCAGTAACCGCTGCAGCATGAGGAGCGCCATTTCCCGTAGTGCCCAGTTCGGCCATCACAGCCTTCACAATGGCTTCTATGTCAACTTTTCCTTGTTCCATAGGATTCTCCTTATTTCTGCAGGAAGAAGGAAGCGTCGCCGGCTTTAGCCGTCAAAACGCCGTCCTTCATCAAGCCCAAATCTTCCATCCAGGCTTCAAATTCTGGTGCAGGGCGCAGCCCAAGCAATTGCCGCAGGCTGGCGGTATCATGGTAGCTGGTGCATTGGTAGCTCAACATGATGTCATCACCCATCGGGACACCCATGAAGTAGTTACAGCCAGCTGCGGTCAAAAGCACAGCCAGGTTCTCAATGTCGTTCTGGGTGGCGCGGGCATGATTGGTATAGCAGGCATCGCAGCCCATCGGGATCCCCGTCAGCTTGCCCATGAAGTGATCCTCCAGGCCGGCGCGGGTGATCTGCACCGAGTCGTACAGATATTCCGGGCCAATGAAGCCGACAACCGTGTTCACCTGATAGGGGTGATAGCGTTTGGCCATGCCATAAATACGGGCTTCCATCGTCAATTGATCTGCGCCATAATGCGCGTCTGCAGACAGCGCAGTGCCCTGACCAGTCTCAAAGTACATGTAGTTCGGGCCGGCAACCACACAATACTTCTTTGCCAGCTCGTAGGCTTCATCCATCATCCCAACTGTGACGCCAAAGCCTTCATTTGCCTTCTGCGAACCAGCCAGGCTCTGGAATACCAGGCCCACCGGAGCGCCGCGTTTGAGGGCTTCCATCTGTGTGGTAACATGTGCCAGCACACAGTTTTGGGTTGGGATCTCCCACTTGGTGATCACATCATAGGTCATCTCCAGCAAGCGCATCACACTTGCCAGCGAATCGTCCACCGGATTTATGCCAATCACGCTGTCGCCAGACCCAAATGCCAGGCCTTCATACAAGGAGGCCCGGATCCCTTCGGGGGAATCGGTGGGATGGTTTGGCTGATTGCGGGATGACAATGTGCCCGGCAAACCAATGGTATTGTTGCAGTGGGCGGTAACCCGGATCTTCTTTGCCGCATACATCAGATCCAGGTTGGACATAAGTTTGGTAACACCGGCAACCATTTCAGCGGTCAGGCCATTGCTCACGCGCCGGACCATATCATTGGTGGTTGTGTCTGCCAGCAGCCATTCGCGAAATTCGCCTACCGTCCATCCTTTGATCTCCTGATAGATGGTTTCATTGACAGCATCGTCAATGACGCGGGTGACCTCATCCTCGTCATAAGGGACAGAGGGATTCTGTCGCAATGTTTCGAGGGTCACTTCCGCGAGGACGTGTTTGGCTGCCATGCGTTCAGCAACACTTGCCGCAGCAATTCCCGCCTGCCGGTCGCCAGATTTCTCTTCATTGGCTTTGGCAAGCAGTTCCTTGATCGTGCCAAACTCATAGGTTGTGCCAAATAACTTGGTTCTCAAGAGCATAGAAATCCTCCTCTTATATGAAGGCCGATTTACAATCGGTCGTGCAATGAACCACCACTAGTTGTAAAAAATGAGCGTCTTAACCGAAAGCGGAACGACGCGACCACCCAGAATTGGCTCACCAATATCAATGAAATCACCTTCTCCCAACCCGATCTGGTCAATACTGATCAGGGAGTACTGTGGGGCAAGTGAGTTCACTGTTTGGCCCAGCACCTGGGCATAATCCATCTCGGTAACCAGCACCAGCGGGGTATCTACAGACAGATAGCTGCCAGCAAAGCTGACAACTCCCTCGGCTATGGCGTGCATGGCCTGGAAATCGAGTTTATGCGGTAGATCGAGAGCGATGGCAAAAGCCGCAGATTCGCGGTCAATGTCCCAGCGCTGGACTGCCAACCGTATGGCAGCCGAAAGCCGATCAGGTGATACATACTCTGCCTCGGAAAGATGCGGCCGGATGACAGGTAAATTGCGCAGCGGCAATATTTTGGCTTCTGCCCAAATTGTGCTGCCGCTCAGGGTTACGGTCTGGCTGGAAGCGCCCATCACCGTGGCACGCGTGGTTTGAACAGGACGTTCCACACGCATCTTGCGCAGCCGGGAATTCAAACGCAGTGACTGAGCAAAAAGCGGGCCAACATCGTCGTAAATCAGCACATCAGAGAGCGAATTGATGATCACCGGGTCGTAGAAATACGCTCCCACGCCTCCGGAGATAAACAGAACCTT
This sequence comes from Anaerolineales bacterium, assembly GCA_020060485.1. The sequence continues at coordinate 3,526 of JAGVAB010000001.1, forward strand.
TGAACCTTCTGTGCCAATCATCGGTGGAGAGAGTTGAAGCCGGTGTCCCAGGTCTGTTTCCACGCCGGTAACCAGATCAGCCACCAGATCTGCCATGCAATCGGTGAAACGTGTCAAAACTTCCAGATCAGCGCGCTTTCCCACGTAGATCGGCAAACCAAGTTCCTCAACGATGATCCGGCCTGGAGGAGCAATATGCCGGACTATTCCCGAAGTGCTCTCTATAACAAGCTGGCGTCCGCCTACCGCAAGCGCAGAGGAAGAAATGTGATCGCCAACCCGAAAGACAGCCGCATTGGATGTGCCGCCGCCTATGTCCACATTGGTAACCGTTGTGAAGTGCTCGACAGAATATGCTGCTGCACCAGAACCGCGGCCCGAAATTTGCGATTCCACATTCGGGCCAGCAACCGTACAGACAAAATCTCCTGCCAGGTCAGAAACAGCTTGCAAGATCTCATCAGCATTTTGCACGCGGGCAATTTCGCCGGTGATGATGACCGCTCCGGTCTCAACATCCTCTGGCTTGATGCCAGCCATGCGATACTCTTTCTGAATGATCTCTTCTAACGCTTGCACATCAACTTCTTCCGGTGTGATCAAAGGCGTAAAGTAGATCGGACTTTCGTAAATGGCAGACTTGGAGGTCACGCTGAATCGGGGAACGCGCCCTGGCTGCGAAACATCCGCAATCTCCAGGCGAGAGAAAACAACTTGGGTGGTTGTGGTGCCAACATCAATGCCGACGCTGATCATCTCCCGCGCATTGCGCATAACCGATATCTCTCCTAATCCTCAACCTGTGGCAAAATCACCTCGACATCACCATGCGGGCGCGGAATGACATGCACGCTCACCAATTCGCCAATCCGTTGTGCCGCCGCTGCTCCGGCATCGGTGGCCGCTTTGACAGCACCCACATCGCCGCGCACCATCACGGTCACATAACCGCCGCCAATATATTCCTTGCCAATCAACTTGACGTTGGCGGCCTTGACCATGGCATCGGCGGCCTCAATTGCGCCCACCAAACCCTTTGTTTCGATCATTCCCAATGCGATCATTTGAATTGTCATATGATTTTCCTCTAGCTCCTGTTAGTTAATATTTGATCGGAACGCGCGCCACTTCAAGGACGGCGTCCGTAAATGCCATGCATGCCGCGCGGCACGCACTCTGCGTACCGGAAAGCAGCGCTCCCGAGAAGTTCGTCTCGGATGGCGGCTTGAACCACACGCACATTTCC
>JAGVAB010000076.1 GCA_020060485.1 Anaerolineales bacterium
AACACAACTTTCACTGGCAGTTACACCCTGACCCAGGCGGACGTCAACTCGGGCAGCTTCACCAACACCGCCACCGCCACGGGCACCCCGCCGGTTGGGGATGATGTGAGCGATCCGGACGATGACACCCAAACTCTGCCAGCAGTGCCCTCGATCGATCTGATCAAGACCGGCACCCTGAATATGGGCGCCAATGCCCGGGCAGACGCCGGCGATACCATCACCTACACCTTCACCGTGACCAACACCGGCAATGTGACCCTGAGCAACGTGACCGTGACGGACACGGTCGGCGGGGTGACGATCAGCGGCGGCCCCATCGCCAGCCTGCCCCCCGGCGTAGTGAACAGCACCACCTTCACCGGCAGTTACACCCTGACCCAGGCGGACGTGAACTCAGGCAGCTTCACCAACACCGCCACCGCCACGGGCACCCCGCCCAGCGGACCGGCTGTCAGCGATAGCGATGATGATTCCCAGACCCTTACACCGGTTCCTTCTGTTGAATTGCAGAAAACGGGCACCTTGAATGATGGCGGCAATGGCCGGGCAGATGCTGGGGATACCATTACCTACACCTTCAGTGTGACCAACACCGGCAACGTAACCCTGACCAATGTGACCGTCAGCGAAGATTTTGGCGGCATTACCCTCACTGGCAGTCCCATCGCCAGCCTGGCCCCCGGCGCAGTGGACAGTACCACCTACACCGGCAGTTACACCCTGACCCAGGCGGATGTGGACGCGGGCAGCTTCACCAATCGGGCCATCGTAAGCGGTACACCGCCTTTTGGTGCGAATGTGACCGATGACGACGACGACGTGCAAAGCCTGGATGCTGACCCATCCATTGAACTGATCAAGACCGGCCTGGTTGATTCAACCGTGGTTTTGCCGGTCGGCGTTGTAGATCCTGGTGATGTCATCAATTACACCTTTACCGTGACCAATACCGGCAATGTGACCCTGAGCAATGTGACCGTGACAGACACGGTTGGCGGGGTGACGATCAGCGGTGGGCCGATCGCCAGCCTGGCGCCCGGCGTCAGCAATAACACAACTTTCACCGGCAGTTACACCCTGACCCAGCCCGATGTGGATGCAGGCAGCTTCACCAACACCGCCACCGCCACGGGAACCTCGCCAGTTGGGGATGCTGTGAGCGACGATGGTGACGATACCCGCAACCTGGGCGATGAGCCGGCCATCGGAATAGCCAAACGTCTGGTTTCGGCGCCCGTTGAAGTCAGCCCAGGCACATGGGACGTGACCTTTGCATACCTGGTGCGCAACTATGGCAATGTCACCCTGACCAGCGTGCAGGTGGCAGACGACCTGGCGGCTGCCTTCCCTGGTGCGGTCTCGGTCGTCTTGCAGTCCATTGAAAGCAATGATTTTTCTGTCAGCAGCACGTATGACGGGGTCACCGACACCGCCATGCTGGATGGCAGCGACAGTTTGGCTTTTCAGGAGCAAGGCGCGATCACGGTTGTGGTGCGCGTCATCCCTGTTGATGGTGGGCCTTATAACAACACCGCCATCGCTTCTGGTCAGCCTCCTATGGGAGACCCTGTGGACGATAACTCACAGGACGGCACAGATCCCGATCCCGATGATGATCGTGACCCCACCAATAACGACGATCCCACGCCGGTGGACTTTGGCCCGAATATGTTTGACCCGCCTTTTGGTCAGAAGACATTTGACGACCGTGGTCTCCCATTACTGCGCTGGACGATGGTGTGGGTCAACAATTCCAATATCGTCAATGTTCTGGCCCGCGTCAGCGACCCGATCCCGGTTGGCAGTACCTATGAAGCCGCCGGCCTGGCCAGCGGGACAGGTGTGCCTTTGACCGCCCCGCCGCTCTCAACCGATGTTGGCGTAAGCTGCACTGCCGGACCGGGTCTGCTGACCACCACCACCTGGTGCTATTATGAAGGCCCGACCCCGGAATATATCCGCGGCCGGATCGTGTGGGAAGGGACGCTTGGCCCCGACCTGGGGGTGACCAACCCGGCGCTTGCCCAGAACGCATTGACCATCGCCTTTAATATGCGCGTCAATGACGGGGTTCAGGAGATCAATAATCTGGCCACCATCGGGGTTGACCGTGATGGAGATGGCGTCATTTCAGGTGCAAATGAGGAAGTGGTTGCCTCGGCCAGCGAGATCTGGTCCGACTGGCCCGGCTTTCTGCCCAGAACCGGCTTCGCCCCAGGCAGGGCAAGCGACATGAGCATGGAACCGGCAGTGGCCTATCAAGACCTGGGCGGCCTGATCCTGGAGATCCCCTCACTGGGTGTGTATGCCCCCATCCTGGGCGTGCCCATCAAACACGGCTTGTGGAATCTGGACTGGCTGGGTGACAATGTGGGTTATCTGGAAAACACCGCCTTCCCCACCTGGAAAGGCAACTCTGCCCTTACCGCTCATAATTACAATGTGCGCGGAGAACCCGGTCTGTTTGCCGACCTGGGGACCTTGCGCTGGGGGGCGGAGATCATTGTGCATGGCTGGGGAAGAAAGTATGTCTATGAGGTTCGTTCTGTGCAGAACTGGGTCAAGCCGGATGATACCAGCGTCATCACCCACGAGGAATACCCCTGGCTGACCCTGATCACCTGCCGCAGCTATGATGAGAAAAGCGACAGCTACCGCTGGCGCACTGCTGTACGTGCTGTGCAGGTACGCATCGAGTAAACAGGCCGGAAACAGCATACATATCAGCCTCCCTGCAATCTTTTGATTTGCGGGGAGGCTTTTTTGACCCCCGGACTGCTTAAGATTAAGAACTGATGAGACAAATCCGGAATTATTGACAAAGCCCCGCCATCTGGTTATGATGAAACAGTACCAGCATTTGCGCCAGCCGTCTATCTGGGTTGCGCATGCTGTTTTAAGTTTTAATGGCGTGAACGACTGATCGATTATTTCAGTTGTTGTTTGCCAACAATTGCATAGGATTTGGAAACAAGGATGTGATGATCCAACCGCCGCAACATGGTCGCTTTGTTTTGCCTTTTGATGGCAGGCAAGGTGGTTGGGGAGCAAATAGCGAAACCGGCCTTTGTGCCGGTTTTGTCATTTAATCACAGGGTTTTATGATCGGGGAAGAAAGATGAAGAAAACGCCATTCCTTAAATCGCTTCACATCAGGGGATTGTATTGTCTGGCTGCTGTCCTTTTTGCATTGTCGCTGGCTGCGCCGGCCATGGCCGCTCCCGAACCAAAGCCGCAAATTGACCAGGCCACCGGTTTGCTGGCCACCCGTTTTGGGGTGACCTTGCGCCTTCAGCCGCCCCACAGCGGCGGTTTGTACAATTCCTTTGACTGGGACAGTTTCCAGCCCACACTCAATACCGGCACCGTGGACTACACCGAAGGCGACTGGTATGGCAACTGGAGTGAGAGCGATGTCAGCTTTACCACCATTCAGCACCCGCCCGCACCGGGCACTGCTGACCAGGACTGGTTTCCATCCGGCGGGGAATGGTACGATGTGGAAGCGATCTATTTTGACAATGACGCAGACAATTTTTATGTCGCCATCGTTACCTCGGTGCCCTTTGCGGTCAGCAATCCGGATTTTGGGGTGATCTCTGGAGTAAATGCCATCGAGGTGGGCGTGGGCGATAATCGATACAACACCGCCAGCGGGCAGCCCCGTTTCTGGGTGCGTCCGGGCGACCTCTCGATCAGCCTGTTTGATGGCGCTGGCAGAAGCGAACGTTACGGCAGTTGGCAGTACAACTACGGCCTCGATCTGGTGCATGAGAACCGCAATTCCGACCAGGGTCATCCCACCGGCTGGGGTTCCGTGTTGATGCGCAATACCAGCCTGGGAACTGCCTTCTACCAAACCGATGCAGATGCCGGCGGCAGCGATATCACCGGTGTTTCGGGTTATGATTGGTATGCCTCAACCAGCGGCGCAGCCCGCGTGGCTTCCGGCTGGGAACACACCAATTTTGACCCGGCCAGCGCCGACCGCGGCCTTTCAACTTACCTGGGCAATGCCAGTTACGTCGATTATTATGAATACACCTTCCCCGGTGGTGAGCTGGAGAACAACGCCAAGACCTACGTGGTGGAAGCCACCATCCCGCGCAGCCTGTTTGGCAGCAACAACCCTTCCAGCGGCGACCCGATCGGCATCCGCTGGGTGGAAGGCTGCCGCAATGACGGCAACGCCGCCGCCCAGTCGCTTTCTCTGCTGGGCGATATTGATGACCCCTTCTTTTCCAAAAGCCTGGATGGCACCAACCAAACGTTTACCCCCGGCCTGGATGTCGCCATCGGCGAGATCATTTCCTATCAGGTCAACGTGCGCGTGCCGGCCACCAGTACCCTGAACAATCTGACCATTACGGACACCCTGGCCGAAGGGCTGGCCTTCGTGGATTGCGGCAGCATCAACGACCCTGAAACCGGCATTGTGGTGGAGGCAGGCCTGGAAAGCAGCTTGCCGGGCGCATTCACCTGCGACCCGGACGAGGAAGTGCCCACGGATGGCAATCCGGCGGTATTTTCTTTGGGGTCTGGCGATGTGAATCAGGGACGCCAGATCGTGTGGCGTTTGGGAGATGTTACCAATCCTGGTACGGTGGATCGTACCATTACCATTTATTACCGCGCCGTGGTGCTGGACAGCCTGGGCAATGTGCGCGGCGTGGATACCCTGCGCAACACGGCTGTGATGAGTTGGGGCAGCGAACAGTTGACCGCCAGTACAGAGGCCCTGACCATTGTTGAGCCTTGGTTCAACATGGTGAAAACGGTTGACCGCACCTTGGTGGATCCCGGTGAAACGGTCACCTTCCGCATCGCGATCACACACAGCGCGGACAGTAATACCAACGCCTATGACCTTTATCTTGAGGACCTGGTGCCGGATGGCCTGATCTATGTGCCCGGTTCGCTGGATGTGATTCAGGGCGTGCCGGCTGCCAGTACCAATGAAAATGCCGGTGTGTCCAATCTGCTGCCCGGCATCAGCGGCACTCCCTTGCTGCGCGTGGACTGGACGCAAAACCTGTTGGGCAGCGCCACCACCATTGTGGAATTCCAGGCACGGCTTGCCAACCTGGCGGCTGGCAGCAGTGTGACCAACAGCACCGCCGCGGCCTGGACCAGCCTGCCCGGCGATGTCACCACGCCCCAATCGGCTTTCAATGTGCTTTCCATTGAGCGGCATTATGACCCCGGCTCAAACATCGATATCTACACTGCCAGTGACAGCATCAGTGTACGCGTACGTACTGCGGGCGGTGGTGGTACTGGCGATGACGGCGGTACCGATGGCGATGGGGGCACACCCTTCACCTCTTTGCTCGGCCGGCTGCTCATCCCGGTGACCGGCTTCGCACCGGATCAGATGACCCAAGTGCCCATTCAGCAGGCTGGCCAGCAATATGACAGACTGGGCAACGTCTGGCTGGAAGTGCCTGCGGCGGGGTTAAAGACACCCATCGTTGGCGTGCCCATGACCGGCCTGACTTGGGATTTGACCTGGCTGCAGGATCAGCTTGGTTACCTGGAAGGTACTGCCTTCCCTGGCTGGCCGGGCAACACAGCCCTGACCGGCCACCTGACCCTGGCAGACGGCAAACCCGGCCCGTTTGCCCGCCTGCATGTGCTGCGCCCCGGCGATCTGCTGGTACTGCATACCTGGGGCGAGCAGGTTACCTATCAGGTGCGTTCTGTGCGCTACCGCGTGGCTCCTGATGATCCGGCTGTGTTGCAGCATGAGGACCAGGATTGGCTGACCCTCATCACCTGTCAGAGTTATGATGAAGCCGCGGCCACTTACCGCTGGCGGGTGGTGGTACGGGCCGAGCGTGTGGAACCGACCCAGCCCGCGGTGCGGTGAAATCACATTTCAATAAACCACAGGCAGACCATTATGCGCCGTTGGTTTGCCGCGAAAGATCAAACCGGTCACTGAGCTTGTATCATCCCCGTATGGGGGGCGAAGTGACCGGTTCTCTCAATGAAGTTGTCTCTGTAGATCAAAGGGGCAATTTCTTTGATAGTTAACGTGAATTCGGGATACTGAGGTTATCTATCGTCAACCGTACACCGAGTTTGCCGCGGTGTGCGGTTGGTTTCATCAGGTGTCTGTAATGTCAGCCTTGCAATACCGCTTCACCCAGCACCGGTACGATCTTCACAAAGCGTTCCTCCAGACTGCGTTCTTCGCATAACTCCTGGATGTGGTCAATCACCTCTATCTGGTGGGTCTGTTCGAGGGCCTTGATGTAATGTCCCAGCAAGGAGCGCAACGCTTCGCGGTCGCCATTGTGCAGCGGTTCAATGGCCACGCTGGAACCGCGCGCCAGCCGCCGCTGCAAGGCGGCCTGATCAAAACCCAGCATGGGGGTCAGCATCTGGTAGACCACTCCGCCGGTCATGCCCGAAAAGGCATACGGCCCGGGGTCACCCAGAATGACCACCTGCCCGGAGGTCATGTATTCACAGGCGTAGCCTTTCAGGTTGGCCTGGGTACCAATGCCTTTGGCATCATCGATCGGGGAAGTGATCTCGCCGCCCAGCACAACAGAAGCCCCGGAGAGGCGGATGCAGGCGCGTGAATCGGCGTTGCCCTGTACGATGAACGTACCGCGCATTGCCCCGTAAGCAAAGCTCTTGCCCACACTGCCATCGATGCGCTGGCCGTCCTTGTTGAGGCCTTTCATCACTGCCACCCGCCCGCCATTGGCGCCCTTGCCCACCCCGTCCTGGGCGCCGCCTTCGATCAACAGGTCGATCTTGTCGGTGATCCATGAGGCAAAGCCATTACCGGCAATGGACGAGGGCCCAAAACGCAGGTGCAGGATGTCAATCTTCTCGCCCAGAGAGGGGTTGCGCGCCAGTTCCCCGGCCAGATGCGAACCCAGCGCCCGGTCGAAGGCCATCACTTCATCCTGGTAGGTGATCTCTTTTTCCTCATGCGACACGATCTCCAGCACCAGTTCGCTCATCATGCGCGTCAGGCTGTTGCGCGGCCGGGTCAGCAGGCGGCCCACGCCCGGTTCCAGATCGATGCGTTCCCTGACCGGCACCGGCGCAAACATGGCCGAAAGGTCAATCTTCTCATGCAGCCTGGTCTGGGTCAGCAGGTCGGCCCGCCCTACCAGGTCTTGCAAACAATTTGCCCCCAACTGGGCGGTGATCTGGCGCATTTCCTCGCCGATGCCGTTGAACAGCCGTGTCAGGCGGTCAACGGCGTGCAGATAATCCAGTGGGGTAAAGTTCTTGATGCCCGCCTTTTCGGCTTCATCGATGGTACGGATCTGGGTGGCGATGCCCGCCCGGCATTGGCCCTTGTTGCACTGGCGGCAGACCGTGCAGCCGATGGCGATCATCGCCAGGCTGGCAAAACCCACCCGGTTGGCGCCCAGCAGGATCATCTTGACCGCATCCGCACCGCTTTTCATGCCGCCGTCGCACCACAGTTCCACCTTGTAGCGGATGCCGGCGTCCACCAGGGCGCGGTGGGCCTGCAGGATGCCCACTTCCGCCGGTAACCCGACGTGCTCAATGGCGTGCTTGCGGGCTGCTCCCGTGCCGCCGTCATATCCGCTCAGGTTGATGATGTCGGCCCCGGCTTTGGCAATGCCCACCGCGATCACCCCGATGTCTGGCACCACCGGGCACTTGACCGAGATCAGAGCTTCCGGGTTGACCAGCTTGATCTCCTCGATCAACTGCGCCAGATCTTCAATGGAGTACAGGTCGTGGTTGTTGGAGGGTGAGAGCAGGGGCACAAAGGGCGTGGTGTGACGGGCGGCCGCCACCTGGGTGGTGATCTTCTTGCCGGGCAGCATGCCGCCTTCGCCGGGCTTGGCTCCCTGGCCGATCTTGATCTCGATCACGCTGGCCGAGTTGAGAAACTCGGCATTGACCCCGAAGCGGCCTGAGGCCACCTGCTGGCCGCGGTTGTGCTTGTACAGGCCGATGATGCCGGGCAGTTCGCCGCCCTCTCCGTTGATGCACACGATATTGAGCGCCGAGGCGGCATGCGCATAGGCGCGGAAGGCCAGCTCGGACTGTGAGCCGAAAGACATGGCGCCAATCACCAGCGGCAGGTTGTGCTCTCTGATGTGCAGATCCACATCCCCGGCGGCCAGGGGCCTGGCGCTTGCCTTGAAACCCAGCAGATGGCGCAGGGCTACCGGATTGGTCTCCGTCAAACCCTGGTAACTGGCCTGCACCGCGGAATAGTCCAGCTCGCCTCTGGCGAAGTCGGACACCTTTTTCCAATAGGCCGGGTAGAAATGCGGCGTTTTCGGCAGCGGCTGGAGAGGGTCGTTTTGGGTCAGGCAGGCGCGCCGCGCCTGGGAATCTGCGTTGAGCGCTTTCCAGGTGACCCCGGCTTGTTCACTGCCCAGAAAATTGGGACTGTGCAGGCTGAGCGCCACGCTGGGCGCCAGGCCAATTGAGCTGCACATGCGCCCGTAGCCGCGCAGTTCGTGGCAGCCCACGGTCGAGATAACTTTTTCCAGGCCGGTGGTCAACAGCCGCAACAGGCATAATTGCCTTTCGAGCTTCTCCTGCGGGTCAGGCTCGGCTTCGCCCTCCAGGATGCCCAGGCTGGCTGCCAGCATGGCATAGGGATTGATGGCATCTGCTCCCAGGCCGCTCAACAGGACGATGTCGTGCAGGTTGCGCACGCTGGCGCTGCGGATGATCAGCCCGGTGCGGCGGCGCAGGGTATCCGGACCGCCGCCTGTCTGGCGCAGGATCTCGTCGACCACGGCAGTTGCCAGCAGTGGGTCAAGCCAGGCGCGTCCCTCGTACATGGCCTGGTTATCGTCCAGCACCAGGCACTGGATGCCGTTCTGCACGGCCTGCACGGCGGTCTGGCGTAGGCGCTTCAGGGCGGTTTCAACGCTCTCGCGCTTTTGCAATCCCAGGTCGAGGCACAGGGTGCGCCCGGCGAAAGCCGCCAACAGGTCCTCAATGCTCAGGCTGCCGACCTGTTCTGCCACCGTCCGGCTCACTTCGGCATCTCCCAGCAGGGGATGACCGCCCGAAAGCAGCGGCGTTCTGACCAGAAGCAGGATGTCATCAGAATGGGGAGCCTGACCCACACCGGGGCGCGCCCCCACCAGGCTGCCGGTGGAAAAGGCTTCCATTTCGCGGCCGCGATCAATGGCCGGGTTGGTTACCACGGCCACTTTTTCCTTGAAGTAATCGGCCAGGTTGCAACGGTTGGGGTCCAGAGCTGCCAGCGGGCCATCAAAACCTAATGAGGTGAGCAGGTCTTTGCTGCTTTTGACCATGCGGCGGATGTCGATGAAATGTTCCTGACGCCAGCCGGCGGCGGCCAGCAGCTTGAGGTCAATGGCGCATACCCGCTGCGGATCGCTCCACTGGGCTGTGCATGTGGCGGGGGTTTTCTGGGGGCCGCTCTCATCACCGCAATCGCTGGAAGACAGTTCCTCTCCGGAGCCTTTTTCTCCACTCCAGTAGCGCCGGGCAAGCTGTGGTGCTTCGCGCTGGAAAGCGGTGTTCATCACATATTGTTTGATCTGGCTGTCTTCAAAGATCTCAATGCGCTTGCCGCGCTGGATGCGGAAACCGATCTTTTCGCCGGGGGCCAGCGGCCGGGCGTCGCCCAACATATTCTCAAAGAAGATCGCCCCGCGCTCGGAACTGAGTATGTGTTCTTTTTCGGTCTCGAAATACCACAACGGCCGCAGTCCCAGCGCATCCACGCTGGCTACGGCAGCGTCCCCGCAGCGGGCGATGATCCCGGCTGGCCCCTGGGCATAGGGGCCGAAGGTCTGCCGCAGGCGGGTATAAACAGCCCGCAGATCGGATGGCATTTCTTCCACCTGGCGGGCAACGGGCGGAAAGATCATCTCGATCGCCTCGAACAGATCCAGGCCATACTCGATGCACAGGGTGTGCAGGGTGCGGTCCACGTTTTGCGAGTCGGAAGCCAGATAGGGCAGTTGCACCCCGATCTGGCGCGCTTCCACACAAAAGCGGTCGATGGTGTTGATCTCGCCGTTGTGCCCCAGCAAGGCAAAAGGCTGGGCGCGTTCAAAGGTGGACACCGTGTTGGTGGAATAGCGCGCATGACACAAAACCAGGCTGGTGTCGTAGTTGCGGTCCTTAAGATCGGGGTAGTAGCGGCTGAGAGCTTCCACCGAGCCGCGCACCTTATAGACCACGGTGTTGGTACTCAATGAGGCAAAATGGATGCGGAAGCGTTCTTCAAGCTGAAGCTGCACTGCCAGCAGACGTTTTTCCACGTCTGGAGTTTCGCTGTAGCCCGCCAGTTGCCAGAAGACAGGCGGGTCATGCAGGGCACTGCGTCCCAGTGCTTCGGGGCGCACGGCGGGGCACGTCTCGAGCAGCAGGTTCAATCCGGACTGGCGAAAGCTGTCATTGACCGCCTCGCTGATCTCGTTGTAGTCCTGGTGGCGGGGGACGAACAGGTGCCCAACCCAGAAGCCGGGATGGGTGGCCAGCGAGGAACGCAGCCCGGCCTGGCTGAGTTTGCGCCCCCACAGTTCGCGCGGGATATCGGTCTGCACACCAGCGCCATCGCCCTCGCCGTCAACAAAGCCTGTGCGGTGCCCCATGCGCACCAGTGAATCCAGCGAGCGTTTCAGCGTGCCGAAGGTGCTCAAACCGTGTTTTCGCACGCTCATGTAGATGGCGCAGCCATCTCGTTCCAGGCCGTATGGGATTTCGGGCGGCAGGTCGGTGCGGATCGGTTTCATGGGGTCCTCCTCGATCTATGTGCGCAGACAGATTGCCGCTGGGCAGGCAATCTTTTTTTCTGCAAACAGACTACGTATGGAATTGCTTTGTTTCTGGCTGGACGGATGCCGCAACAGGGCAGCCTGACGAACCAATGATTTTCACCCCGCAGAGGTCTATACAACCATGTCTTTTGGGAGTAAAAATTGGTTTATTTTAGCACAAAGCCGTCAAAAGGGAAGGGGTTTGGTGAATCTTTACATGGCTTTCTCAAAGTTAATTTTCCATTTGCTTCTTTTATTGATGGCACGAGGCCGGACGAAAGACGGTCTGTGCATCACCGGGGTTTATTCGCCCCACCCCTCGAACTCCCCTCCCCGCTGCTTGCGTGACGAATCCCAATGCATTTTTCTGCGGGAAGGGGAGCTTTTTGTACTGTGTTGAGCAGGGCGAAGCCGCTGCTCAACACAGTACGTTTCTTTTCCTCCCCCGGCCTATGAAGTCTGATCTACAAATCCAATCCGTGCCGGGGGAGGAATCCATTATC
>JAGVAB010000125.1 GCA_020060485.1 Anaerolineales bacterium
ATCCTCAAACCCGCTCCCGAAAATGTGCAGGAACTGTATCTGGGGTCTTTGATGGCCCTGGGGATTGACCCGCACAAGCACGACATCCGTTTTGTGGAAGACAACTGGAATTCGCCTGCCCTGGGCGCCTGGGGCCTGGGTTGGGAAGTGTGGCTGGACGGCCAGGAAATCACCCAGTTCACCTACTTTCAGCAGGCCGGCGGCCAGATGGTTGATCCGGTGGCGGCTGAGCTGACTTACGGTCTCGAGCGCATCGCCATGCCCCTGCAGCGCGTGCGCCATTTTCGCAAGCTGCAGTGGAGCCCGGAGCGCACCTATGGCGATGTGAATTATCAGGCTGAATATGAACATAGCAAGTATTATTTCGAGGTGGCCGGAGTGGAGCGTGTGCGCCAGATGTACGAGCTGTTCGCACAAGAAGCCGGGCAATGTCTTTCCGAAGGTTTGGTACTGCCGGCCCACGATTATGTACTCAAATGCTCGCATACCTTCAATATTCTGGATACGCGCGGCGCTGTGGGTGTGACCGAACGCCAGGCCATGTTCTCGCAGATGCGCGACCTGGCCACGAAAGTTGCCAGGTCCTTTGTGGAGCAGCGCCAGGAACTGGGCTTCCCCTGGGTGGTGCAAGCTGTCGAAGACACAGCAGTCGAAGCGCCGGAGACCATTGAAACACCCGATGCCCCGGCGGAATTCCTGCTGGAGATCGGCACTGAAGAATTGCCCGCCGCCGATCTGGAATCTGCCCTGGCACAATTGGGCGAGATGGTGCCCGCCTTGCTGGACGAGCTGCGCTTGTTGCACGGCCAGGTGCGCGTGCAAGGCACGCCGCGCCGCCTGGTGGTTTCGGTGGCTGATGTTTCTCCCCAACAGCCCGACCAGACGACTGTGGTCAAGGGGCCGCCTGCCAGCCGGGCATTTGATGTCGATGGCAAACCTACCCCGGCTGCCGCAGGTTTTGCGCGTGGCAAGGGAATTGACGTGGCCGATTTGCAGGTGCGCGAGATCGATGGCGGTGAGTATGTGGTTGCCCTGGTCAGCGAGCAAGGCCGTTCTGCGCCGCAGGTGCTCAGCGAGCGCCTGACCACCCTGGTCAAGGGCATCCATTTTGACAAGAACATGCGCTGGAACGCCTCCAACGAAGGCTTTTCGCGGCCGGTGCGCTGGTTATTGGCCCTGTTTGGCGGGCAGGTGGTGCCATTTGAATATGCCGGGATGTGCTCCGGGCGCGTGACGCGCGGTCTGCGTTTCCAGGAACAAAGCGAGTTTTCAGTGGCTGGCCCGGCAGAGTACTACACCGTCTTGCAGGCTCAGGGTATCATCCTCGATCCGGTGGAGCGCAAGGCAGCCATCGCTGCCCAGGTGCAAAAGCTGATGGCCGAGGTGAATGCCAGCCAGGAGCTGGACGAAGGCTTGCTGGATGAGGTCAATATGCTGGTGGAAGCGCCCACTGCCCTGCGCGGTACGTTTGAGGAAAAACATCTTGAACTGCCGCCAGAAGTGCTGATCTCGGTGATGAAGAAGCACCAGCGTTATTTCCCGGTCAAGGATGCCAGCGGCAAACTGATGCCATATTTCGTCACTGTGCGCAATGGCGGCGATCAGTATCTGGAAACCGTGGCCGATGGCAACGAGCAGGTGGTGCGGGCGCGCTTTGCGGACGCGGCTTTCTTCATTGCCGAAGACTTGCAGCAGAACAAATCGCTGGAAGACCTGCTGCCCCGCCTGGATACGCTCATCTTCCAGTACAAACTGGGTTCCATGCTCGACAAGAGCAAACGCATTGAAGACGTGGTGGCAGATCTGCTGGCGCAGTTTGCGGTAAGCCCTGAAGAAAAAACGGCGGCGCTGCGGGCGGCCCATCTGTGCAAGGCCGATCTGGTCTCGCACATGGTGGTCGAGATGACCTCGCTGCAGGGCGTGATGGGCCGCCATTACGCCGGTCTGCTGGGTGAAGACAAGGCCGTGGGCCAGGCCATCTTTGAGCATTATTTACCGCGCACATCTGGTGATGCCTGCCCGCAGTCGAAGGCTGGCTTGTTGATCAGTCTGGCTGACCGCCTGGACACCCTGGCAGGTTTGTTTGCAGCCGGTTTGGCGCCAACCGGAACCAAAGACCCCTTTGCCCAGCGCCGCGCCGCTCTGGGACTGGTGCAGAACCTGGTGGAAAAGGATCTCGACTTTGATCTGCGCCAGGGGCTGGCTTTGGCAGCCAGCAAATTGCCGCTGGAAGCTTCGCCAGAAAGCCTGGCAGCCTGCCTCGACTTCATTGTCGGCCGCCAGCGCAACGACCTCATCGAACGCGGTTTTCGGTATGACGTCGTGGACGCGGTGCTGGCCGCCCAGCGTCACAACCCGGCCGGTGCGATGCGCGCCGTGCAGCAGCTTGCTGCCTGGGTAGAACGCCAGGACTGGTCTGCCACCATCCTGCCGGCGTACTCGCGCTGTGTGCGCATCACCCGCGATCAAACGGAACAATTTGCCATTGCCCCGGACAGCTTTACGGATGATGCCGAGCGGGCGTTATACACCGCCTTGCAAGCAGCACAGTCCGGTAGACAGTCTGGATCGGTGGACGATGCCCTGAATGCTTTCCTGCCGCTGGTGCCGGTGATCAATGCCTTCTTCGAAGCCGTGCTGGTGATGGATGAAAATGCAGCCGTGCGCGCCAATCGTCTGGGTTTGTTGCAACAGGTGGCGGGGATGCTGGAGGGCACTGCGGATTTGTCTTATCTGGAAGGGTTCTAAATTCAATTTATAAAGTAGAATGTACAATTTATAAATGCAGAAGTTGGTTGATCTGTGATAAATTTCTCCCCGCGTGTTTAGCGGGGAGTTGTTTAAAAGGATTATAATCCTGCGTTCTTTTTTGTGGTTTTAATGATGGAGGTCAGCAGCTTAATGAGTTCTGTGCAATCTGCATTGATGCTTTCGAACTGGTTTTCTCCAATGTAATCTGTTTCTTTGAGAAGCTCCAACCAATAACTTGTTTCAAAAGCTTCTTTGAGCGAGATGTTGAGTTTGGCGATGAACTCTTTTTTTGCTTATCGCGTGAAAGGCCTCGGTCACGTTTGCGCCAATGCTGGTGCCGCAGCGCAACAGTTGCTTTGACATCACATATTCCTGTTTACTGTCGCACAAGAACTTGTACAAATTTACAATGCGTATCGCAAACACCTTGCTTTTCGTACTGACGATATTGTCAGGCATCTAAATTCCCCCGATTATCTTGGTCTAATATTCAATTTTGAATTCTAATTTGTAAGTTATAAATTATTAAGATTGGTGTCCGGTTCCTTGTAGCGCTTGTAATAATGGGTGAAGTTGAGGGCGGTGATCAGGCGATTGAACCAGGGAATGCCCAGCAGCAGATGAAAGAGGGCATAAAGCGCCCAGGTGATCCACAGGAGACCAGCGATTTGCACAACCAGGCGAGCTGTCATGGATGACGCCAGGGTGGTCATTCCAACCAGCTTGCCCAGCCAGCCCAGCAAAAGAGCGCCATATGGCAGCGTGCCCAACCACACCAGCAGGGCGATCAGCACATAGTTGGCCTCAATGGCCTGCACCGGGCACAGGTTCATGCAGCGCATACAGCTGTGACAGGAGAATGTCCAAAAAGGGCGATCCTGCGCTTTACCTGTCATGCGGATGGCCTGCGAGGGGCAATGTTTGGCGCACAATCCACAGCCAATGCAGTGATGCGAGGCATACAACAGCTTGGACAGGAAGAAACGCCCCAGGAGCAGATAGCCCAAGGACAGCGGCAGCAAGAGCAGCCCGATGGACAGCGGCAGCCAGCCTTGCAGCCGCCGTTGGCCGCCAAGTACACCCTGAAAGAAATCCAGAGCGGTTGATTGCGAACGGGCAATGATCTGTCGGCTTGTCTGTTCATCATAGCCGGAATGAATGGCCGTCCAGTTGGTGGGCATATTGATGCCCTTGATTCCGCAAATCCGGTAGTCTTTCAGGCGCAGGATGCAGGCCACCAGCCTGGCAGCTGTGCCTTCCATGCCGGGTATCAGCTTTGACCCCAGAAAACTGCCGCCGCGTGTGGCGCACACCAATGCATGTCTGCCAGACTGGCGCGGCAGACGCAAGGCAAAGCGGATCACCGGCCAGGGGGCGGTAAAGCCATGCGTGGGGAAGAAGAAAGCTGTCAGGGTTTTGCCATCCGAGTCGTCTTCTGCTGAATTGCGGGGCGGATGGCTGATGTCGTTCAGGGTGGTGGCTGCACTGCTGTCGCGGGCAGCCTGGTCAAGCCAGCAGGCCACCCGGTAAGAGTTGCCGGTGCCGGAGTAGTAGTTTATAAGAACATGAGCGTATGTCATTTGCACCTCAACTTTTGACTGCCGGAAATTTCTGGTGAAATGGGATAATGCAAATTTTATCTAGCCAGCTGATACTTTAAGTGTCGTTGCGAAACGGGGCGGAATTGGTCATCCTTTTCAGGTTATTTTAAGACAATAGCCCCATTGAAGCAATCGCCTCTCTGTTTTGGATGCTCCGCGGCCACAACCCGAAAAAAGCTCTCGGGTTTCGCGATGACAGCTCCCGTTTAAATTTTGATAAAGAACAAAGTTAACTGTAAGGTGGTTAGAATTTTTATGATGATGATGAGATATGTTTCATTCAAAAGATTTCTCCCCGCCGATTAATGCGGGGAGAAAGAAGTTTATTTATCCTTTTTGTTTAAGAAAATCGTTTTCATTACTATTTTGTGGATTTAGCAATTAGGAATTCTGAGTTGCTTAATCCACCGGCTCCAGCCAGTAGTTTTTGGAATCACCCTCGGCAGTCCAGCCGATCTTGCCGGTGCTGTAGCCCTGCACCTTCCACCATACCCAGCCATTGGCGCACACCGGGCCTTCCAGGATCTTCATCATTGTGCCGGGCTGGAAGAGGGTCAGGATGGTTGCAGCGGAATTTGGCTCGCTGCGAATGCGCTGATTCTCGTAGGGGAACATGGCCACCCGGGCGCGGTCGCCAACGTGCAGACGGGTGGGCGGTGCGCCGGTGCATGCCTCATAGACCGAAAGGGTCAGGGTGGGCGGCAGGGTCAGGGTGGGCATATTGCTGCCGGTGACCGCCTCGGCCACCACCCGGTTCATGGAAGTGTCAATGCGGTAGACGGTGGCATTGGCCTGGCCAATCACCCACACCGCTCCCGCCTGGGAGAAGATCTCGTTAACATTGCCGCTGACATTAATGATGGAGAAGATCTGCCGCTGGCGGGCATCCACTTTGGCAACCGAGCCGCGGTCGAACAGTACCCAAATGGCGTCCTGGGTGGTAGCCAGGTCGATGGCCTTGCCGCTGATTCGGGAAAGGTCGATCTCGGCCAGTTTTTCACCTGTGGCGCCATCCAGCTGGATCAAGGTGGTCTCCAGCAAGGAGTTGATCAGCCACAAGCCCTCCTGATTGGTGGCGATGCGCAAACCGCCATCCCAAATCCCGAATTCGCCAATTTCCTGCAATTCATTGGTTTCGGCGTCAATGCGGTAAATGGTGCTGAACTTGCTGCCGCTGGCTACCACCCACACAGAGCCGGATTGGAAAGCAATATCCGTAACCGGCGCGCCGGTGTCGATATATTGCTCGATCTCATTGCCGTCCGGGTTGATGCGCACCACACCGCCATTGGGGTTGGTGTTATCCGGGTTGGAACTGGCTTCGCGTACACCCACCCAGACTGCCCCCTCGCCCACGGCCACCGTCAACACCTCCATCGAATTAATGGTGATGATGGTTTCTGTCTGGTTGGTCTCGGGGTCAATCCGCATGATCTGGTTCTGGGTGGTATCGGCAACCCACACCGCGTTCGGTTGGACTGCGATCTGCATGGGGCGTCCACCGACAGGAATGGTGGCCTGCACTTCCAGGCTGCGGGAATCATAGCGAATGATGTTACCGTCCATCCAGTTGGAGACCCATACCGAATTGGTTACCGGCTCCGGTGTGGATTCAGGTTGAGCGGCTTCTCTGGTGGCAGTGGGGGTCAGCGTGCTGGTGCTGGTGGCGGTTGGCATACTGGTCTCTGTCACTGCCGGAGGTATGATCATCGACGGGATCACCACAGGCAGGGCAGTGGCCTGCGCCTGGCCAAAGGACAACAACCCCTGCGGCAAGACACAAGCCGTTACCAGAACCAGGGTCAAGGAAAGGATCAAAAGCGAATTAAACTTGTGTTTCATGGCATTTTCCCGTAAGAGGCGATCTGGAAAGCTTTTCAATTAACAATCAGTATAATACGTTCTTGCCCTGGATACAAATCCTGAGAGCGGCGATCCAGAGGGTTCATATTACTGGATGTGCAAGTTTGAAGCCAGGTTGGCGGCAGAATCTACTCCAGCAGTTTCTGCAAAGCGCCAAAAGAAACGACATCGTTGATGGCTTCCACAAAGGGGATGTGGCTTGGTTCAACACTGGCCAGCGCACCGCGCAGCAGGATCGGCGTCAGGTCCACATCCTGTGCGCCGCGGCAAGTGGAGAGCACACAATATTCGGCGCAAAACCCGGTGAGGATCACCGTGTCAACCCCTTGCTGGCGCAGTTCGTTTGCCAGGGGCGTCTGGTTGAAAGCATTGCCATAGGTTTTTTGGATGTGCAGGTCTTCGGGCAGAATGTGCAGCGATTCCGGCAGGTCGTAGCCCTTTTCGCCGGGCAGCAAATTGTCCTCTTGATCCATGTGCTGCACGCTGATCACCGGAAAACCCTTCTTGCGAAACAGCGCAATGGCGGTATTGATGTATTCGATGGCATCTTTCAGCGATTGTGAAGTTCCCGGGCTGATCTCAAAGAAAGCTTTTTGAACATCGATCACCAACAGGGCAGGTTTCATCTGTTCCTCCAGCTATTTATCATCATTCAGGGCAGGTGAATGTGCGCTGTGGGTTACCGCAGCCGGGCTCGGGCAGCCTCAACTGGCGTTTTCTGCGAACGTTGCCAGCCAGGCTCTTGCCTTATCCAAATCGAGAAAAAGGCGGGCCCGCAGCCCGCGATTGATCACCACCGTCTCCCAAAATTCAGCATCCCCGACCATGCCGGGATGGCAGACAATGGCTACTCTGGCAACATGCGGCACGTTGGCAGCCAGGAATTCTCCGTATTTGAAAGTGTCCAGCGTGCTGAGGGTATAGGCTAACTGCCGTTCATCGCACAGCACGCGCGTGCAGCCGGACGCAACCGCTGCTTCCAGCACGGCCATGGCATAGTTTGTCGTTTGCTCCAGATTTTCGTCCCTGCCGGAGGCTGTCACGATCAGGATGTCATCTTCAACCGTTATTGTGTGTTCAATTGCCATAGTGAAACCATTATAGCGTAAGAAAGGGCTGTATGGTCATGATTCCTGCATTTATCCTATTTTGATTCCAGCTGCAGAAGACGTCTATCGGAATTATTTCTTCCTTTTATTCGCCGCCTTGCCCAGGTTTTCCTGGACGCGGAACGCGGTGATCCTGCGGATCAGGTCAAAAGGCAGCGGCTGATCCAGCGGGAACTGCACCGCACCCTTGGAACCGGCGTAACCCGCCAGCTCGCTGCGGAAGTTTTCCAGCCCGGAGGGAGCGGGGTAAAAGCCGATGTGGGTTTTATAGGCCGCAAAGTGTACCAGGTTGCCCTGCAGGACGAAAGTGGGAATGCCATACTTGATGGCTTCCTGCGCCTCGGGCGCCGTCTCGCGGATGACACTGCGCAGCTCTTGCAGGACGGCCTGCACATCTTCGGGAAAAGCAGAGATGTATTCGTCAATTGTGGTTGGGGGCATAAGAAGTTCCTTATAAAGAGAAAAGCCAATTTGTTCATGAGAGCTTTCAATTTTCCAAGCCGGCCACATACCCGGCTGATTGTACCCAGCGCTTCACGTCGCGCAAACCGATATTGCCCTTGAAGAAGCGGCCGTCAGCATTGATCTGGCGCAGGGTCTCGCACAGTTTGTCTGCATCTGCGGCAGCCAGATCCTCGGCGCTCTCGATGCCCGTCTTGCGCAGCATGCGCGCCGCAGTGGGGTTGGTCCACTGTACGCGCGTCAGGCCGGCCAGTTTCACAAGCTCCGCGAGCACAGCCTGATCCACCTCCGCCGTTTGCGCAAGGTGGTTCGCATCTGTTTCATACAGCTCGGCGGTGGTGCGGATGCTGTGACCAGCCAGTTTGACGATCTCCTCCGCCGGCAGCCAGTCGAAGTCAACCAGCTTAAACGGCTGGGGAAAATAGCTTTCCACTTCGCGCCGCAGCAGGACCAGGTATTGCTGGTCGATGCCAGTGCGGTTGGCCAGGGCTTGCAGGCGTTTGGCGTTCTTCAGTTCGCTGCGCAGACCAGCCAAAGTGAGGATGCCCTGTTGTTCCAGGGCGGCAAATTTCACTTCAATGTCATCCAGCAGGCATGCGCGGCTGGGCACCAGGTCGGTTTCCGTAATGCGTTGGCGCAAATCGGCCAGGCTGAGCTTCTCATCGTCAATATGGTATCTCATGCGGCACCTTCTGTTGGTTTCATATCGCCTTTGGCGTAGCTAAATCTTTCACAGATCAAATCATCCTTCACCTGGAAGATATCCACCCCGCGCAGGTGGTTTTCGCCCCAATCAAGTTTCCAGCGCAAAATGCAGCGCTCGCCATAGCCGAAGATATCTTCAACCGTCATGCGCACATCTGCCGCCTGGCTGAAGAAATCCTCCCAAAAGCGGGTAACAGCCTGTCTGCCTTTGTAAACAGATCCATCCGGGGCAGGGGCATGGTCTTCAAAGATGCAATCCTGGCTGATGAGCTGCATCATGCCTGGCACATCATGGCGATTGAAAGCTTCCTTGAAAGCCAGCACAGTGCGCATCGCAGATTCCACTTTTGACATTTGGATGGGGCTCATCTTCGTTTCACCTCAGGCATCCCCGGTTGTATCTTCTTCATACTTTAAGATGTATCCTGGCTGACGTTGGCTACCTTGTGACATGGCTGCGCATCTCCATTCAACAATTAAAGGAGATGCGCCTGGGAAAAAATATTTGAGCCTCATTTCCTGACAACAGGTTTTCGACACAGGTAAAACAGACCGGCAGCAGGCGACCAGCGCAGGCTTTAGAAACTGCGCTGGAGAATGTCGATCACATCCTGATAGCCAACCATGCGCGGGTTGGTCTTCAGGGTGGGGTCTTCCAGGGCCTGATTGGCCATTGCCGCAAAATCACCGGGAATGGCACCCACGTCCTGCAAACGGGTGGGCAGGCCGATTTCCGCCCGCAATTCACGCACGGCTTCAATGCCGCGCAAGGCGGCCGCTTTGGTATCCAGGTTCTCAATGCGCAGGTTAAACGCCCGGGCGATGTCTTTCAGGCTGTCCTGGCGCACCAGCAGATTGAACTGCATCACCTCTGGCAGAATGAGGGCATTGGCGACCCCGTGCGGAATCTTGTAGCGGGCGCCGATCTGGTGAGCGATGGCATGGCACACCCCCAGGCCGGCATTGGAGAAAGACATGCCCGCCATGTAGGAAGCCTCGGCCATCTTGCGCCGGGCGTACAGGTCTCTGCCGTTGCCAACCGCCAATGGCAGGTAGGCTGCCACCAGTTGAATGGCGCTGTAGGAAAGTGCCTGGCCCAGCGTGCAAACCCCCTTAGCCAGATACGACTCCACCGCATGGGTCAACACGTCAATGCCGGTGGCGGCAGTGATGGCCGGCGGAATGCCCACTGTCAGCGTCGGGTCGATCACAGCGATGTCGGGAATGAAAAATTCATGCTGGTGCGGGATTTTGATATGGGTCTGGTCATCGGTGATGACGGTGATATCGGTTACTTCCGAACCTGTACCGGCTGTTGTGGGCACCGCCACCAGCTTCACCCGCGGGGTGAGTTTATTCATGTTGCAAATGGATTCGCCGATACAGGCGGGGTTGGAACAGAAAACCGCGATCGCCTTGCCGGCATCGATCACCGAGCCGCCCCCAAAGGTCAGCACGGTATCACAGCCGGAGGCTTTCAAAACGTCCATGCCCTTCTGCACCACCTGCACTGTGGGGTCCGGGGTGACGTCATCGAACACCTGGTATTCGATTGAGCGCCGCTTCAGAGAGCGCAGCATGGGCTCCATCAAACCCAGGCTGATGATTTGACGATCTGTGACCACCAGCACCTTGTGAGAATTTAATTTCTCCAGATAATCGCCAATTTGTACCGATATGCCATCCCCCACCAGGGTGGTTGGCGGTACGCGGAAATGGTAACTGTTTGCCACACCCATTTGGTCAGCAGTAAGGGTGATCACCTCTTCAAGTATCGAATGATCCATCGAGCTTGCTCCTGGCCTTGCTGTTGATAATGCCTCTCCCGCTTGCAAGAGAAGGTGACGATTGAAATTTTCAGATCATAAACCGCTCGGGACATCAAAACATACAACAATATTATACAGAAAAACAAGCAGTATTTGTCAGTTATTTTTGCAGGCTTTCCGGAAATTACCATGATACACGGTTGTTCCCCCAAGACGCTTTTCATATTTGACCTAAACCAGATATGGAGTTGCAGTGCGCCCCGCTTACCAAACGGCCTGAAGCAGAAAAGATATCCACTGGAACATTCAAAAAATCGATTCTTTGAGAAGTATGGTTAACCGCCGCCTGTTTCGTGGTGCTCCATCAAGGTTTGCAGAAACCGCATACCAGCCAATACCTGCTCAATCCGCTGTTGGGATAACGACCCAATATACTCACCGATCTGCGCTTTATCGACTGTGGATACTTGTGAGACCACCACAACACTTTGCTTGGGTAAATTTGCTTCGCCGACTTCAAGGAGCACATTCCCAGGCGCTTTGGCCCGCTTTGCATTTGTGGTCAATGCACAAACAACCACAGTGTTGATGCGGCTGCGATTAATGACATTGTCCTGAATGACTACATGGGGGTGGGTATAGCCTGGTTCCAATTCACCCGGCTCGCTCAACGTTACCCAGTAGATATCACCCTGGTTGACGATCATTCACTCTCCATAAATTTGTGTAGCAGTTTTTCCGTTTTGTTCAGGCATCCTTGCAGTATAACAAACCTTTTCAAGGATGATCGTCTGTAATCGTGCTGGATATGTATGTGGACGATCATAACCCAAGCCTGTAATGATTATATCCACACTCCAAATGAAATCAAAGATGAATGAAAAATCACACGCATCTTATGGACTGGCAGCAGGCGGGGGCAGCAAAAACCGGGCAACGGCAGCTTGTGGAATTTCATAAGGGCTGCCAAACCCGTAATCTATGCGAATAATCTTTCCCTGCCGGATTTGCAGGGTAATGCTCGGTTCGCCTTCCAGTGCAGTTGTGAAAACAATGGCGTACTCTCCTGCCGGATAGTCAGCGTCCGAATATGCTTTGTCTGAAACCTGGTAGACAGCAAACAGTTCTGATACATCCAACCCGGCCCAGTTTCCAATGTCTTCCTTTCGAATGAAGTGACCTTCAGGGCCAAGAAATGGCAAAACTTCCACTGGCGTACCTTCCATTTCGGTAGCCAAACATTTGGGTGGCCCGCCAAGCCCTTCGGCGAATGTGCAATTGGTCTGAGTAAAATCGAGAATGGAACGCAACTCATCAACATCCCCTTCAAGTGTAGTGGCGATGACCGCATCGATCTCAGAAATGCCGGTTTGGCTCTCGGGCTCATCAGTGGCTCTATTAGCTCCAACCTGAAAATTTACACACGCAGATAACAGAACAATGCTTGTCATCAAGGCAAACAAGAAACCACATCTCCATTTGGTTAACATTAAAGCACCTCCTCGGCAATATCAGGCTGGTTGCCCTGCCATGCTTTGTGCATGTTGCAAGGCACATTGACCATTCACAACATATCCCGCAGGTAACTTGAATGTATTTGAAGAATGAACTGGCAAATGGTTCTATTCAACCTTTAGCGATTCCACGATTTGGCGGAAGATGGTCAGGTTTGCTTCATCGATCATGCGATAGACATCGCGCCAATCTGTGTCAGTGCTGACCTCGACATTATTCGGGTTGCCAAAAATGGTCAACACATAATTCTCCTCATCGATCAAAATCACTTCTCTCCCGTAGACTGGCTGCGTTTGCGCGGTTTCTGACAGGGTGGCAATATATTCAAATCCCTTGAACCTTCCAAGATCAAGCTGCCGAACGCGAATAATCCTGCCCCTTGCACCAGAAAGTGATTCGCCGTCTTGCAGGTTGGCCAATGATTGGTAGGTTTCATTCCAGTACGGGTTTTGATCGTTCCCCGAAAATTGGATGACGATATTGTAGGAATTCCTGACCCCGGAAGGTTGTTCTGGAGGCTCGCCGTATGGGTATACAACGTCAGACCCGACCTCCACCCGAAGGGTTTGATCCGAGACATATTCCTCTGGGCCGAACCAATTGGATGGAAATTCGAAGCTCAGCCCAAAGGCGCTGTTGGTGTACTGATTCTGCAGTGATGGTTGAGCCAGCTCTGTTGAAGAACCAAGGGTGGAGATTTGAGTCTCTGCAATTGGGGCAGGCTCGGTGGCAGGCGGGGGCGCAGGGTCAACAGTCGCCCGCGGCATACAGGCAGTAACTGTGAAGAAGAGCGCCAATAAAAATACGGGGCAGTTTCTTTTCATCTTGTTCTCCTTGGAGATAAAGACGAATTATCGGGTCAATTTGTTCCCCCAGGCAGGCGAGTTTGCAAAAATCCTGTCAATGAAAGGCGCACTCAAAAATGCTCTTACAGTCTCATGCCATTCGTTGATTATGCTATGATTTCAAAAAGCGTCTTTGAATTTGAAACGCGCCTTAACTTGCATTCTCTCTGTTCCTGGTTTGAACCGTTAGCCTGGATTTACGGGATGCGCATTTTATATTAACCTCACCCCTACTATCCATCACGCTATTTCCCAAAGAACAAAAAGAAATGGACCGTACAAAATGGAAAAAAGCACCTTCTATTTTTCGAGGTCTTCTACAAATGCCAGGTATTGTTTTCGATAGGCAGCGAATGCTCGCCGACCTTCAGGCGTAAGTTGGCTGATCGTACTTGGATACTTTCCTTTGAACTTCTTGAGAATGGTAATATAACCGCCTTCTTCAAGTTTGCTCAGATGGGCAGACAAATTCCCCTTGCTTAATCCGGTAGCCTGCAGAAGGTAGGTGAAGTCGGCATTTTCACAAGCCGATAATACCGCCACAATGGCAAGCCGTGAGGGTTCATGGATCAATCTGTCGAGATTGGCAAGGTTTTTGATCTCATCTGCCATTATGACTCTCTCTTCATGGTCAATGCAACTGCTCGCAAAGTTAACACTCCGCTTGTTGTGAGGAGGAAGAACCAAATGAGTCCAAACACGAGAGAAGACATCCCAAAACTCAATGGCAGAAACAGCATGACCGTTGACAGCACCCCGCCAATCACCCCAAGCCAAAGATAGCGCCGCAAATCGATATCCCGTCCCATGGCAAACAGGGTATAGCCAAAGCTCCATCCGGTGGCAGTCCAGAGCATGTGCAAAATGAAATTTTTTTCCACCCATCCCAGTTGACGCAAACCCAGGCCGATTGCAATCCCGCCCAGTAAAATGACTGTGGAAATCACATTGATCCGGCGCGGGACGATCCAGCGCGAGGGTTTGACCATGCCGCTTTCACGCCATAGCCAGCGCCTGCGGAGAATATCCATTACCCGAACCATACCCCACACAGCCAGTGGCATGAGAACCACAGGCAGCATCCCAACCCACGCGGCCCATCTTCCAAACGTTTTGACCATATAGCCGATGAACCGAAGCCAGAAGGGTTCAAATCCAATCCAGACCGCCAGGCCGCCAAAACCAAACAGCGCCGCCAGCTGCAAATCCCGGAGGCCATCTGCATATTCATAGCGGCGCGTTTTTTGAATCAATTGCTCCACATTCGATTGAGACATCATAACCAACCTCTCTTGACCAACTTAAAGAGAGTATAACAAATTTAGTACATATTGTCAACTAGTTTATGATATAAACCAAACATAAATACTTGCCTGCAAGCAGACTGCCCCCAATGCCTGCAATCGCTTTAAAAAAGAGTTCATTGATTGTTTGGTCGGAAGAAAGCCTTGTGCCTGATGCAAATCATCATGACTCAATGCCCATAAACACTCAGCACTTCGCTTGCCCTTTCGCTGATGAAGGCATTCGAGCGGTTCTTTGCGCCGGTGGAGACAATGAAGGCGAACGGCTTTTCCAATTCCCATTCTCCGTTCTTCTGCTTTGCGCGCAGCAGGTGCAGAGCGCGGGCGGTGCGGCTGTCGCGCACCTCTTCGCGGGCCAGCAGCCACAGGATCTCGAGGAAATCACTTTTCCAGGAATTGGGGAAGGCTAGCTTGTCGATGTCGCGGTGCAGCAACTCATCCCTGCGGTGCGAGCTGAAGCACACTTCGTGGTGCAGCACGAACTCAATGCAGTTTTCGATGAAATGCTGGGCTTCTTTTGTTCTCTCCGTCCGGGGGATAAAGGAAATCCCCTTGAGCAGCTTGATCACGCCCCAATAACAGGTGTGGCTGCCGTAACAGGAAATATTGCCCAGATAAGGATAAGCCCTGGCCGTCTTGTAGCCACCATCGTCAAAGCGCTGGTACTGGTCAAAAAAGGCAATGATGTCATTGAGCATTGCGGTTTGGTCAGTCTGGAAATAGTGGTGCAGGTAGATCATGTTGCCGTTCAGGCAGGGGATGGGGAAATGGCTCATGCCCGGGATGCGGAAGATGCCGTGTTCGGGGGCGTAGAACTGCTCCGTGACCAACTGCATGGCCGGACGGACCTGCGGCAGGTCAGCAGGAGCTTTGAGGTCTGCCAGCAGGAGCAGGGTCCACAGGGTGGCCTTGTACTTGGGGGTGTAGTACAGATAGTCCGGGTGAATGCGGTGATCTTCCTCGTCGTATCCCCAGCGGAAAGCCTCGTCCTGTTTGGCCAGAATATTGTCGATCAGGTCTTTGCGCAGCGCTGTTATCTCTTGGTCCATACACTATTCCTTTGATATAGGGTTTGTTATGTTTTGAGAATCCAGGAAGAGTCACAAGTGTCTTGAAATTTCACTGGGGAGATGGGCGGACGCCATCCGCCCATACGAAAGAACAAATTGGGTTGCCAACCCACCCTACTCAATTATGCTGCGCCACATGGCGGCGCCAGCGGACAGGTGAATGATAATGGATTACAGGGTTCCTATTACTTGATATCAGCAAGATTATTGCTGCCTGTCAGCACATCTTCCTGCATGATCTTCTGCATTTTTTCGGGCTCTTCAAAGAGTGGGCTGTGCGCCGACTGCTCAAACGTGTAAAAACCTTTGACGGGTGCCTCTAATCTCTCAAAATAAGATTTGGCCTCCGTATAGGAACAGGTGTAATCATAGATTCCATGAATAAAATAGACAGGAAGACCAAGCTCAGGAATTTTTTGAGACAGGTCGGTGTTGATCATTTCATCCCACATGGAACTGATGCCGGACTGTGATTTGCCGCGCCACATGTTGACCTTTTCTGTCAATGTGTAATCCCGACTTGTCAGCGAAGGTAAAAAGATGCCGGTGACCACCGATTTCATGTCGCGTGTCGTGCCAATGCCAAGACTATGCATTGCCACATCACGCACGGCTCGATATGCATCCGGCATGCCGTCTGTCATGGTGACAGGCGCGGCCTCAAGCTTTTGGGCCATCTTGCTGTTTCCATTTTCTTTGAACTGCTCAAGCATGTAATCATACGCCAGCGCTTCGGATTTGAGCTGGTTCGACATTTGTGCCACGCCGATATAGGCGTAGTAAAGCTCTGGCGCTTGTGCAGCTGTATGTATGCCAATAAAGGTGCCCCCCGAATGTCCCATCAGGTATATTTTTTCCTTGCCAAAGCGATTGCGAAGGTAATTTGTGACCTCCAGCGTGTCTGAGATCATCTGCTCCAGAGACATTGATTCGGGTGGAATATCGGCGCCGTAGGAGATGCCTGAGCCGCGCTGTTCCCACCAGACGATGGTGAAATATTCTTCGAGACCGGTGGGGTATCTTTGGGTTAGAAAGTAATCTGGCAGGCCGCCATGAAGATAAAGCAGCACAGGGTTGGCTGCATCCTTGCTCTTTATGAACATCCCCTGGCGCACACCGTTGATGTCAACAAAGACCTTTTCAGAAATGCTGCCCGTCAACAGGTTCCCGTTTTCATCCAGAAAGGGTTGCGGCTGTCCGGGACTCAAGATGCGCAATACGCCCAAAAGAACAAGCATACAAGCCAATAAGGCCGAAATAGTGATCAGCATAAACCGTCCCGCCTTTCGTGGAAAGGATTGAATGGAAAACCGTTTGTTCCTTGTTTCTGTCATTGGGTTGTCTCCAAATACTGTTAAGACCATAAAAACCGGATCAGGGCAAGAATGTGTTCCAAATCTGCCAGGGCAACAAGCATTTCGTGTAGGCGGCGATACTTGCCTGATCAACTCGCGCTGGCCAGAAACCCTTCAACATCGGCAATGAAGGTCAGCGTACCGCCCTCGATGCGTTCTGTCAGTGCGTCCAGGTCGCCGAAATCCGGGTCATCTACCAGGGTGTGGCTGATAATGGCATCCTCGCCTTTGAGGGTCTTAACAAGGCGGTATTTGTCCCAGCCGCTTTCCCTGATCAACTGCCAGTATTTTTTCTGGAACTGTTTGTTATACCCGACCAGGCTCACCTCAAAGCGAAATTCTTCATACAGGAAGACAATAGCGACCTTTAAGCCGCGTTCTTTCAAAGATTGCGGCATGAAGGCAAAATAGGTCATGTCCATATAGCCTTGATAGAGGTTCGTTACAACATCCTCTGGATACTTTTTCATGAGATGGGTGCGCAGATCCATCATGTACTCCATCAGGCCGCGATAGGCGCTTTGGATTACGCCCGCTTGCAGTTGGGCTTTGTAGTCTTGCATGGCTTCTTGCAGGGTTGGCATTGGAACTCCTCCAGTATTCATGAGTGTGAGGCGGCAGGCCGGTTATTTTTTGTGGTTCGACAACGCACATTGCCAGTTTAATTATATGCATAGTGCCAATTGCTAATGTTTCCATTTTTGCCGCAAATTGCGGCGCAGAATTAGGTGGCGATCTAAATACCATACTTCTTGACAAGCGCTTTGGCTTTGCGCTTTGTCTTGGGGCTGATACTCGATACGCCAGTCTGGATGAATTCATCAACACCCTGGTCGCGAATCTGATGATATATACCTTCGAGTACATTCAAAACATCACACTTGAGTACAGCTTTTTGCTTCTCGGTATAATGGCAAGAATTGTCCATGTCCAGTAAACGGGCAATGATTGGCTTGCGCAATTCGGGTTTGTGATCAAGGATTTTTCGGCTGTTTTGAATGCAGCATTGCCCTGTCATGAATTTTTCGTCATTGATGTGCTCAAAATAAGCGTTAAGAACTTTTGAAAACCGGTTTTCTTCGTCAACCAGGGTCAGGTTTGCCAGGATGGTCAAAGCAAAATCGCGGTGGTATGAATTCTTGTGATCGAGCAAAGCAGCGATCTCGTCCCAATAGGGATAAAAAAGTTCCGGTTTTTGCTGACTGGCTTTTGCTGTCACGTAGAAGCAGTGGTAATACACCATGATATGGGGGTGGGTCAGCATCTGGTTGATGATCTCAGCCCGGATTTGAGCGTCAGCCAGTGCCAGCTGTACGAACCAGTCGATATCGAAGTCCTTTGCGGAGATTTTCTCGATCAATTCAAGGGTATTCATATCTTCCTTTGTGCCTGATGTTTTTGATAAAAACCGGATTAAGGTATTCCAATTCCATGCTGTTTGTGGAGCAGGGGCAAGAGACTTGATTGTCCGGCAGCTCTGCCTGCTCTATAACTTTGTCAATGCATATCAAGATGAAAAAAATTTCAAAACAAAACCAGCAGAGCAGGTAAGAACTGACAGAAACCAACAGGAGTATTACTGGTAATGAACTCACCTGGAAAAAGCAAACCACCAATTCATGCAAATGCCAATCGGTTAATCTTGATCCAGCCCGTCTCCGCTCTCGATCAGTTTCTTCAGGCGCTGCATGAAGCGCGCCGCCGGCGCACCATCAATCACATCGTGATCAAAACTGATCGTAACGCTCTGGTATTCACGCACCTCAATCCGGTGATTGACAACCCCCGGTTTTTCAGCCAGGCCGCCCAGGGTCAATTGCAGGGTGTGGTTGGGAACCGGCAGCGCCCAGCCGCTGCCGCGGCCAAACATGCCCACCGAACTCAGCAGCACGGTGCCGTAGTAGTCCTTGATCAGTTGCGGGTTCATGAACAACACTTTGAGAAAGAGCCGCCGCAGAAATGCCGGCAGGCGCACAAACCAGTCGATGAACTTTGATTCCTGGCTGCTCTGGTGCTGGCTCTGAAAGGCTGTGATCTCCTCCTGAAGCTCGGCCAGGCTCTTGCGGTTCACGGCGCGGATGATGTGCGGACGGATCGTCTTCTGGCCGTCCACTTCAACCTCGAACAACATGTTCACATCCACCTCGTCGAAGATGACCAACTGGTTGCGCCAGTTTCGATAGGCGTGCATTTGCCGGTCGACGTCAATGGCTTTGCCCAGGCAAGCCAGAAAGAAGACCGAAAAAGACAACGCCTGGCCGGTGTGTGCCCGGTACTGGCGGATCTTTTGGCGCGCCCCGCTGATGTCGAACTCCACCAGGCCGTGGATGGTGTGCTTTTTGAGTCCCAGTTTGCCGCCATCCACCATTAACTGACGGGTGCGGGGGTAGGGGATGACCAACTGGTTTGGGAGTTTGGGTTTCATGGTTTTGCAGGTTCTCCCAAGTAGCGCTGGACGAGTTTGACCGCGTTGCCCACGCCATCTTCTGCGTGAATGGCTGCGCCAACGCGGGCGCTGCGTTCTTTCATCGCAGAGTCATTTACAGCTATGCGAATAGCCTGCGCCAGGCGTTCGGCGGTCAGGTTTTTCTGGGGGATGGGATCAGGGCCCAGCCCCATGGCTTTGATGCGCGCCCCCCAGAAGGGTTGATCGAGAATGAAAGGCACGATCACGGAAGGCACCCCGGCGCGCAGCCCTTCGGCTGTGGTTCCGGCTCCGCCATGATGCACCACGGCCGCCATGCGCGGAAACAGCCAACTGTGCGGGGCAAAATCCAGCAGGAAGACAGTCTCCGGCAGGCTTGCAGGGCGGATGCCGCCCCAGCCGGTGGCCAGTACGCCGCGCTGCCCGCTTTGGGCCAGCGCTTCCAGCGTCAGGGCAGCCAGTTCCTCTGGTTTTTGGCCGGTCATGCTGCCAAAGCCGATATACACCGGCGGGGTGCCGGCATTCAGGAAGGCTTGCAGTTCTGGCGAGGGCTGCCAGTCGGATTGATCGGTCAAACCACCCGCCGAGCTTGTCGAGGCTTTTGAATGGCTGTCGAGATAGAAGGTACCGGTGATATGCACGCTGTCCGGCCAGTCTGCCGGGTGCGGGATAATGCCGGGGCTATACGCGCTGAGCATCGGGGTGAATCGTAATGTGCGGTAAAACCTGCGGAAATTTGTGGCGGGCAGGCCCAGGCTCTGGCGAAAATCCCGCACGAACGGCAGATACCACTGCCAGATCACCCGCAGCATGGCCAGGCCAGACACATGGTTATGCAGACCGCCCAAATCTCGTTGAACAGGCCAGGACGGCGCGGCAAAAGCCCTGGTCGGCAGCAGCGGGGTCGGCTCGACATGCATCAGGGGAATGTGCAACTTCTCGGTGATTGCTTGCCCAAATGCGCTGAAAACTCCCAGGCAAATGAGGGCGTCTGCATCCCGGCAGGCGGCAAAGGCATCGGCTGCCATTTCCTGAATAACAGGGGCGATCATGGTGCGGATGGTGCGAATTGATTTGAGGGGATTACCGCCGCCTGTTTCCATGAACTCCCGACCGGTGTCGCTGGCCATGATCTGCTGTACATCCCCGCGCAGGGGAAAGAAATCCAGACCGTGCTGGCCCACAAGATCGGCAAAGTCTGCCGGGGCGGCCAGGCGCAGCGCATACCCCGCCGCTTGCAAGCCCTTGCCCAGGGCAATACAGGGCTGGATATCGCCTCGCGAACCTGCTGCAAAGATGGTGAGATTCATCCTGATCCTTAATCGCCGGGGATACGCATGCAACAAAAACATTACCCGCCGGGCTGGATTCCGTTCACAAACCGGGTTTCAACAGGGTAATTATATACTTCTTCTGGAGCGGGGCGGCAAAAAAGGGCAGGTCAACGACTCGCCCTGGTGAAAGAAATGTCAACGCTCTGCCCGCAATTACCCCCTGAGCCTTTACATTTTCTCCAGGGACAGAATCTGAAGATGTCCTTCCAAATAATACACAACATACCCGGCGCCGTCTTCCAGTTCAGCAAAGGTATCATCCGGCAAACTGAAAATTTTACCGGCGAGGTGCATTTCGGTGACTACGTAAGTGGATGGGGGAGCGTCCACGTTCTCGCTGCTGCGTTCCACACGGGCGATGCGGGCTGTTCCTTGCGCCGCGGCCACTTGAATTGGCCGCGACGGCTTGACTCCCAGGAAGATCAAAGGCAAACCGAACAACATGAAGAACCCGCCGCCGATCGCCCATCCCACCCAGTTGGGATCACCTGCCAAAAACAGTTTGCCGGCATCGATCAAGAAGGCCACACCGCCTCCGCACGCCACAAGCACGCCGAATAACAGCATGATGATTTTGGCAGTTCTGCGTTTGGTCTTCAGTCGGGCAGCCTGGCGGGGCGACAAAGCACCGTTGCGATTGTATGTCAGATCTTCATCAGTAAAATCGAGACTTTTCATCAAATTGCTGGTCATCGCTCCCTCCTTAATTGGTCAAGATCGCATCCTGATCGCTTTTCACGAGAATGATTGATGGCGGTGAATCCGGCAGATTCTCATTAAAAATTTGCGAATTTTTCATCAGTCCAGGGATGTAATTTTTCCTAATTGTACCATATTTATCTAAATAACACATCTGTTTCTCAACAGGCTGGAGCAACACTTCATAGCGGACGCAATTCATTTCTCATCCAGGGTCAACTTTCCAAAATCAAAACACGAATAGCTCTTGTAGATCTCTTGACGGTTGACTTCCTGGACTTCACCATCCCGCGTGACCAGGACTTTTACAGCAAAAGAAGAGCGCATATCGCAGCCCATCCTTTCGTCAGACTCGTCAAACAGGTAAACATAAAAACCGTCCACCGTCTCTTCGACATGGGTTTCCTCAATCTGCCTTACCAGATACACAACGTTCTCATTGGGGTCGATATCATACCGTGCTGAAAGTGAGGTCATTGCCATCGCATAACTTAAGGCTTCATCAACCGATTCAATGGGCGCAAAGATCTCCTTAAATTCAGATCTTTTGATGACCAATTTGTAGTTGCCGTCCTGAAAGATTGCAAAACTTCGATATCTTGCATCCAGGCCTTGAGGTTTTCGGAAATAATCCTTATCAGGAGGATCGCCATTTTCATGGATACATTCCACTACCACATAAGGCGGCTGCAACCCGCCAACATAAAACCTTGGTGAAGCGATTTTGTCACAGCCAAGAGTGACAAGCTCCGGGCAAGATTCTTGCAGTTTTCCCTCACATCCAAGGTCTTTCAATCGCTGTCCATTAATTGACCAGTCCAGCGGAGGATATTCAATGACGACTACCTTTCGATATGCAAGCAAATATGAAGGAATCCATGAACAGCTCAGTGATATCAACACTGGAAAAATGATCTTAAGCAAACGGTACTTGCACATTCTGTTATCTCTTGGGAACGGGCTGTTGATCATGCGCCCAACGATCAATGGCAGGATGGGTGGCAACTCAACCTGCTGTCTCTTTCCTGGATCGCAGTGAATCAAACCTGGCAGAATGCCGTAGTCACTGCAAAATTCAGACCCTTAGCAAACCGCGAAACCCCCGGGCGCCATAGTATGAGTCTGCGCCATTGTGGTAAACAAACACCTGGTCGTAGCGACGGTCCATAAACAGGGCGCCGCCGAGTTTGCGAATGCCGGCAGGTGTTTGAATCCAGCTCGAGGTTTTTGTGTCAAACTCTCCCAGCTTCTGCAACGCTCGGTATTCTTCTTCCCTCAAAAGCTCAATGCCCATGGCTGCCGCCATATCAACAGCAGAATTATCCGGTTTGTGCTCTTTCCTTGATTCCAGCGCCTGGCGGTCATAACAAAGACTTCTGCGACCTTTAGGGCTTTCAGCAGAACAATCATAAAAGATGGTTCCGTCCGTTTCGGGATCGCGGCCAACCACATCCGGTTCGCCGCCTGTTCGTTCCATTTCGTGCAGTGACCACAGCTTTTCAGGGTTTGCTTCCAGCCTTGCCCGCACCGCAGCCCATGCAAGGCCTTCATGGCGACTCATATTTTTCTCGAAACGGGTTTGCAATGTTCCGAGCAGTTCTTCTCGTTGTTTTGGGGATAAGTCTTTCATATTATTCATCCTTTTATCGTATCGCAGTTGGATGAGTGTGTCAAACAGATGAATGCCTGAACGATGCAGGCAGGTTTGCATCAACTCCTGCGCCCTGGTCAGGACTTTTTCTTTGGCTTGGGGGGAGGAAGTTCTTTTGCAGTGATTCTTATCAGATTGCTAAACCATTCTTTGTCCTCCACCTTGTCGTCAAGAAGAAAACTTAATTTTGCGCCCGGGTATGGCGGCGCTTCAACAACTTCGCCGATAAATGACCTTCCGCTATCCGTTGGCTTAACAAAGACCTGGTTATCACATACCAAAGCGACGATCTTCCCATCGCTATAAATAGCGTATTCGCCAAACATTTTTCTGTAATGGATTCCCCCTGCGTTCTCAATTTGATCCACTACGAACTTTACAAAATTCTCATCAGACGACATTTGTTCTCCTTGTCTTTTTTCTTGTGAAAACTACCAGTTCTTATCGTATCCCGGTTAAACCGGGGGTGTCAAATGGATCTTTGGCTGAAGTAACGAGCAGGGTGGATCGGTGGACACCCTGCTGACTCTACTTGCTTTTACGAACAGCTGGTATGCACCTTTGCAAGAACGAAATGTGTCACCTTGTCCCTGTCCTCAGAGGCCCGACACGGCGCGAATATTCATCAATTTCCGGTTGTGATTGCGCCTGCGCGTTCGTAATTCACGATAATGACACCCTTTGAGGTGACATTGCTTTCCGTCACCTGGAATGTCATCGGGATCGTGCCATCGGCAAACAACCGTTTTCCAGCGTCCAGCGTTACCGGATAGATCATCAGCCAGAAAGCATCTACCAGATCATGCCTGATCAGCGTTTGAATGAGATTACCACTTCCCCAAACATGCAAATCCGGCCCTTGCTGTTGCTTGATTTTGGCGACTTTTTCTGCAACATCGCCGTTTAGAAACACAGACGGCGGCCATGCGCCAGACGTTATGGTATTCGAGGCGACGTACTTGGTCGCCGCGTTGACGCCAGGCCATGCGTCTGCATGTTGCGGCCAGTACGGTGCCCAAATTTCAAAGGTTTTGCGCCCCATTAAGAGGTCGAACGGCATATTCATCTGCTTTCTCAGGGCTGTTCCAAGAATCGCATCGGAATATGGCGCTATCCACCCGCCATACGCGAAGCCGCCGCTGGTATCTTCATCTGGCCCGCCCGGGGCTTGTATGACACCATCAAGGGAGATATGCTCAAGCACAATAATTTTTCTCATGACTGAGTTCCTTCATGTCTGGATTACTCAAAGTTTGCCAACGGCTGGCGTTACCGGGTGCCGGCGGGATTTGGCGGGACAAACTCCGAGCGTAGATTCCGCTTTTCGGGGCTGAATCCCCTGGGGCAGGGCGAAAGCCCTCGCCCGTCCGCTACACGCAATGTTGGGCCGCTCTTTGTTATGTTTCTGTTTTTCGCAGCATCAACAATGAATCTCCTTTATCTGCATATTCCAGAAAACCACATTTCCGATATAACCTTATTGCGTGGTTATCTTTTGAAACCATGAGACTTAGTTTTTGAATGTTGTGCTTTGACGCATGATTAATCAGCCATTCAATCATTTTCTCCCCAATTCCTTGACGCCGATAGTTTTTATGGACTGCGATTGCGATTGCAGGTACCGTTTCATTCATATACCCCCTGATGCAATTGTCGTCCGTGTAAAATCTATACCAGGCTGCTCCGGCTGGCATTGAATCAACAAGAGCAATTACCGCAGCGTCTCCTTCTCTTTTACCCCAATCAACAAGCCCATTACTTACGCCTGGATCGGTGAGGCCTTCTTTAAACGAAGGCTTATTTGGGTTAGGTCGCCAAAACACTGCTTCATAAAGCATTTCTCTCATGAATTGTATATCCGATGGTTTTGATGTTCTCAAACGTATATTCATGTTTTCCTTTAGCGGGCCAACGGCTTGCGTTACCTACGCTGCGGCGGGCGCGGATATTTTTGGAATACCCTTCACAAATATATTATACTAACCCCCACTCCTCACGCAAAATAAGTCCTCATCAACGGGAGGGCATATTTTAACATCGGCCGAAACTTGTAGCAGGTGATGCGACTCAGCCCGTGCCGCAGAGATCAAAATTGCAACCATTTTCTTGACGCCAGATTTCATAGCCCGTAACTCACGCCGGAAGGCGTGGAGTGGGCCGCCCAGGGCTATACTGTTTCAATCGATGAGAGCGTCTCTTCTCTTTTGGCTTCTATCTTTTCCAGCCCTTGCCGAAAATCAGCAAGCAGCTCATCTTCTCGATAGAAAGCGTATCCGGCGAGTGCACATCCAACGATCACCCACACCACCATCCGCCAGATTTCATACTGTTCGGACGTGGGAGATAATAACTGGCTCATAAAAAAATTCGAACTAAAATGCATGAGAATTGCCGCAAGAATACTCCGCCGGGTTTTGATGTATAGCAATGTCATGAAAAATGACAAGCCTACTACACTTAAAACGTACAGCCCAAAGGTTTCCAATTTCTGGGATTGCCCCGCCATGAAACACCAGGGCAGATGCCAAAGCCCCCATATCAGCCCCAATATCGCGGAACCTCGTATAAACCCAAACCGTACCAACAGCGGATCCAATGCATAACCGCGCCAGCCAAATTCTTCATTCAATGGCCCTGACCACAGATACAAAAATAGCGCTAGTGGTATCAACAGCGGATTTGTGAGCAGGGTTTGCAAAGCGGCCATGCCTGGCAAGTCTCCCCCAAAAAGCAGGCTTATTCCTGTGACCACTACTGCCAGCAGC
The DNA here is from genome assembly GCA_020060485.1 of Anaerolineales bacterium. Next base: position 25,224 of record JAGVAB010000125.1, read on the forward strand.
GGGCTCAGTAACAAGGGTATCAAAAACCACCACCCAAGACGGCGAAAATCGATACAGCGTGCAAAATAATCCCGACGTTGAACCGGTGTATACGTTTTGAACACCATAATGAGTCCCATGAATGACGGCGCTGGTCCTCCTGCCAGAAACAGTGCCAATCCAATGCCTCTTGACTGATCTAGCTGGAAAATTCCAATGGGAAAATAAAACACCCATGTCCACGCAAGTGCGCCAATCATAAAAATGATCAAATGTTTGGACTCTTTTGCCATTTCACTAAACCCTCAAATTCCAAAATTTTCGTCTTTGAACGTATTGTATCCTTGTAGAGGTGACTCGGATTTGCGAAGGTAAAATTTTTTTGGGCAGTCTGGCCTGCATGATGTCAGGGTTAGCTTGCAGCCTATCTCAATGTTCGAGTATGTTGATCTCAACGTGACTTTCATTTGCATCAACAGTCACTTTTCCTCCAATGGGCAAGGTAACGATTGGGGTTGTGTGGCCGAAGTCCACATTTGCGATGACGGGAATATGATCCAACTCTTTTTTTGCTTTTATCACGTTCCTTAATTGTTCGCTTGAAACTCTTGATTCGATTTGGAATCTGCCAATCAAAATTCCCTTGACCTTTGAGAATCCTTTGCAGTCGATCACAGATTGAAGATTACGGTCAAATTCTGCCAGGGAAACTTCTTTCGTCAAACTGTCATCTTCCATTAAGATAATGGTGTCTTCAAGTTTTGGCAGGTAAGCAGTGCCTTGTAACAAGTTGAAAGTGCATAAATTGCCTCCTATTAACGTTCCGGCGGTTTTTCCTGAATTGATCATCCAGTATCCGTCATTCGGTATGAATTTCCTGTTCTCCTGGTCAAGATACCATTCGTCATCTGACCAATATTTTGCCGGTTCAAGTTTATAAGGGATTGATGCTTGTAAACATTTTTGAAAATAATCCAGTGTATATTCCAGCCCTTTTTTCATACCCAGGCTGGAGAAGTGCGGCCCATAATACGTTGTCATTCCTGTTTTTGCGTATATTGCATTGGAAAGAGCTGTGATATCTGAGTATCCACAAAGTATTTTGGGGTTCTTTTCAATCAGTGCGTAATCGATTTTGTTGATCAGTTGATTGGAGTTGTATCCACCAATGACGGTAAAAATACCCCTGATTGATGGATCGGCAAATGCTGCATGCAAATCTTCAAGTCTGGCAGAAATCGATGAAGAAGCGAACTCATCCATTTCATAGATGTTTTCCCCAAAAACAATTTCCAGACCTAAATACTGAAAATTTGCTATTGCGATATCTTTGACTTCATCCGAAATCAATCCCATACTTCTTGATGGTGCGATAACACAAATCTTGTCTCTTGATTGAAGTTTGTCCGGTATCATTTTATCCTTCTCATCGCACGAAGCGATTTTGCTATGTATTTTCAATGGTTCGACTTTAGAGGTCTTAAACCTGAAATTTGCGCCAAGAATGAACACTATCCCACAACATTAACATTTGAATTTTACAGAAACACATGCATTTACAAAACCCGATCTTCAACCTTTGAATATCTTTAAGAGAAAAGCAATGGATAAAGCCGCAAGCAAACCCCAAATCAGGATAATGACAAGAGCAGCTACTCGGTTTACAGGTTTGCCTTGATTTATGATTTCTTGTGCCTTTTCTCGACTCTCAGCCATTACATTTTCGGGGATCATCGACAGTGCTATTGTTATTCCCAGGGGGATGAGTATCAAGTCGTCCAAATAGCCCAGGACGGGAATAAAATCCGGAATTAAATCAATTGGTGAAAAAGCATACCCAACCACAACACCAGCAAAAATTCTGGCATATAAAGGAACTCGTTTATCTCGATAAGCCAGATAAAGAGCATAGGTTTCGACTTTCAGTTTTTTGGCTTGCTGTTTCCAATCTTCAATGGAAATTCTCATAAAATGATCTTTCTCTGTGACTTGTGGAAATTGTATATTTCAAACCGCCCAACGGCTTGCGTTAGCGGCAGGCAGGCAGACAAGAATATTTTTGGAAATGATTAACACAATGTATTATACTCACCCCCGCTCCCCGCGTAATTATTGAAACGCCTTTGTTGTTGGGCAAGCTGTGTGCTTCGCAAGAGCGCCTTCTTAATAAAAAACAGGGTGGGTCAGCGACCCACCCTTCTGACTCAAAACGCCTTACGAGCCACGCAAAATCTTTTCCATTTTCCTGCCTTTTGCCAATTCATCCACCAACTTATCCAAATACCTGACCTGCTGCGTCAGAGGATCCTCGATTTCCTCCACACGATACCCGCAGATCACTCCGGTAATGAGGTGTGCATTGGGGTTTAGCGAAGCATGTTGGAAGAATGTTTCAAAAGTCGCATTTTCCTCTATTAGTTCCTGAAGTTTCTTATTATCGAAGTTTGTTAACCATTCTATGACCTGATGCAATTCTTCTTTGGTTCTGCCTTTCTTTTCTATCTTGGCAAGATACATCGGATAGACGGATGCAAAGGTCATTTTTGCAAAACGTTGATGATGTGTGTTGGAGTTTTTCATAGACACCTTGAAATTGGTTTCATTCTTAAGGCACTAACGGCTTGCGTTAGCGGCAGGCAGGCGGGCGTGGATGGTTTTGGAATACCTTTATTATACTCACTCACGCTACCGGGTGTTAAGAAGAATTCCACTGGCTGACCCTGTTCGGTCACCATGATATGGATCTTCAAACCATAGAAATAGCGTCTTTTGCTG
>JAGVAB010000011.1 GCA_020060485.1 Anaerolineales bacterium
GTCAGGCAAGCAGCGGGGAGGGGAGTTCGAGGGGTGGGGTGAATAAACCCTGGTGATGCACAGACCATCTTTCGTCCGGCCTTGTGCCATCAATAAAAGAAGCAAATGGAAAATTAACTTTGAGAAAACCATGGGCGGTATTTACCCAAATCTTGTGGTATCCAGAGCGGGGGATGGTAAAATTGGGAAATATCGGGTACGCGGATTGGATGATCAGTGCTTGAGGAGATAGAATGCAATACAGAAGACTTGGAAAACTGGATTGGAAACCTTCGGCGCTTGGTTTTGGTGTGATGCGTCTGCCGGTTCTTGATAATCTCCCTGCTCGGATTGATGAAGGCCGGGCAAGTGAGATGATCCATTATGCCATTGAGCAGGGCGTCAATTATCTGGATACGGCATACCCATATCACCGTGAGCAGAGCGAGATCTTTTTAGGGAAAGCCCTGCAGGGAGGGTATCGCGACAGGGTAAAACTGGCGACCAAGCTTCCCTCCTGGGCTGTTGAGACCGCAGCGGATTTCGACCGGTATTTCGATGAACAGCGCACCAAATTGCAGACCGACCATATTGAGTTTTACCTTCTTCATGCCTTGAAACGGGAATGGTGGGACAATCTCTACCAGCTCGGCATTCTGGATTGGGCCGAGCGGAAAATTGCAGAAGGCAAAATCGGCCATCTGGGGTTCTCTTTTCATGATTCTTATCCGGTTTTCAAGGATATTGTTGACGCTTATCCGGGTTGGACAATCTGTCAAATCCAGTACAACTATATGGATACCAAGTATCAGGCCGGGCGGCGCGGGTTGAAATATGCAGCCGAGAAAGGCTTGGGCGTAGTCATCATGGAACCCTTGCGGGGTGGTTTGATTGCCAAAGATCCACCTCCGCCGGCAGTGGCAAAGTTCTACGAAACGATGGATGTTAATCGAACGCCGACAGATTGGGCTTTACAATGGCTGTGGGATCAACCTGAAGTTTCGTTGGTGTTGAGCGGGATGAGTAATATGAGCCATGTGCAAGAAAATGTGGCCAGCGCAAACCGTTCTGGCGTGGGGTCACTGCGCGATAAAGACCGGGAATTCATTGAGACCATTCAGCGCGCTTACAAGGATATCACTCCTATCCCGTGTACCAATTGCCGCTATTGTGTGCCCTGCCCGGGCGGCATCGATATTCCCACTGTGTTTCGCATATTCAATGACACAGTTATGTTTGAAGATCTGAAATATGGGAAAACGGAATACCATTATTTGGATGAGGAACACCGGGCTGACAACTGTGTGGAATGCGGGTCCTGTGAGGAAAAATGTCCACAAGGAATTGCGGTGATCGAATGGCTTAAGGAAGCTCATGCGATGCTGGAAGATACTACCCCGTTCAACGATGAACCGGATGCGAAGAATTAATTCATGTCTGTTCATTGATGATGACAAAAGAAGCTCCCCTGCCAGATGGCAGGGGAGTAAATTTTTTAACCGGCAAATCCATCAAGCATTTCCATCAGCAGCAAAGCTGCATCTTTGGTCAATTGGCCACAGGCGCCTTGCCGCAAGTCGCTGCATGTCAGTGAGCCAAATCTCTCCAGAAAAGCGAACCGGAAATCAGCAGCCAGTTTCTGACAATCATCATCATTCACCAGATCGGCTCGGCCATGCAGGGCACCGATCACCATCAGCCCGCCGGTGAATGCTCCGCACAGGTCCTGGTGAGTCCCGCCAACGCCGCCCGCAAAGGGTGTGGACATTTTGATCATCGGCCCGCTAAGCTCTGGCACGTATTCTTCACCTACGGCGATGAAAATGGCTTCTGAACAGTGGTAACTGCTGGCCATCAGGTCGGCAGCCCGTTGGGCGATCTGGGACTTGGTTTGCATTGTTGGATTCCTTTTCCTTCGAGGTTCTATTCCAGCGCGGTTTCTGGTTGTGGTAAAGCTTCAAACAATTGATCCATTCTGCTGCGGAACTGGCGGGTATAGAGCTGATAATATTTGCCTCGCTTGCGCAGAAGTTCGGCGTGAGTGCCAATCTCGGCGATCTGGCCGTCTTCGATGACCAGAATGCGGTCAGCGCGCTTGATGGTTGACAGACGGTGGGCAATGACAAAGCTGGTGCTGTTTTGCATCAGGGTCTCCATGCCTTGCTGGATCAACGCCTCAGTAAGGGTGTCCACAGAGCTGGTGGCCTCGTCCATGATGAATATCTCGGGTTTTACCAGGATGGCGCGTGCCAGACTGATGAGTTGTTTCTGGCCCACTGAGAGCAGCCCGCCGCCTTCACCAACTTCTTCCTCATAGCCTTTCGGGAAGCGCATAATGAAATCATGTGCCCCGGCAATGCGGGCGGCTTCCTCGACCTCAGCATCGCTGGCTTCCAGGCGGCCATAGCGCAGGTTTTCGCGGATCGTGCCCGAGAAAAGGTGGGGTGATTGCAGTACGATGCCGATGCGGGACTGAATGGCCTTAAGGGAAAAGAGCGTGTAGTCCATGCCGCCGATGGCAATCTTGCCGGATTTTGGTTCATAAAAGCGGCACAGCAAGTTGACAATGGTGGTCTTGCCGCCGCCAGTTGGGCCGACCAGGGCGATGGTTTCGCCGCGGCGCACATGCAGGTTTAAATCTTTCAACACGGGTTGTTCGTCTTCGTAGCTGAAGGTTACATGGTCAAAGTGAATATCTCCCTGGATCGTGCCGGGGTCGATGGCTCCCGGCCTGTCCTGGATCTCGGGCACTGAGTCAACCAGCGAGAAGATGCGCTCGCCAGAGGCGATCGAGCGCTGCATTTCGGCAAACACGCGGGCGATGTCCTGAATGGGCCACATCATGAAAGTGATGTAGCTGACAAAGGCCTGAATGCCGCCAATGGTCATGCCGCCGATCTGGGCTTGCAAGCCGCCGTACCAAACAATGGCCGAGAGGGCGAAAGCAGAGATAATCTGCACCACAGGCAGGAAAAGGGCGCTCAACCAGGCAGCGCGGAAGCCGGCGGCAAACATGCCGTCACTCAGTTCGCCAAACTCGCGCATGGTCTCGCGCTCACGCCCCAGAGCTTTAATCACCCGTACGCCGGTAATACTTTCATTAATTGACCCGGTGATCTTGGAGTTGAGTTTGCGCACCATGCGGTATTGTTCCAGAATGCGTTTGCGAAACTCGATGGCTACATAGATCAAGAGCGGAATCATGATGCTGACGATCAGGGCCAGTCTCCAGTTGATGATGAACATGAAGATCATGGCGGTGATGATGTTGATGATGCCCCAGGTGGTGTCCAGCAAGCCCCAGGTGACCAGGTCGGCCACGCGGTCCGAGTCTGAGGTGACACGCGACATGATCCAGCCTACCGGCGTCTTGGAGTAATAGGACAATGACAGGCGCTGCAGATGGTTGAACATCATTTTTCGCAGGTCATAGCGGATGCGTTCCCCAAGCACGCCTGCAAGAAAGATGAAGCTAAACACAGCGCTTGCCTGCACCAACAGGAAGCTGCTGTAGATGGTGAGAAGCTGGATCAGGCGCTGGCTATCCTTGGGGATGATGGCCTGGTCGACGATCATCTTGCTCAGGTAGGTGAAAAGAGACTCCAGCATGGAGACCAGGGAGATGGTCAACAGGAAGCCCAGCACCCATTTCCAATGCGGCTTGGTTAATCCCAGAATGCGGAGAAGGGTTTTACCATTAAAGCTGGTAGTAAATTCCTCTTCCTCAAAATAGTCATTTGACACTGGCGATCTCCTCTTCGAGTTCTGCTTCGATGTTTGTTTGCAGCTCAAATATCTTGCGATACATATTGTCTTGTTTGATCAGCTCTTCGTGTTTGCCGGCCTGAATGATGCGTCCCTTATCCATCACCAGGATCAGGTCGGCGTTCATGATGCTCTGGATGCGATGGGCGATAATGAAGGTGGTGCGGTTGCGCATCAGGTTTTGCAGGGCAGCCCGAATCTCGGCCTCGGTTTCAGTATCCACAGCGGAGGTCGAATCATCCATGATGAGGATGCAGGGATCTTTCAGCAGAGCCCGGGCAATGGCCACGCGCTGTTTCTGACCGCCAGAGAGTGTTACACCTTTCTCGCCAACTATGGTGTCGTATCCCTGGGGAAAGGTCAAAATGACGTCATGGATGGCAGCAGCACGCGCGGCTGCTTCAATATCCTCTTGCGAAATCTGCCGGGAAACCCCGTAACCGATATTTTCGCGGATGGACCGGGAGAAAAGGAAGGGTTCCTGTTCCACGATGCCGATATTTCGGCGCAGGTAGCGGCGGGAATAGCGGTTGAGCTCAACTCCGTCCAGCAGGATTGCACCTTGCGTGTAGTCATAGAAGCGAGGCAGAAGATTGACCAGGGTGGTCTTGCCTGAGCCGGTTGACCCCAGCAGGGCAATCACCTGGCCGTGTTCACAGCGGAAGTTGATCTCCTCCAGTACGGGCTGGTCAGGTTCATAGGCAAAGCCCACATGTTCAAAAACAAAATCGCCTTTGAGACCTGACTCGGGAGCATGGTCGCCTTCGTCCAGCGGCTCGCGTTCCTGGCGCAGGATGTCGGCTACGCGTTTGTAGGATACCAGGCCGGTAGACATCTGTACCACCACCCGTCCCAGGTTGCGCATGGGGAAGATGATGTAGATGACCATGCCGACATAGGCCAGGTAGGTGCCGACCGAGATTTCACCAGAAATCGCCAGGCGGGCAGCCAGATAATAGCCAAAGACTAACTGGACGCCGCAGAAGATGTCCGAGATGGGCCAGAAGAGGGAATGGATGACGAGCAATTTTTTACCGCGCAAGAATTTTTCCCAGTTGTCGCGCTCAAATTTCTTGATCTCATAATTTTGGCGGGCAAAGGCTTTGACCACGCGGATGCCGCTCAGATTCTCTTGCAGGGTGGTGGAGAGAGTTGCCTCCTGTTCCTGGTAGGCTTCATAGGCGGATGAGACGCGTTTGAAGAAAAAGATGGAAACGATCAGGATGACGGGCACGACGATCACCGAGAGCAAGGCCAGGCGCACGTGCAGCAGGAGCAAGGCGGAAAAATTGATCAGGAAGAGCAGGGTGATGCGGCCGAAGTCGATGGCCTGGTCGGCAAAGAAGCGCCGCAGGGCGTCCACGTCCGAGGTGGCGCGGGAGATCAGTTCACCGGTGTCGGTCTGGGCATGATAGGCAAAGTTGAGATGCTGGATGTGGTCGAACAGGTAATTGCGCAGACGGCGAATGGAACCTTCTGCGACCTGGGCGGCCATGCGGCCGGTCAGAAAGGAAAACCCGCCCTGCAAAACTGCCAGAAGAATGAATCCCAGGGCGATCAAGGGCAGGCTAAGTACGGGGTCTTCGGTAAGGAAGAAATCATCCACGAAGTAGCGCAACAGGAAGAATGTGGCGGTCTTGGCGGCCACCGAAATTGCCTGGCTGCCAACAGAGCCCAGGTAGCGCCAGCCAAAGCCATGCAGTAAACGCAGCAAGCCCTTGAAACGGTTGTCAGAAACGGCATGTTTCAGATCATAAGCATCGGTTTTTGCGAACAAGTCAAGCCCTCGTGATCCAAGATGGTTTAGAGAATCAAGTTATGGCAGCCAGAGCCACCGCTATCAATCATACCTTGTAATGGAAAGGGAGAAAAGGGAAGCATCGGCCAAACGGCCTAGCCCATCCGCCGGATATTTTCGGGCTGCTTTCAGCAGATAGCTGGCGTGATGGGCACAGGATAGTTGCAGGATTGAGGTTTTCTAGCCCGAGGAGAGCACCCTTTTTTGATCAACAAAAGCCCGGCTGCCGCCGTGTCCCAACAATCTAATTTTCGGCATACCCGCATAGAGCAATTGCCCGCGGGCCGGTGTGTACGCCCAAAACAGGAGAAACGATCGTGGTGAATATCTCTTTGGGATTGTGTTCGCGGATGACCCGTTCGGCCAGGGCTTTGGCCTCTTCATATGCGGCGTTGTGCAGGACGGTGATGTGCAAGGGTTTTTCCGTATTGATGTGTTTGAAGAATTGATTTATAAGCAGCTCAATCGCACCTGTCCGCGAGCGGGCAGGAATGGAGGGGGCTACTGTGCCGGTTTCCCGGTTGACATAGATCAGGGGTTTGACCTGTAACACTGTGCTCAGGAATTTGGTGGCTGTGCCGATGCGTCCGCCCTTGCTCAAATATTCCATCGTATCCAGAGAGACAAAATACACCATGCTGCTGCGCACCTTATCTCCTGCGGCCAGCATCTCCTCCAGCCCTCCACCAGCGGCTTGTGCCCGGGCGGCGGCGATCACCTGCCAGCCCAGGCCCATCGAGTTGGTCTTCGAATTGACGATGTACACCGGAATGGGTGATCCATCGGCAGCCTGACGAGCAGACAGGATCGTGCCGCTCATCGCCTCGCTGATGGTATAGACGATCACTTCTTTATATCCTTTTTGTGCAGCCTGCTGGTAGGCCTCCAGGAACATCTGTGGAGAAGGCTGCGAAGTGGTCGGTCTGTGCGGATCAATCAGCAGACGCTCATAAAATTTTTCGGCGGTCAAATCCACACCGTCCAGGAATTGTTCGCCATTCCAGATGATCGTCAGTGGGATGACAGTGATGTCGAATTCTTTGATCCATGCTTCAGGGATATCGCAAGTGCTGTCGGTGATCAGGGCGACTTGGTTTGGCATTTTTTCCTCTTTTCTTTAGGTCAACCAGTAGGGACACGCATCAGGTTTAGCAGGAATTAAACGGGTCGATAGATTTGCCGTGGAAGAGGAGTCTGGCATCCCTACTGCGTATCACACTACTCCCCAAATAACCATTGAAACGATCCGCGTTTCTCAGCTTTTTGAACATGTACAAATTATAGTATGGTATTGATGATTAATGACAAGAATTTCAGATTTATTTTTCCATTCTCAATGCGGCCAATGTCTGGTATCTTTTTAGTAGCCATTGTAAATGGGAGAATTGCAGTGCAAAGGAAAAACTTTTTGCAAATATTGAAAGGATGGGGCGGGATAAAGATGGCTACACCGATAATGGAGTTACATGACCTGGGGCGAGTGGCAGATGGGCAAACCCTGGTAACCGGCATCAATTTAACCCTGTTCGCAGGTGAGGTGCTGGCGATCACCGGGCCGAGTGGGGCGGGAAAGACCTCATTGCTGCGCCTGCTCAACCGTCTGGATGAACCTACCCAGGGTACTGTATTGGTGGATGGGAAAGATTACCATCAGATTGAGGTCAGCACCCTGCGCCGCCAGTTGGGGATGGTGTTACAGCAGGCTTATCTTTTTCCGGGCACAGTAGCGGAGAATTTACGCTTTGGGCCGCTCCAGCATGGTCAAAATTTACCAGAAGCTGCCGTGGAGGAATTACTTGAACGGGTAGGTCTGCGGGGGTTCGCAGGGCAGGACGTTTCAAAAATTTCGGGCGGCGAGGCGCAGCGCGTCTCGCTGGCGCGCACCCTGGCCAATCACCCGAAAGTTTTGCTGCTGGATGAGCCAACTTCTTCCCTGGATGAGGCCAATCGCCTGGGCATTGAAAACCTGATCCTGGAAATCATCCGTGACAACGGCATGGGCTGTGTGATGGTGACGCACGATCTGGAACAAGCCGAACGCATGGCAGACAAAGTGCTGGTGCTGGAAGGCGGCCGTATGCTGCGTATGGGCGGCCCTGGGGAGGTGCTGCATGCTTAGTCAATTCTTTCACACAGAGCTTTCTTTGAGCATTGCCCAAACCGTGATGGCGGCGTTGGTTTCACTATTGGTCATCTGGTTGTCCTATTGGCAGCGGCTGGGAATGGAAAAGGATATTCTGGTGGGGCTGGTGCGGGCGCTGGTGCAGATCATTGCAGTAGGGGCGGTGCTGGTTTTTGTGCTGCAAGGGGCACTATGGTTGGCGGTGCCGATCCTGCTTTTGATGATGTGGCTGGCAGCGCGTGAGGCTGCTCATCGCGCTGAAGGCATCCCGGGAGCGGTGCGGGTCACTTTTTATGGCATTGCGCTGGGTTCAGGGACAGTGCTGGTGGTAATGACCTTGCTGGGGGCAATCGAATGGCAGCTTGAATCAATGATTCCTGTGGGCAGCATGATCATCTCGGGTGGTTTGAACGCCTGCGCCCTGGCCTTGGATCGCTTTCGGGGCGAGGTGGAATCGCACACCGGGCAGATCGAAGCCGGCTTGTGCCTGGGCGCTGAAGCGGAAAAGGTGGTCATGCCTTACGTGCGCAAGGCCTATCAGGCCAGTTTGCTGCCGCGCCTGAATGCACTGCGCACGCTGGGAATTGTCTGGATTCCGGGTTTGATGGCGGGCATGCTGCTGGCGGGCAGCGATCCAATCATTGCAGCCCTGTATCAATTTGTGGTGATGGCGATGATCTTTGTGGCCTCCAGCCTCTCGGCTTTTATCAGCCTGATGCTGGTACGACGGCAAATCTTCAGCACAGCAGACCAGCTCTTGCTGCAAACCAAGTACACCGCCAACCCGCAAAAAAACATGTTAAACTAGGTGGAGTTTCAGCCATAATGTTGTCGCTGCGAGCGCAGCGAAGCATTCTCCAGCATGGAAGGTTAGTGAAGTTCCGTTGATTTCGCATAGTCAATATAGAGGTGTGGCTCATGGCAGAAGACGAGGATCGATTATTTTACGGAAGTGTTCAAAACGACGGGATACGCTTGCAGTATTACCGCACAGGTGGTGAAAAGCCACCGCTGGTATTCATTCATGGATACACAGATAACGGCCTGTGTTGGAGCCGTTTGCCGTTGTTTTTGCGCCATACCTATGATGTGGTCATGTATGATGCACGCGGCCATGGAATTTCTGATCATCCAGAGGGCAGCACCTATTCTTTGGCTGAGCGGGCGGAGGATGCCATTGCTGTTATCGAGGGCCTGTCCCTGCAGCGGCCTGTGCTGATTGGACATTCAATGGGTGCTGATACAGCCGCCCGTGTGGCTGCGGATCATCCCAAGACCATCCGCGGTCTGGTGCTGATCGATCCGCCCTGGTTCCCGCAAGGCTGGAATTTTCCGACTGAGGTGCTGGAGGAGCGGGCACAAAAATCCCGCGAATCCATCCTGCGCTGGCATTCACAGACACTGGATGAAGTGATCGAACTTTGCCGGGAAAAGCATCCGCAATGGGATGAGGCCGAGTACTTCCAATGGGCAAAAGCCAAAAAACAGGTTAGACCTGAAGCAGCGTCTGTGATCACCCAGCCGCGCGAAGATTGGTGGAATATGCTCAAACGCATCACTTGCCCGACCCTGCTGGTGACGGCGAATGTAGATTTGGGCGGGCTGGTGACCGATGAGGTGACAGAAGAAGCGGTGCAGCTTTGCAAGACCCTTGAGCGGGTACATTTTGAGCAGGCTGGCCATTCGATCCATCGCGAAGAGTTCTACGCTTTGCGTGACGCAGTGCGTACCTTCCTGCGGCGGCTCAAACCATAACAAGGGATCAGTAGACAATCATCGGGAGACAAATTTCTAAATCACACCTGCCGCAGGGTTTCAACCTGCGGCAGGTGTGATTTGGTATTATGACCAAAAGCATAACGGTTTCTTCAGAAAGCCAATTCGGCTTCTCTTATTCCCCCAGTTTCTCGACAACCGTCGACTGCAAGCAGCGCACAAATGCCTCAGCCCGCGCCCCGGTGAAGCTTGCCAAAACGGGCTGCCTTGTATCTATTTCCCAATCAAGAGCCTTGAATTGTTCATTCAACCAGCTTTGGGGCAACACACCCAGGGCAGTGGGATCATCTGCCACATATTGCTGCATAGCCTCCAGGCTGGGGGCGATCTGAATATTCACACTGCGCGGAACCGGGCTGCCCAGGGCAGACTCCAATGCGTTCTGCACTGCATGCCCGGCAGGCAATGCGTAGACGGTCAGCGGCGCACCATCCGGCCAGGCAAGAGCATCACCTGAGAAAAGCTGGCGGACTTCGGCCAGGGTCAAGCTGATGGCCTGACTGGCGGGATTTGCGATCAATACCAGGCCATCTTCACCCAACAGAATGACCTCTCCGGCAATTTCGTCCGGTTCGCCCCAATACAGGCTCACGTCCGGGTCCGCTTCTGCTTCCACGACCAGCACGGTTAACTGAGGCTTCTCGAGGGCGCAGGTATTGAATGCTGGTTGCAGCCAGCGCAGGGCGGGTGGATACGCCAGGGTCAGAAGCTGTGGCGTGGGCTGCGGCTCGGCAGGGGGCAGTTCCGCCTGCTGGCAGGCTGCCAGCAGCAGGATCACGATAAGCCATAACCCAGAGCGCCATTTATCAGGCATAACTTGTCACCAGGATGACAGCCGCCACCACGGTTACATAGATGGCAAAGCCTTTGAGAGAATGATTTTGCAAATAGCCCAACAGCCAGCGGATCGAGAGATAACCGACCAGGCCTGCTGTGAGGAAGCCGACTGCCATCACTGGCAGGAAGTCGGCCAACCCGGGCATCTTTAGTAGTTTATAGACACTGTAACCGCCTGCGGCCAGCATGATCGGAATCGACATGAGGAAGGAAAATCGGGCCGCATCGCTGCGTTTCAGATCGCGGGTCATCCCGCCCGCCATGGTCGAACCTGAGCGCGACACACCAGGAAAGAGAGAAAGTACCTGGGCTAAGCCAATCCAAATGGCATCTTTCCATGTCATCGAATCCATTTCACGACTGCGCTTGCCCAGCCATTCGGCGATGAGCAGCAATGCGGCTGTCACCAGCAGGAAAAAGGCTGTGGCCCGTGCACTGTGAAAAGCTGCTTCGACCATATCCTCCAGCAGCAGGCCGGCCAGACCAGCGGGGATGGTGGCCAGCACCAGCAGCCAGCCCAGGCGGGCATCCTGTGTGCCGAAGGGTTTGCGGTCAGCAAGTCCCTTGAAAACGGCTATCACGATGGAGACCAGGTCTTTCCAGAAATAGATAATCACGGCCACCAGGGTGCCCATCTGCACCAGGGTGTCAAAGGGGAACACCTGCTCCGGGTTGAGTTCCCAGCCGAACAGGAAAGGCACCAGCACCAGATGGCCCGAGCTGGAGATGGGCAGGAATTCGGTTAATCCCTGCACGATACCGAGGATGAATGCTTGAAATAGGGTCATGATGTGCTTCCTTTATTTTGAGATACGACTTACGATGAAGCCGAGAAAATCTTATCATATTTTCAGAGGCTGCTTGTACTTGTTGGCGATATGGTTATTCAATCCACTTTGTAGATATTCAGGCTGTCTGTCTGGTGCACAAGCGTAAAGCTTTCAGGAGGTTGAAATTCTGGAGTAACCCACCTGGTTTGGACGATGTAGTCAATGCCTTTAGTTTTGATTTTTTCTTCAGAGTTGATGGTATTACTGAATAGCGCCCGCATCAATTCTTGTCTTTGGAAAATGATATTGTCATCCGCACCGACCAGCACGTATGACATACTGGTTCCTTCGATATACATTTGCCTTTCCGCAAACATGGCATAGTAAAAATAATGTGACAGGTTTGAATCATTGGCGCTAAAGGTAGCCCGGTCTACGGCAATCAGCGAATCTTTTGGCGTGTTCTCCTTGATCCATATCAAACCTTCAACATCAGTTTGTTGGATGGAATTGCTCGGGATGTCTGTATCGGATAAAAATTGAACGATGTTTCCTGAAATATTTTCAATACCTGTCTTAATGCTCCTGGTTGCGCTGTAACCTCCCCAGGCAGCAAACAAAAAATAATAGATTTGAATCATCAGCATGGGCAGACAAATTGCCAAAATAACCTTTGGTATGACCGGGTATTTGGCATTTGGGGGACTGTTCAAGGTGTAAATGGACAAAGCGATCAAAGGAAGATATGCGGCCATCATGAAGTACATTTCACTATTGCCAGCATGATCGATGATTTGTGAAAATGCCATGGAAATGAAAGCAGTGCTAATCAGAGCCCCCTGAACAATGATTTCGTTCGTTTGCAACTTTTTTTTGCTCAGGTCAATGCCATACTTGGTGCAAGCAATTGTGAAGAGGAAGACCAAAACAGGTTGAGCTGTGAATAAGGTGAATAGTACAGACAGGATCAGATTCAGGTAGGTATTCGTGAATTTGTTGGTGATCAACAATGCCTCTATGGAGGAAAGCTGTATGCCCTGCGTAATTGACAAGTTATTCAGCGCGGAATAAGTTCCCACACAGAAAATGTTGATGATCAAGAAAATTGCAATTATTCCAATCCCGTAAGTGAAGCAGTAATTGAATTTTTTCCTGAACAACCAGGCTATACAAATAACACCAGGAAAGATGGAAAGTACGACTGCCAGAGGCGCTTTTGCGCCCACCGTTATTGCGTAGAACAACATGGTAGCAAGAAATGAGAGCCTATTCAGTGGGGTGTTTGATTCCCTGAAATCTTCGACAAAACTGGCGATAAGAAATGCACCATATGCAAAGCTAACATCCAACCCAAGAGGAGCGAGGTGAAAATGGTGAAAGTTCGTTACGATGGATATGCGTTCAATCCCCGTTGAAAACAGGATGGTAATGAGCAAAAGGAGTTTTTGAAATTTTGTTGCATTGAACGTATCCAGGAAAAAATTCAAGCCACCTATGAGCAGCAGCGATTTTGTTAATGGGTAAAGGGGGAAAGATAGAGTGAAAATATCAATATTGGATACCAAACTGGAGAAGGCTACATGGATATTGGAGAAGTAATGGTAATTCAGGGTGAATCCGCTCAGGTAGGGCGCTTGTGGTGGAAAATTATGAAATAAACCAATTGAAGTATTTACCCAGTATTGAACGTCTCTTAGATAGGTTGAGGATCCAGTTACTGTAGGCGAAATATTCGTTCCGCTGTAGATAATGACATCTGCGGCCAGCGTGAGAAAGAAAAACAAAACAGGGGCGACCGTGTCTGATCTTTGAAGCCTGAGAGAGGCACATTGATTGGAATGCTTTATGAGGATAAAAATTGAAAGCAGGGAAATGATGGGAGAAACGAATTTGAGGTAATCTCCCAAGCCAAATGGCATCAGCAAGAAGTATTGAAGGATATTGATGCCATACCCCAGCGCATACCCAAGAGCAATGATATTTACCCAATGGTCATTCTTTTTTCGGATCAAGGCATAAATTGCCAGACCAGGTAAAAAAGTGATGAAGAATTGAAGATAAACATTCGCAAGGGTGGCTGCTGCGGATATTCTGAACAGGAAAGCAGCAACGATGGAATACGCTGAAATGATTCCGAGCATCAAGAACAATATCTTAGAATAAAGATTGTTTGTGAATTTATTAAATTGAGACATAAAAAATCGAATCCCACCTAAATCACAATGTTTTTACTGGGAATTGAACATACCAGAAGTCTAGTTTTTAGATAAAGCATAATTATCCAAAAAGTCCGCTGCAAAATCCTGATACGTGCCGTCCATGATCGCTTGACGGGCATCGCGCATTAATTGAAGGAGCATATAGATGTTATGGATCGAGACCAGCGTGCCGGCCAGCAGCTCTTTGGCTACGATCAAATGGCGCAGGTAAGCGCGGCTGAAATGCAGGCAAGTGTAGCATGTGCAGGTGGGGTCAATCGGCTGAGAGTCATGCGCATAGCCAGTATTCAGCAGATTCATGCGGCCAGTGCGAGTCATGGCGGCCTTGTGGCGTGCCAGGCGGGTGGGAAGTACGCAGTCAAAGATGTCCACCCCGCGCAGAACACCGTTGATCAGGTCTTCCGGCGAACCGACGCCCATCAGATAGCGGGGTTTGTCGGCAGGCAGGATGGCGTTGACCACTTCCAGCATGTCGTTCATTTCTTCCTTGGTCTCGCCCACCGAGAGGCCGCCGATGGCATGACCGGGAAAACCCAGAGAGGAGATAAATTCCGCTGACTGGGTGCGCAAGTCGGGGAAGATGCCACCCTGCACGATGCCAAACAAAGCCTGGTCGGGACGGGTCTTGGCTTGCAGGCAGCGCTCGGCCCAGCGGTGCGTGCGTTCCATGGCAGCCTGACTGTATTTGCGGTCATAGGGTGGGGCGCATTCGTCAAAGGCCATGATGATATCTGCGCCCAGTTTCTGCTGGATATCGATTGATTTCTCGGGGGTGAAGCGATGCGTTGAGCCGTCGATGTGGCTGCGGAAGGTGACCCCGTCCTCATCCAGTTTGCGCAGGTCGTTCAGCGAGAAGACCTGGAAGCCGCCTGAATCGGTAAGCATGGGTTTGGGCCACTGCATGAATTGGTGGAGTCCACCCATCTCGGCTACCAGGTCCGGGCCGGGGCGCAGATAAAGATGATAGGTGTTGGACAGCACCAGCTGCGTACCCACTTCCTCCAGTTGGACCGGGGTAACGCCCTTGACCGTGGCCTGGGTTCCGACCGGCGCAAACACCGGTGTCAGCAGGTCGCCGTGCGGGGTGTGAAATACACCGGCCCGGGCGCTGCCGTCCTGGGCGATGCATTCGTATGTGAAGTTTTTGTCTTGAGCCATTTTCTGTCTTCCACCTGTTCGCGATTTGCCTTTGGATTATAACCCAATGAAAGGGATCAGGGATTGAAAAATCAAGGGGCTCTCTGGGAATTGCCGTGAAAAAGAAGTTTGATGGGGGTGTTTTTGGCGCGAAGCGCCAAAAACAC
>JAGVAB010000030.1 GCA_020060485.1 Anaerolineales bacterium
CTGGATGACAATCTTGAAATCCCGCTGATCCCGCAAAGCGGTATGTTTGCATACCCCATGCCTTCCCCTCGCCTGGAGGGTAACCGCTTTTTGGTCGCTTATTTGCAGGCCGTTTTCCCTGACCAAAGTGAAACCAGCCGCTATCGGTTAATGATCATGGATCGCGATGGTTCCAACCGCCAAGCCATTTTTCCGCCTCAGGGCGCCCCCGGACTGGAACCGCAGACCGTCGTTTGGAGCAAGTCCGCACCGGATGGCAGCCTGCCCTGGCTGGCCATCGTCTACCAGGGCAATCTCTGGCTGGTTGATCCATCCACAAATCAGGCCAAACAGATCACAGGGGACGGTTCTATTGGTAAAATTGACTGGCAATAAAACCAAAAACTCATTTCATACCCATCAGACTGGCAATGAGAGGTAATTCATGAAAATATTAATCACAGGCGCAGCAGGTTTTCTGGGTTCACACCTTTGCGAACGGCTGCTCAATGAAGGGCACACTGTTGTGGGAATGGACAATTTCATCACTGGCAGCCCTGAGAATCTTGCGCACCTGGCAAACAACCAGAATTTTTCCTTCATCCGCCATGACGTTGCCAATTTCATTTTTGTGCCCGGCAAAATCGATGCCGTCATGCACTTTGCCTCGCCAGCCAGTCCCAATCCTGCTTCTCCTTACGGCTATACGAATTTACCTATCCAGACCATGAAGGCTGGCGCTCTGGGAACCCACAATACACTCGGCGTAGCCCGTGCCCAAAACGCCCGTTATTTGCTTGCTTCGACCAGTGAGATCTACGGGGACCCCCTGGAACACCCGCAAAAGGAAACCTACTGGGGTCACGCCGACCCCATTGGCGTCCGATCTGTTTATGACGAAGCCAAGCGCTTTGCAGAAGCCCTGACCATGGCCTACCATCGTTATCACGGCTTGAACACCCACATCGTGCGCATTTTTAATACCTATGGGCCGCATATGCGTCTTGATGATGGACGCGTTGTGCCAAACTTCATCCAGCAAGCGCTGCGCGGCGAACCACTCACCATTTATGGCGACGGTTCCCAAACCCGCAGCTTCTGCTTTGTTAGCGATCTGATCGAAGGCATCTATCGCCTGTTGCTTTCGGAAGAACATGAGCCGGTCAACATCGGCAACCCTCAGGAGACCAGCATCCTTGAATTCGCACAGACCATCAATGCCATTATCAAGAACCCCGCCGGCGTGGACTTCAAGCCCGCCAAGCGTCTCGGTGACGATCCCCAGCGCCGTCAACCTGAGATCACCCGCGCCAGAACCATCCTCAACTGGGAACCTGCCATTCCCCTGGAGGAAGGTATTCGCGCCACCATTCCGTATTTCCGTGAAAAATTGGGAATGGACTAAATGATCCTGAACAATAAAAAAGAACGCACCCGCTTCATGCGCTTTGCTTTTGTAGGCGCAATTGGCGCACTGGTGGATTTTGGAATCCTCAACTTGCTGTTGGCGCTGGAAGTGTCGTACCTGATCTCTGCCACGATTTCCTTTATTGCTGCCGTTCTGAACAACTTCACATGGAATCGCTTCTGGACCTATCCGGATTCTCGCAGCAAACCAATTTCAAAACAATTGGTGCAATTTGCAGTAATCAATATCATCGGCATTGGTATCCGCATCCCGCTCCTGGCCGTCTTGGAAAAGGCTTTGATCAAAGTTTCCACCTCTTTGTTCCCCGCCGGGTTTTGGGTCTTTTCACCCGAGAAGATCGGACAGAATCTCGGCCTTGCTATTGCCATCCTGGTTGTCATGCTCTGGAATTTCTTTGCCAACCGATTATGGACCTACAATGACGTGGAAAGCGAGTAAAAACTTTTCCTCGTTTTCCTGATGATGGGGATATAATTGAATCATGCCATCCGATGACAATTCCCGCGAGCTGAATCTGAATCTCGGCCTCCCCGGTGCTGATATTGAAAAACCTACGGGGCCGGTAGGTGTGCGGTCCCTTCGCGAACTGCTGGACCGCGCCTCTCATCGCGTCATCGACACTCAAGCCATTGGTGAAGATCCCGGCCTCGCCGAATCAAATCCTTATCCATTTTTGGCACTCGTCGGCCAGGCAGACATGAAACTGGCCTTGCTGCTCAATTTGATCAACCCCGTCGTCGGTGGAGTGTTGCTTGTAGGCCCGCGCGGTACAGCCAAAACGACTGCCGCCCGCAGCCTGCTGGACATTCTGCCCAACGTAGAACGTTCTCTTTGTCAATATGGCTGCCTGCCCAAAGACGTTGAAACGGGCGGTATGGATGCTGTATGCCCCAGTTGTGCGCAGAAATTCGGCCAGGGCGAGCCACTTGCCCGCACAGAGAGTGCCCAGATGGTGGAACTTCCGCTAAACTCCCGTCTCGAAGACGTGGTGGGCGGCATAGATGAACGAGCTTCCCTTCACCACCGTCTGCGCCTCAAGCGCGGCATACTCGCCCAGGCAGATCAAAACATCCTTTATGTAGATGAAATCAATTTACTGCCAGACGAGATTATGGACGCCATTCTGGACGCCGCTGCAATGGGAAAATATACAGTACGCCGCGGCCCCATGTCCGCCACCTATCGGGCGAATTTTACCCTGATCGGCTCAATGAACCCCGAAGAAGGCAACCTGCGCCCACAAATGCTGGATCGGTTCGGCCTGCGAGTGATCATTCGCGGTCTGAATGACCCACAAGAGCGACTGGAAGCTTACCAGCGCGCTGTTTCACATCGCATCAATCCACACAAGATCATTGATCAATATGCCGAGGATACAGAATTATTGAGGAACGAGATCGCCGCTGCGCGTCAAATCCTGCCAACTGTAACTATTCCAGAAAATGTTTCCAAATCAGGTCTTGAATTGATTAAAGCCGTCGGGATCGATTCTCTGCGTGCCGAGATTACCATGTTTGAGGCCGCCCGCGCTTACGCCGCAGCCGACAATCGCACCGAGGTCTCCCTCGAAGACCTGCTAAAGGTAGCTCCCATGGCCCTGCGGCTGCGCCAGTCTAAATTCATCCGCCAATATATTCAGGACAGGCTGGAGGAAGACAAGGAGCTTGCAGTTCTCATGAACGACCACCTGTACCCCGAACGCAAACGGGCAGGCCAAGAATGACAAGCCCGCGGATCATTGCCGGAACCGCCCGCGGCCTGCGCCTGAATGATGTGCCTGGTGATGTTACCCGTCCAATCACCGACCGGGTAAAAGAAGCCTTGTTCAATATCCTGGGCGCCGACATTCAGGATGCCGAAATGCTCGACCTGTTCGGTGGCACGGGCAGTGTGGGGATTGAGGCCCTAAGCCGGGGAGCCTCTTTTGTTCGCTTCTGCGACAAAGACCGCGGTGCGTACTCCACCATCCAGCAAAACCTGAAGCGCACCCGCCTTGAACATCTGGCCGAAGTGCGCAACATGGATGCCTACAACCTCCTTCGACAGCAACCGGATCGTCAATTTGAATACATTTACGTTGCTCCCCCGCAATACAAACAAATGTGGCTGGACGCTCTGCTGGAACTGGATAAAAATCCTGGCTGGATGACGGATGATGCCTGGGTGATTGTCCAGATCCATCCCGTCGAATACCAACCCGACCTTGTTTTTCAACACTTCACTGAAACTGAGCAACGCCGATATGGCTCTACCCTGTTGATCTTTTACGAATGCAATCTTGGCGGGAATTAATCCCCTCTGTCAGCTTGACCTGTAACTGGTCATTCTCATCATAAAAAGATCTTGCAAAAAATGGGTGATCCCCCATTTTTATGGACAGGGCTGCGGGCAGCAGTGTTTGCAGATCATCCAGTATCGGCAGCGCTTCCATGTCCTTTTCACTACACCAACGCAACGTTCCCTCATCAGATTCCTTTAACCTGCCACCCGAAAATTCTCCCCGAAACACAAAGATACACACACCAACATCTTCGGTTACATCCACCATCACCGTGCCGGCCAACCACAAAGGGTCACAGGCCAGCCCCGTCTCCTCCAGCAACTCGCGCCTGGCCGCCGAAAGCGCATCCTCCCCACGCTCCATGTGGCCGCCCACGCCATTGTAACGGTTAGCCCAGAGTCGTTTTTTTGCAGCCCCCTTGAGCAGCAAAATCTCATCCTGCCGGGTAACAAAAATTAAGCTGCGCGGTATCACTTGATAACGCTTTCCCTCAATGCCCTGTTCGCTTTTCGGCATGAAGCGGTTTCCTCTCCTGGAACAAAACCGCTGCCTGAAGTAAATTCGGGCAGCGGTTTTCGATTCATTTCTTCGCCTCGCTGAAGAGGCTAACCCAGCATTTTATGCAGAGATTCAAGTTGACCCATGCTGCCAAGTTTTTCGTTCTTTTCAGCAATGAATTTGGCATAAGCCGCCATAAATTCCTTTCCTGGTGGACGCATGTCAAAATTCTCGGGGTGATTTTGGAAGTGCTCGCGATGTACCCGTGTCCAGACCAGGCGGCCATCAGTATCAATATTGATCTTGGTCACGCCCAGAGTTGCCGCTTCCTTGAACTGATCAGCATCTACGCCGCGTGCACCTTGCAGCTTACCGCCAGCAGCATTGATTCGGGCAACTTCTTCCTGTGGAACCGAGCTTGAACCATGCATCACCAGTGGAAAACCAGGCAATGCCTTCTGGATATCGGCCAGGACATCAAAATGCAGAGACTGTGATCCAGAGAATTTGAATGCCCCGTGGCTGGTGCCAATTGCCACAGCCAGCGAATCACAGCCGGAGCGCTCAACAAAGTCGCGGGCCTGTTTGGGGTCAGTCAACTTGGCATCTGCTTCGTCAACCTTCACGTGTTCTTCCACGCCACCCAACTGACCTAATTCCGCCTCCACAACAATGCCCTTTGCATGCGCTGCGTCCACAACCCGTTTGGTAATGGCGATATTCTCCTCAAACGAAAAGTGACTGGCGTCAATCATCACCGAGCTATAGAAACCGCTGTTGATGCAATCGTAACAGGTCTCTTCGTCGCCATGATCAAGATGCACTGCGAAAATAGCATCCGGGAAGACCTGATCGGCCGCTCGAATCAAACCCTCCAGCATCAGTTTATGGGTGTAGCTTCTTGCACCCTTGCTGATTTGAATAATGAATGGTGCCTGGCTGTCAAGATTGCCCTGAAACAGGCCCATTGCTTGTTCAAGATTGTTGATGTTATAAGCACCAATCGCATACTTCCCATATGCTGCCCTGAACAGATCTTTTGTAGTTACGATCATACTATTCTCCTTCCGAAATACCTGCCGGTCAATTCCAGCAGTTTAGCTCAAGAACATTGGTACGCCCAAAAAGTCGCGCACCTTTGGAAGATAATTTTCAATATCATAATACGCCTGTACATCCACCCGCTTTTTTCCAGCTGTGATCATGTCAATCGGCACTGTGGTGTACTTGCCGCCATGCAGGGCGACCATCTTGCCGGTCTCGTTGCGGCGGATCAATTGTAGAGCCAAATGACCAAAAGACATCGCTACCATGCGGTCCAGTGAATCTGGCGCACCCGAGCGCATTAGATACCCAAGCTGCTGAACCATGGTACCCTGTCCAGTACGTTTCTTGATCTCCTCTGAGACGATCTGTCCGATGCCACCTAGCTTTCGATGCCCATAGGCATCAGCTTCACCGCTCTCAATGATCTCGCCGCCCTGCATGATGGCACCCTCAGAAATGGTCATGATGGCATAGTTGGAGGGATTTTTGCGGCGGTCCTCAACCAGAAAATCACATAATCGCTGAATATCAAAGGGAACTTCCGAGATGATCGCCCGATCCACATAGGACAGATAGGCACTGATCAGGCTGGTTTCGCCAGAATTACGCCCAAACAATTCCACCACCCCGATCCGCTCATGTGAACCAACCGATGTGCGCATATTGGTAATGAACTCAATACTGCGCGTCACCGCCGTGGAAAAACCGATGCAGTAATCTGTGCCAAAAACATCATTATCCATTGTCTTGGGGATGGCAACCGCAGGGTAGCCTTCTTTGTGTAATCGGGCAGAATAACTCAACGTATCATCGCCGCCAATTGTAACCAGCACATCGATTCCCAGGTGCTCCAGCACACTGACCACATGGTCTGTGTAGTCCATCGTTCCGTCTTTGCCGACCGGCTTTCCCATGCTGGAATTCCGTAAAAAATCTGGAACCTTGCTTGAGGAAACTTTGCCAGGATTGGTGCGTGAACTATGCAAAAATGTTCCACCCGTGCGGTCGATTTTACGAACATCTTCTGGGTGCAGCTCACGAATATAATAATCATGAGTGGATGGCTCATCCAGGTTGTAGTTCAACAAACCGCCCCACCCGCGCCGGATACCAATAACCCGGTAATCCTCTTCAAAGGCACTCATTGTCACTGCCTTCATTGCCGGATTCAAACCCGGCACGTCTCCGCCTCCAGTCAAGAGGCCCAAGGTTTTCTTTTTCACTGACTCCTCCTCAACAATGATGATTTCATAATGAATTTCATCGTGCCCCTGTTTCCAATGCCGGCACCTGGAATGCAATCCGGCTCCCTTGTCCAAGAGCTGATTCGATTTCCATTTTGCCGCCCAGCATATCCACACGTTCACGAATTAATTTCAAACCCAAATTGTCCTGATCATTCACCAGGTCAGAGTTAAATCCTTTCCCGTTATCAGAAATGGAAACTCTGACCCAATTCTCCTCCAGAATCAGTTCCACATTGATCTCAATTTTAATCGGGTGATCCTTGTTGTGACTGACGGCATTTCCCATCAATTCTTGCATGGCGCGGAAGATCATGGCTTCCAGATAGGATTCCAGCCGCCTCTCGTGGCCCTTGATTGAAAGATTGACATCAACATTGTTCTGCTCGCGGAACGTTTCAATATATCTTTGCACTGTGGGGAACAATCCCAGGTCATCCAGCATCATCGGGCGCAATTCCTGAATGAAACCGCGCACCTCCTGGAAAGTAGACATGGCCTCTTTCTTCAGATTACTCAATTCCTCTTTGGCCTTGGCGGGATCGATCTCAAAGAGTCGGTAAGCAATGTCTGTGCGAATAAAAAAATTGGAAAGGGTTTGTGCAGGGCCATCATGCATTTGCCGGGACAGACGCTGCCGCTCTGCTTCCTGTGCGTTGACCACCATTTCCAGAACCGCTGCCCCGCTGCCGCCCCTGCCTGAAGGACTGTTATTGCCTTCTGCAAACACTTTCGTCTGGAATTTCTCAAGCGTCTCAACATATCGTTGCAGGCCTGCCTGGTCACTCAATAGTTTCTCAAGCTGGCTGCGCATGACCAGAAGCCTCTGTTGTGCTTCCAGGGCTGCATCATAAGCAGCCTTGATATCTTCACGGGCCATGGTTTCATATTGACTTTGCACCTGCTGCAAATGTCCGGTGATTACCGAGTTACGCTGGGTCAGCTTGGACATCTCAGCCTGGCTTTGGTCCAGCATTAAGCTGATTTCCTTGAGTGAGCGCCTGGAAACATCCAGGTCCTCTTTCAATTCCTGTTGAAAGGTCTCCCAAGAATTTTCTGAAGACTGTTCATCCGCTGTCATGGGATCAATTGCTCCTTGTGAGGCAAATCGCATTTTTTCAAGAAAAGATTCAACGCATACGACCCGCGTAAAATCTACCGAAGTATAGCACATACTGGTCTATACAGGCAATAATTTATCCTTTTGAACGAACGATTCAGCGGTCCCGGAGCCTGAAATTTTACCTGCCTGACCAGCGATAAACGGCCATGTTCTCTCCGCCAGCCTGTGGCGAAAAATCTCCGTCCGTCTGAAAAACCAATTTTCCCATCGCTGGCAACCGGTTGTACCAACCCGGGAATGTCATCAAATAAGCAGTCTGTTGTTTATCCATATATGCTGCCAGTTGATCTTCGTCCCGAATGAAAGGGATCACATCAGGAGAGATCAAACCAGCCAGGTCAACAACTGTCCGCTCGCCAAAGTATCCCAAAGCCCCAATATCATGTGCCGCAATCACAGCTTGCGGCTCTGTATTAAGAGCAATCCAATCGGCTGCTGCCACCATCTCGGTTTTGATGATGGCAACGTCCAGAGCATAAGCTTGAAAGGCCCCAATAAAGTAAAACGCCGCCAACACAAGCACCAGGGAGAAAACCCATGCTTTTCGCACCATTGACAACACACGAGTTCTGACCAGATGTTGCTGCCAAAGTTCAATTGTCCCCAGGAAACCAGTCAGGAAATAAACCGGCATGGCCGGCATCAAATACCTGCCATGTTGATAATCCACCGGCAAACGCAGAGCGTAGATCAAAGTGTATCCCAGCCACCATAACACTGCTGCCTGGATGATCCAGCGTCTTTTCACCAGGCTCTGCCAGCTAGCCCACAAAAATCCAGGCAGCAACAAAACACCGCCCCCTACCAATGGCAGTTGTGCCAATAGCAAAAAACGGGAAAACAGAGGGGTTTCGAGCCGGATGGCGTATTCTGCCTGTTTGGCAAAAAAAGTGTTCGGCCACCAGCCCCCAGCCAGATAATAGTTGAATACAAGATAAGGCAGAAAAAGCAAAAGAAACCCGCCTATAACTTTCACTGCTGCCTGTATTTTCTTTTTCTCCCCTTCGCAAATGAAGAAAGCCACATACATTACCGGACCCAGCAGAGTCAATCCGTCTGGTCTCAGCCAGACCGTCAATCCCACCAGCATACCCGTTCCCAGCCAGCCTTTTTCCTTTTGTGCTGCCAGCCGCCAAAAGACAAACAGGATGGCGGCAGCATAAAGAATAGTCTCCATGCCAGAGGCCGCTGCCCAGATCATATGCCACTCAAAGACCAGCAGAAATCCCGCCCAGGGGAAACGCGACAAATTGCCTTCATTAATCGCATCAAATATCCTTTGGCCGAACCAGCCCAACCCCAACAGCCCCAGTCCGCCCAGCAGCATCGTCCATCCAAATCCACTGCTTCCTAAAAGATATGCTGGTGCGATCAAAGCTGACCACAAAGGAGCAGTGGAGCCGCCGGAAGGATGTCCTGGAATGAATGACCACTCGCCATACCGGCTCAGATTGCGTGCATAAGTCTGGTGAATCCAGGCATCATCCAGAGGGTATCCCAAACCAGCCGCCGTCTGGCAGGCCAGTAGATAGCCGCTTATCGCCAACGCAACTGCCCCGGCCAGAAGAATGGTTTTCCGTGTCCACTCACGCATAACCAAAGTTCTCATTTCTCCCCCTTGATGCGATACAAATAGGCCCCGCCTTCCACTGCCAGGTATTCCAGTCCTTGCCTGTCCCCAGGTTGGGCATACAGTTCTTTCAATCCGTCCACATGATTGGGCTCAAGGATCAGGTAGCTTGCTCCGTATCGCTGTGCGACTTGCAAGCTCGTTTCCAGCGGGCCATCTGGTATGACAATCGCAGATCGCCCGGTAGCCGCATTCAGACCGGCCGGGTTATTGATCATCACCACATCTTCATCTTGCGCCCCCGCCCGGATCAATGCTTGGTCTAATGCCAGATTGGCCTTCCAGCTTTCCGCCCAGATTGGCTGACGGAAGTCATCCCCCACCACGCGCAGCTTGTATAAAGCCATACTCAGCATCAAACCCAAGACCACCAACCCAATCCCGAATACCGAAAAAGCCATGCGAGCATCCCAGTTGCGTCTTCGTCTTCCCCAATCAATAAAGCTCTGCAAGCCAGTCGGAACTACCGCCCACAGCAAAGGTTGGACCGCTGCCCCGGAATGCAGGAATCCGCCGCGCGCGCCTGCGAAGGGAAACGCCAAACTCATAACCCCAAAGATCACCAGCCACAGACACATACCCAAAATTACGCGCCTGTCGCGGCGCAATTTCCATAATCCTGTCAGCATCAAGGGCAGCAAGTAGACCTGCCCTTGCACCGCCAAAGTTGTCTTGAGATTAGTCCACATTGCAGCAAGGCGGTCTTGGAGTATGGTTTGCCAGCTGTTTGCCAGCCAGCCCTGCATCGTTAACTGTTCTGCCGGATAAGTAAATGTCTGGTCATAGTTTTGCAGCCACAAAGTGCGGCTTCCTCCTGGCGCAAAGAAACTGCCAAAAACCAGCCAGTTCCGGTAATACCAGCCCGCCATCACTACAAAATAACCTGTAATCATCCAGCCCGCGGCTGCCACCACCAGCCCGGCAGAAGCTCTTCTTCTCAAACCATACCACCAGACTACAGCCACAATCCCTGCCGCCAGCCACAAAACCCCGTCTGCTCTGGTCAAATGCATCAGTCCTGCCGCCACGCCCGGCACAAGAAAAACCAGCGCTTTTGTCTTCGCATTGTTTTCTGTATTCTCTGGACCAAAAACGTTCAAAATGAACACACTGCCCAAAATCATTGTGATGGCAAATCCTTCAGTCAGCGTGGTGTAGATCACATAATAACCAGAAAACAAGCCCATCCAACCAGCCAGATAAGCGCCGCGCCGCTCCTGACCCAAACACTGCGCCAGAAAAGCCGTCAACGGTGGCACCAACGCCGCTAACAGCAAGAACAGGGAACGAGCCGCAAAATATGCCCGGCTCTGAAACAGCAGCATCCCTGCTGCCGCCAGAAGCGAAGGCAGCGGCATCCAGTACGCATGAGACGCATGCGGTAAACCCGCCGGATCGTCCAAGTAATTCCACAGCATCATTTCACTGAAGCCCTGTCCTTCATAAAGCCGCAGCCCGCCGCCGTAATAATATTCTGCGTCCATATAGCCCGGAACCTGCTGGAACACGGTCAGAGCCAGGGAAACGAGCAACCCGACACAAAAGAGAACGTAATAATCCTGCTTGCGCAAACTACCGCTCAAAGGTATACACCTCAAGATCATTGAAAACCATCCATCCCGTTCGCCGGAAATGAGCTTCCAACCAGGTCAGGTTGGGATGCTCCCCTCCCCCAGCCTCCTGATATTCTGTGATGGTTTTGGTAAAGACGACGAAATGGACGCGCTCCGCCCCTTCCGTCGCCCGAACGATGTCACTTTGTGGGAATAATTCCATCGCCTCCTGGGAAGCAAACGCCAGTGTGTCATTATGCGATCCTGCCTCATCAGCCAGGAAACTTTGCTCAATCTGCGGAGCGTAGATCAAAAAAGGAAAGGCACTCAACTTGTTGTCATGGATCAACCGGTCCCCTGGCCGGGTGCTGGACTCTAGCGCCTCAACAGCTTCCGCAAAAGGAGATCGCGGAAATTCGCGAAAAGTGATCTGATAAGGCAAAGAGATCATGCTAGCCATCACCAGGCTGCCCGCCAGCAGCGCCCCGACTTTTCGCTCCCAACTACGGGAAATTGCCCGTCCCGCAAGGGCAGCATAGATCAAGGCCGAAACCAAAAAACCGCGCGGCACAAACACCGGGCGCATCACATAGGAAATGATGAACAAAAGAAACGGCGGGGTCAGACCCGCCACCACCAATAAAAGCAAACCCTCTTTGCCTTCCCTGTCCTTCGCCAGCTCCATCACCACCATGACCAATACTTGCAGACTGAGTACCATGGCTATGGGCAACCAAACACCCCGCAAGGGCAGACTGGCGGTGAACAGCACCAGTGTCTGTAGAACCTCTACCACGCCCGGCCGTGGCGTCCAGAATGCGCTCTGTATCTTGGCTACCTGTCCCGGTACCATCCATAACCAGGGCAGCGCCAGCAACCCAATGCCCACCTGTGCTAGGCACAAATATCCCAGAAGCCGCCATTGGCGTTTGAACAAAAGAAATAAATTGGGCGCAACCAACAAAAACCCTGCCAGATTGTGTGAATACATTGCCAACATTCCGCTGACGACCAGCCCTGCCCAATGCAACAGGTGATTTTTTTTCCCGGGCGAATAGGTCACCCAGATCTGTCCAAAAAACCATAAGTACGCGATCTGACAAAATGCCAGCAAAGCGTACATGCGCAAGTCTTGGGCGTGGTAGATTTGCACCGGCGCAATCGCAGCCAAAAATGCCGCCCACAACCCTGAACGTCTGTCCAATAAAGTGGTTACCAGACTGTACAGTAATGCGATCGAGGCCATGTTCAGTACAACACTGAGCAGCCGCAGCCACCACAGGTGACGACTCACCATCATCCACAAATGCAGCAGGAAATAATAAAGGGGCGGCATAGTGTCCGCCGCTGTGCCGGCCACAATCTCGCTCAAACTTCGTTCAGAGATCAGGATACTGAAGGCATCATCATATTGAATGCTGCGTTCTTGCAACAGCAAACAGCGCAGCAAAAAACCGAGGGCAAAAATGCCGATCAGATATCTTCGTTCCGCTGATTTCATCGCGGCCTTGTCTCATTGGAAAGCATTGTATCAAACCAGGTGCTGGGCGGATGAATGGCCCACCACCGTCCCCAATACAAAAACAACAGTAGAAATGCTGGCAGCGGGAAGATCATAACCGGGCTTTGAACTGGCTGGTCACCAAAGGATACTGTTTGTAGGAACAAAACCCATAACCCGACAAACAAGAAGATCATGATTCCAAGCACAACCCACTGCCCCGAGCTTTTCCAACGCTCTTCAATGACAGCAAAGATCAAAACCAACGCCGGCATGGTCACAATATAATTCCCCGGATCCGTCTGAATGCCTACCCACTGGGAAGCTGTCAGCGTCATGCACATCGCCCACAAGAAATGGCGGTATTCAAATCGCCGGGTGCCAAGATACCACTCGATCAGAAGCAACAACACCGTGATGCCGGTGATAGTCCAGCCGACACGTTGGCCAATCCCCGGCAGCCAGGTATTCAGTGCTGCCCCCGGGGTTCCCGGCGGATTATATCCGGGGTATCGCACCACCTCGATAAAATTTTGCCAGATCCAATCTGGTACCAGCAATGCCGCACTGGCGCTCAACAGCGCCAATGTCCCAAAGAACCAGCCCACAAATCTCCAGCGCCGTTGTTTAAAGCCCCAATACAGAAAGAACAAAACAACCACAACCACGACCTGCGGCTTGATCGTTGAAAAAGCCAGCAGCACTCCGGCCAGTTCATCCCCCCCGGAGCGGATCGCCAGCAATGCCCCGGCCACCATCAGCGCCACCAGGATCACCGCATTGCCATTGATCAAAGGACGTAAGGCATGGTACCAAAAAACGGTAAAAATCAGGAAAAATGCCAGATTCAGCAGTCTCGGTTTCCAGTCCGCCAACCGCATGGAAACCACAGAAAGCAGCACCAGTGCAATCTCCAGCATTGTCATCCACAAGGCACGCGCCAGTAAAAAGTTCTTGAACAATGCAAATGGGAAAAAGACCAGGATCGAATAAAGCGGGTAGGCTACACGCAGTTCGTGCTCTCCAGGCAAGGCCGGCCGGCCATATGCCAGCGTTTGAATGCGTATGGCTGTCTCTTCGCTATACGGACTGATGCCATCCTCCAGCAGACCGCGTGTGCCAACCCAATGCACCAGAAAATCATTGCCTCCAGGGTTTTCTGACACATATCGGTAATTGGCCCAGGTCAAAACAGCCAACAGGATCAATCCAAAAACGATTGTCAATGTCCAGGTTATCAACAGTTTGCGGCGGGGATTCAAGGGTATCTCCTTGTGTTCATTTTTATAATTCGGCCAACCACCCAGGCTGCGAAACGATTTCTGACTGGTTTCCATTATAATTCAATCACTTATGAAAATGCGAATGGCACTGGCACAGATGCAAATCCTCCCTGGTGATTTTCAGCACAACCTGAACAGCGCCAGCCGTTTCATGCAAAATGCCGCCGATAATCACACAGACATGATCCTCCTGCCCGAACTCTGGTCCAGTGGATACGATCTCGAACAGGCCTCCCGCTGGGCAGCAGCCAATGCAGCTCTGCTGCCAGACCTGGCGAACCTGGCACAGCGGCATCACCTCTGGATCGGCGGTTCATTGCTGGAAGAAGACCATGGCCGCATCTATAACACGTTTTCTCTCTTTGACCCGCAAGGAAACAAACACGCCAGTTACCGGAAAATCCATCTCTTTGGTCTGATGAAAGAAGACCGCATCCTGCATCCCGGCAGTCAACCGACCTTCACAAGTTTGCCCTGGGCAGACTGCGGCCTGGCGATTTGCTATGATCTACGCTTCCCTGAGTTGTTCCGCCAATACGCCTTGCAGGGAGCACAGTTGTTCCTCATGACTGCGGAATGGCCTCTTTCCAGGGTCAAACACTGGAGTACCCTGCTTTGCGCCAGAGCCATTGAAAACCAGTGTTTTGTGGCTGCGGTCAATTCGGTGGCCGCAGGCGGAGAAACCATCTTTGGCGGTCAAAGCATGCTTATCGATCCAAGTGGCAACATCCTGTCCCAGGCTTCGTCAGGGGAGGAAGAGCTTGTTATTGCAGATCTGGATTTCGATTTGGTAGAACAGGTGCGTAAGACCATCCCCGTGTTTAAGGACCGTCGCCCAGATATCTACGGTTAATCTGCCAGCTTTTTTCGCATCACTTCCAGGAATTGATAAGCCATCAACCCCAGCAGTAATGTGCGCAGCAGGATCGGCAGCGGCAGCAGGTGGAACCAGCCGCGTGACAGGATCACCGGCCACTCCAGAAGATTAACCAACACAAACACCAGTGACATCAGCAATGCTTGAGGCTTGTCAAAAACCAAAAGGATCAGTGGCAGAAGATACAACACCCACTGCGGACTCCAGCCTCTCGACCACAACAGGAACAATGCCCACGCCCAACCAATTGCTGCCAACATTTGCTGTGGAGTTTCATTTTTGCAGCGCAATAATCCCGCCATACCCACGCCGACAAACACTGGCAGGGTAAGCCAGGGCGATATGCGCGCCGGCTGTCCACCACCAGCCACCACCATTGCGGCCTCCAATCGCAATTCCACCGGACCAAAATTGCCAGTTCGATAATTGCCATCGATCAAAGCCCAGATCGTTTCCCAGGACCCTTTGGAAAATTGTGAGGTCAGGGAGGCCGCAGTGAACTCCGGGGAAAGCAGCCAAAGACCGCCATAAACCAGCACCCCGATCCCGATTGTCACCAGCCCGATTCGAAGTATTTTTCTGACAGGCTGCCTCCATAACATGACCAAAGCCAGCACAGGGAACAATTTCACCAGTAAACCCGCTCCAAGTGCAACACCCGCTGCCATTTGCCTGCCCTGCAGATACAAATGGATCCCCAACAGCATACAAAAGACTGCCAGCGGATCAAAATACCACCAGCCATAGGCCAATGCCGTCAGGAAGGCATAATATATCCATACCCGCCACTGCTCGCTTTGATCTGGCTGCAAATGCCGCCAAATGCGGCAGAACAGCCACAGGTTGCCAACATCTGCCGCACTGAACAATATAACCAGCAAAACAGTAAAAACGTGCTGTTGCCCATTGGCTACACGAAATATTATCTCGCTCAACAGTGGAAACACCGGCGGGAATTCCACCCAGTGCGCAAGATAAGGCCAGCCCGGCAATCCGGCCAGCTCAAAAAAATGAATACTGTCTCCATACCCCCACAATGCCGTGTAGGGTTGCGACATGACCAGCATCAAACGGGCTGCGATCAGCAGCAAAACCGGCAAGCCCGAATCCGGGATCGCCAGCTTACCGGCAGAGGATGATGGCTTGCGCGTCTCGATATTGCACCTCCCATCCGTTTTGTTGCAGCAACCCGACCAGCGGCCGGTCTGCCTGCAGGATAACGGTTTGAACTTCCCATCCCTCAAGCGTGGTCTGCCAGCCATCTGCGCCCTGTACCATTTGCAGCCATTGGCCAAGAATTTCATCCCCAAACAAGTCGGTCCGCCCATCCACAAATACTGGAATTTCCGGCAGCGACCAGATGAGATACCCGCCCCAGTTATACTCATTCAGCAGGTTTCCATTCGGCGGGTGTTCATCCAGCCATGCCACAGCCTCTACTGGATAGACCTGGGCCAGATACCCCGTCATGGCTGCCGGATGACTGACCGCCACCACCTTTCCAGCTGCCAACAACGCGAATATACCCGCAACCAGCAAATTCGTGGCGCGCTGCAAGAATGAACGGTTGATCATCTCTTTCGCTTGCCTGGACTGGATGGCCGCCATAAGCTGAGCCGGAAGGTTCACTCTCTCCCTCCAGGCCTGCAAAGCAGGCCATAAATGCCTCGAAAGAACAGGAAGGGCAGCCAGGGCGAAAGGCCCAAAATGCCGTTTGGAAATAAACGCCATCATACCAAATCCGCAAACTGCAAGCAGGTCGGTGCCATCCAACTGGCGTCCTGAAAGGCCGATTGAGGCAAGGGTGGCAAAGACCAACCACAACAAGGGTTGCTGTGCCAGTTCATGGAAATCAGGCGAAGCCCACTCTGCGATCAGATTTTGCAGTACGCCCACATTTACAGTCTGAAATGGGATAAGCCACGTGTTGAATCCATTGGGGTTGAGCAGCACGGCCAATCCGCTGATCCCCGACCAGCCCAGCAACCCCAGCCATTCTTTCCTGGACAAAACCCTTTCCCCCGAAAAACCCAGTCCATGATTGAGCGCTTCGCCAGCCAGCATACAGCCCAGCAACAGGAAACCCAATGGGTAACCGCCATGCAGGTTCGACCAGACTGCCATGATCAATGGCAGCAGCCATAAATGATTTATCTGCCGCCACTTGTACAGATACAGCACATATCCAATGATCGCCATCAATAACAGGGAAATTGTTTGTGGCCGCGGCGACCAGACCGGGGCCGCCACCACACCGCCAAAAATGACCAGAAAAGCCTTCAGTATCGCCGGGCCGTCCATCTGCAAAAGCACAAAGAAAAGGCTGCCCACAGCCAGAAAAGCCACCCCAAGACAGAGCCCGGGAAACCCCAGACAGCTGAATAAACTGGCCATCCCCACTTGCGCCAGCCAGCTATGATTGATCCACCCCTGTCCAGCCCGCGTGAAGGAGAAAACATCCTCCATCAAAGGTGCTCTTTGCAGCAAAGTCACCTGCCCGGCACGTAAATGCCACCACATGTCTCCATCCAGCGGTGTACGCGCCGCCATCAAGAAGATCAATAAAAAAGCGATCACCAGAATAAAACGATCAGAATCGCTGATTGAAAGATGTCTGCGAGCAAAGATGGATCGTCCTGACACAATGATTCCTTTTCGATCAGGGCTGGCTGTAACCCAGCCCCATGTCTTGCGGGCGAATTGGCTGCGATAATCCGTAAAAGATTTGATAATCACCGATTTTCTTTTCCTGGAAACTGACTCCCGCCGTCTGGAATGCTGATCGCAGCTTTTGATCCAGTTCTGGATGATTCGTGGTGATGTATGCCACCTTTTCGCTTTGCACAACCAATTCTGTATATTGCCGGTAGCGGTCATCACGCGCAGTGTAGCGCATATCCTGATGATAAGGCAGATGCGGCACGAAGATCACCTCTTCCTGCGAAAGGAAAGCTGTCGGATACGCTACCCAATAATTGGTGTATCCTCTCGTTTCGCCCTCGGATACGAGGAATTCGATCAGCTCCTGATTGTATCGGTGATCCACCACTGCCACCTGATCAAACTGGGTGGTAATGCCAGGCGGGTACCGCAATGCGCTTTGCAGAGTGCCCCAAAGATGAAACACCATCACGAACAATACACATATCACTTGCCAGGCAGGTTTCTTAAACTCCCGTTCAATGCCATATCCGGCAGCCAAAGCCAGCAAGATCGCCAACGGCAGAAAATATCTGCCCGACGGGTCAACACCGAAAGGTGTGAAAATAAACCCCGCTGTCAAACTGATTCCCACACCCGTCAACAACCATTTTTTCCAGCGGTCTTCGCCATCCGCCTTCCAATCCCGGAACCAGATATATAGCACTCCGCACCAAAACAGCAGAATGAACGGCATCATCGGCAACCCCAGCCAGCGCACCGTCCAGGGTGGACGAAAACCAAGCAAAACTGTGCCGCCCAAAAGCACAAAACTCAAGAAGTGTTCCCAAACCTGCACCAACCAGGGTGTCTTTTCCACGGCAACCGCGGTGCCAAACAATTCCAGCACCAACCGCTGCGGCCCGGTTTGCAGCGCATAAACCAACCACGGTAAAGCTCCCGCGGCCGCCCCCACCAGAGCCACTATTATCACAATGATCTTTTGACTTAACAGGAATTTGTGTCGAAAATGCCAAAATACTGCCCACAGTAAGATCAGCGCCGCCGGGGCCGCATACACCAGGCTCAATCCATTAGCCCATAAGCCGCATCCTGCCAACACACCCCACAACAGCGCAAGACAAAAGACTTTTCCGTCAACCGTATTGGCCGGCATTTGCTCTGCCTTTTGAATCAGGAACAAACAGACTATCAGGGTAAGATTACCCAAAAGCAGCGCTTCGTTATACCCCCCCAGACTGGCCGTGGTATACAGGGTAACGTTCACCGCAGGCACGGCCAGAAAGCAGGCCGCCAGCCAGCCAGGTTTCCACGAGCCAAAACTGATTTTTCCCACCCAGGCTGTCGTGCCCAGAACCCCTGCATACAACAGGGTTTGAACCAGGCGAATTACCCACACCTTTTGACCGAATACCGCAAACCCGGCCGCCACCAGAAAAGCATCCAGGCTGCCCATATACACCTGTCCATAAAAGAAGATCGGGCGCTCCCCTTGCAAAATATGGCGCGCCATCAATGCTACGATGGCCTCATCGGAATTAAAGGGGATCACATCCGCCAACAGCAAGCCAATTTTCAGGCTTGCTGATACAATTATGAGCAGAGCAATGATCAAAACTGTCTTTCGATTGGATAAATTCATGCCAATTTCCACCATTCGCTTTTGGGGATATTGTATCCACAAAGAACGGCTTTTACAACCAAAGTACGAGTTTTACCTGGATCATCCATGAAGATCAAATGCCAACTTGGCGGAAACAACCTGAACACTTGGGCGCTGATACTGGTGCTCTTGCTCTTTTCGGCCATTTATTGGGCAGGCCTTCAAGCTGTTCCTTTTCACCCTGATGAAAGCACGTATATCTTCATGTCAACCGATCTGGATGTGCTCTTCACAAATCCCCGCTCTCTTTTCTGGCAGCCGGATCAACCAGCAGATCCTCGCATGCAGTACCGCTTGCTTGATCCCCCAACGTCACGCTATCTGGTCGGGATTGGCCGTTCCCTGGCCGGCCTTTCTGCACTGCCAGCAGACTGGGATTGGTCAAAAAACTGGCAACAAAATCAGTCTGCTGGCGCCCTTCCCGCAAACAAACTATTGACAGTCAGCCGGGCTGCCGTGGCGATCTTCTTTCCCCTATCCCTTTTATTCCTTTATCTGTCAGCTACCGAGATTTCCGGCAGACTCGCCGCCTGGCTTGCCATGCTCCTCCTGGCCGGAAACACCCTTATGTTGCTGCATACCCGCCGCGCCATGTCCGAAAGCTTATTGCTTTTTGCCGTGATCCTAACCCTCTATTTTCTCGTCCACTTCCAGCATAAACCCTGGCTTTCGGCTTTCCCGGTTGCACTGGCCCTGAATGCCAAACTCTCCGCCGCTCCCCTGGCTGCTGCAGGCGCTCTATGCATCTTGATCATCGCTGTCCACCAAAAATGGTCTTTCAAAAAATTCTTTGCCCAAGTTCTTTTATATGCAGCTATCATCATTGCGATCACCCTGCTGCTCAATCCATTCTTATGGTCTCATCCTGTCGCTGCAGGTTTGGCCTCCTGGCAGGCCCGCCTGGAATTGACCAGCCGCCAGGTGTCCACCGTGGCTTCTGTCAGCCCGCAGCAAATACTGGACTCATTCCCTAAACGCCTGGGAAACTTGATCGCCCACCTTTTCTTCACCCCGCCCGCCATCGCAGATGTCGCCAATTACCTTGAGCAAACCGCCGATGCCGCGAAGCACTATCTTGCCAACCCGCTGCATGCCCTGGCGCGTGACCCGTTCATGGCCAGCCTTTTACTCATCATCAGCCTGTCCGGTTTCATTTTTTCCTTGCTCGACCTGCTCCGCTCCAAATCCGTTCAGCTATTGATCTTATTCATCGCCGGGTTTGCTCAAATTGCGGCCATCCTGTTGCTGGTGCCCCTGCCTTTCCAGCGCTATGTGCTGCCTGTTCTGCCTTTTACCTGTTTTTGGACAGCCTATGGCCTGTCCAAAAACATCCAGGTATTCCTCGCCGCATTAAAAGAAAAAGGCTTCAAACCTTGATCCTGGTCTGAAGGCCTTTGTTGACCTTTTCTCAAAATAAATTCTCAAATCGTTTTTCGGTACACCCGGTAGGTTTTGAACGGTTCAGCACCCAATGCTGCCATATCCCGGCGCATTTGTACCGCGGTATCTGCAATCTGGATCATTTCCGCATGATCAAAGCCATATTCCTTGATCGTTTTTTCGATCTCCGAATACAAGAGAGCATTTCCACCACCACCATAATATTTTGGCAGCACACCCGCCCCATTCAAAGCCACTGATTTGGCGTGTTTCAATCCAATCATCAGGTCCACGATCGCCCATGGAGTCAATCTGCCCTTTGCCCTTTGCAGCTGCGGCGTAACATCCGGGAATGCCACAATAAAACCAATGATCTCGTCACGATGCATGATCAACTTGATCAACTTTGCATCAATCACCGTGATCAATGTATCCAGCAGAAATTTGATTTCTTTGTCACTCAACGGATAATATTCCCAGTTATTGACAAATGTGTGATTATAAAGCTGTCCAAGCGGCTTTAGATACTTCCTGAATTCCCGTTTGCTCGAAAAATTTTTAATCTGCAAATATCCACGTTCCCGTACACGCCGGGCAACCTCGACTGCTTTATCAGACAGGGCCATCTTATTCTTGTCCAGATGAAACGAAATAAAATCCACTTCCTTCTCAAACCCGGCCTTTTCCAACAGAGACGGATAATACGCATAGTTATAGGGCACCATGGTCATCATCTGCGTGTGTTCATAACCATCAAGCAAAATGCCATAACCATCAAAGGAACAGAAGCCCTTTGGTCCCACCAGGCTATCCAGGCCGCGTTTGCGTGCCCAGTCTAGAGCCGCTTCAAATAACTTGTCTGCCACTTCCTGGTCGTCCACACAGTCAAACAAGGTAAATTGTGCCTGATTTTTGTTATGGTAGGCATTGAATGGCTTGTGCTCAAAAACTGCCATCTGCCCCACAGTTTCACCATTCCGGCTGGCTACCAGAAAATCTGCGTCTGAACGCTCGTATAAAGGATGCTTTTCCCGATTCAGCATGATACGTACATCAGCGCGAAACGGCGGCACCCATTGCGGGCAATCAGCATATAATGAATAAGGGAACTCTACAAACTGGTTGACCTCTTTTCTCGAAGCTGTGTCAATGATTTTTACCTCGATCATTGCAATTCTCCTTCCGCTATGATAATGGAATAAAAACTCATTTGAGTATACACGATTTGCCCTCCCTCGGATGCCACTCATTCCGGAAAGATTGGGCTGTGTTACAATTTATCATAATACAGATAATAATTATCAACTATACCTGATGAGGTCTTTAATGGCAAATCAATTGATCCATGAGACATCACCTTACCTGCGCCAACATGCCGCTAACCCGGTTGATTGGCAGCCATGGAGTAATGCCGCCCTGCAGCAGGCACTGCAGGAAAACAAGCCCGTCTTTCTGAGTATCGGCTATGCAGCCTGTCACTGGTGTCATGTAATGGCCCACGAATCTTTTGAAGACCAGCAGATCGCCGATATCCTTAATCATCACTTTATTCCAATTAAGGTTGATCGTGAAGAACGCCCGGATTTGGATTCGATCTATATGACAGCCGTGGTTGCCATGACCGGGCATGGCGGATGGCCCATGAGCGTCTTTCTCACTCCAAGCGGCCATCCTTTTTATGGCGGCACCTATTTCCCCCCCACACCGCGTCATGGTCTGCCCTCATTTCGTGAAGTACTGATCAGTATTGCCGAGGCCTGGCGGCAGAATACCGTCAAGCTTGAACGATCAGCCACCCATCTCACCGAGTACCTTCAGCAGAATCAGGTATGGCAGATTGCCCCAGCCAGAATGATCGATCCGGCCGGCTTGATGGTCGCTGCTGATCAACTGATTGCATCCGCTGACCAGCAGCATGGTGGTTGGGGCACAGCTCCCAAATTCCCCTCGCCTTTGCTTCTGGACTTTCTTTTACTACAACATTTGCACGGCCATCCAGCCGCCCTCGAATTAGTCACCACAAACCTGAATCAAATGCAAATGGGTGGCATTTTTGATGTGGTTGGCGGTGGATTCCATCGCTATGCAACCGATCATGCCTGGCTGGTGCCTCATTTCGAAAAAATGCTGTATGACAACGCCCAGCTTGCGTTGACTTATCTACACGCTTACCTGATCACTGGGAACTCCTCGTTTCGTCAAACTTGCGAATCGACGCTTGACTTCCTGATCCGTGAGATGCGCCACCCCCAAGGTGGTTTTTTCAGCAGCCTGGACGCCGATTCTGAAGGGCAGGAAGGCAAAGTCTACCTTTGGTCACCGGAAGAGATTCGCTCTGCACTTTCAGCGCACAATGGACTCGAAGACCTCGTCTTGTTTGCCTACTCAGTGTCGCCATCCGGCAACTTTGAAAGCAGGACCATCTTGCGCCGAGACAAGGATGCAGAAGAAATCGGCCGACATTTCTCAATCACACCCGAAAAAGCACAGCACGATCTTGCCCTGGCACACAACCTTTTATTGACCACCCGGCAGAGTCGCGTCCAGCCCGCCGCGGATGACAAGATCCTGACTTTCTGGAATGCGCTTACCCTGCACGCTTTTGCCGAGGCTGCCCGCTATCTGCACCGGCCGGATTACCTGGAAATTGCCCGTGAGAATGCATCCTTTCTTTTGGCAAACCTGCATCCTGCCGACCGTTTGCTTCGCTCCTGG
Source organism: Anaerolineales bacterium (assembly GCA_020060485.1). The sequence goes on from JAGVAB010000030.1 coordinate 22,865, forward strand.
CGGGAATGCCAGGCTCGCCAATCCGCCTTCCTCGAAGATTACGCGGCGCTGATCCTGGCATTGTTGGCTCTTTACCAATCATCCCCCGAATTAAATTGGTATTCTGCTGCCTTGAATCTACTGGAAGAAATGATCGCTGCTTTTCAAGCAACCGATGGCAGCTTTTATTCCTCTCGACACGATCAGAATGACCTCATCCTTCGCTCAAGAGAAATCCAGGACAATGTAACTCCCTCGGGAAATGCCCTGGCTGCCAGAGCGCTCATGCAGATGTCTTTCTTCTCCGGTCGAGACGACTGGCGGGAAAGCGCAGAGACCTTGCTTGCCTCCATTCAAAACGATGCCGTCCGCTATCCCTCCGCTTATGCCTTCTGGCTGCAATCCCTTGCCCTTGCATCTCGTCCTACAGATCAGGTGGCGTTATTGCTTCCATCCTTAAGCCAACCTCCAGATTGGGTGACCGAACAGCTTTGGTCAGTATATCGTCCGAACCTGGTTTTTGCCCAGTCCACTTTTCCACCGCCGTCCATTGCACCCTGGCTGTTGCAGCATCGTCCTCTTGAACAAAACCTCCCAACCATCTATTTTTGCCGCGGGAAAACTTGCCTCCCCGCAATTACCAATTCCCAGGATTTCCAGCGCACCCTTTCTGAAGGATAGAATCGGTAGCAAATCCCTCCTGTAGGGTTTTCTTATCGATTCTTGACTTGACATGCTGCATCGGGGGGATTTTTTCAGAGCGCCATCACGCTTCCTGGCCATGGCATTCTCAAGAAAGCTTGACATTTACGATTTTTCAAAACGGTCAAGGTCATCCAGACCAAAGTAGATGCAAAATACAGATGATAATGGGCTGCC
>JAGVAB010000136.1 GCA_020060485.1 Anaerolineales bacterium
AAGCGACAGCCCCCTTTGATTTTTTCTGTGGATATTCTCAGTGGTGATATTGCCACCCCAGGTACCGCAGCCCAGTGTCAGGGTAAAAGGCATACCATTATCATAATTGCCGCTATTTCCATAAGATTGCGGCTGGTTGACCATGATGCGGCTTACCCGCGCCGCCTCGCCCAATTGGTGAATGTGGGCTTCATTGGTGGTATGAATGCCGCAGCTATGTCCCTTGCCGTTGTATTCCGTGATCCGGTTAACATAATCAACAGCATCAGCAAAATCCCGATACTTCCACAGAGTCATCACCACTGAAAGTTTCTCCCGCGAGAAGGGATCTCCCGGACCGATCTGCCGGCCCATGACCATATAGAATGTAGTAGTGTCAGGAACATCCAGCCCGACTACTGCGGCAATCTTCTGCGGGCTTTGCGCCACGATATCCTTGTTGAGGTGCACGCCATCCGGCCACATTCCTTTTAACAAGATGGCCCGTTCTTCCTCATTGACCAAATAACCGCCATGCGATTTCAATTTTTCCACCAGAGCATCAAATACCGACTCTTGAATCACGACCGAGTTTTCGGTGGAGCAGGAAGTGGCAAAATCAAAAGTCTTGCTCAGAAATATCTTGCGGGCAGCTTCATCCAAATCGGCTGTTTCATCAACAATACACACTGAATTGCCTGCCCCAACCCCGTATGCCGGAGTACCGCTGGAATAAGCCGCCTTAACCATCGCCGAACCGCCGGTAGCCACCACCAAGTCCACCTGATGCATCAATTCCTGGGTCAGATCAATGCTCGGTTCTTCAATCCACAGGATGAGGTCCTCGGGGGCACCAACCTGACGCAAGCCTTTGCGCATGGCTTCACAATTAAGGGCGCAGGTCTTTTTGGCCTTGGGATGGGCAGCAAAGATGACCGCATTGCGGGTCTTTAAAACATTCAAAGCGATACACGGCAGGGTGGCACTGGCATTGGTCACCGGCGTCAAGGCGCCAATGACCCCGGCCGGCTTCATGAATTTCAACAAACCCTTGGCTTGGTCATCTTCCACCAAACCCACGGTCTTCATTCCATGCAAATCACGCAGCGCTCCCAGAGTTTTCTTTTGATGCTTGATCAGTTTATCCTTGTACACCCCCATTTCGGTTTCTTCGTAAGCCAGACGGGCGCAGGCTTCGGCGGCTTGATAAGCCTGCCAGCCAACTGCTGCCACCATCTCGTCCACCTGTTCCTGGCTCCAGAATTCGATCTGCTCCTGAGCAGCGCGGGCACGTGCCACCAGATCATCAATGCTTGACATACGTCCTCCTTTCCATCAAAATCGCCTTTCAGATACCGGCTGACGGGTCAATCCAGTATCAGGCCATCCAGTTTTACATCATCACCACCATCCACAGCCAGACACTGGCCGCTGATGAAACTGGCCTCATCACTAATCATGAACAAACCGGCATATGCCAGGTCTGCCGGAAAGCCCTGGCGGGCAGTTCGGGGCGGATTGCGGATCAGGTTAACAGGGATGGGCTTCACATTGGGGTCCGTTACCGGCTGGTAATCAAACAAACCTGGCAACAAGCAGTTAACCCGGATTCTGTCATCCAGGTAATCATTGGCCATGTTCATAGACATTTCGATCATTCCAGCCTTGGTGTAGGCATATAAGGGATTAGCCATACGACGCACATGGTCAGAAGCCACAATGTTTAAAATACAGCCACCATCACCCTGCTTGAGGAATTGGATTACCGCTGCCTTGCAGGTATTATAGACCGCGGTCAGGTTGCTGGTCAGGATAACCTGGTATGCTTCTTCCGAAATCTCGTGCAGCTTTTTGTCCAACTCCACCCAGCCGCCGCCAATATTGTTATAAAGCACATCCAGGCGGCCATAGGCATCCAGGGTCGTTTGGATCATACGGTCAACATCCTCCTTGCTGGAGGCGCTGCCAGTGCAAATCTCTACCTGACCGCCCTTGGCCCGGATCATTTCCGCCGTCTCTTTCAGCACATTTTCGCGCCGGGCAACGATCACCAATTTGGCGCCTTCCTGGGCAAACAACAGCGGTGCGCTGCGCCCCAAATGCTCTCCGGCACCGATGAACAATATAACCTTGTCTTTCAGTCTCATTTTCATTCTCCTTTTCCACGCGCCTTGCTGGCTTGCAAAGCCGCCAGGATTTTCTCCTGGGTAATAGGCAGACTATTGATCCAGACCCCAACAGCGTCATGAATGGCATTGGCCACCGCCGGAGCAGTGGGTGTAATCGCCAACTCGCCCATTCCCTTGGCCCCGAACGGTCCTTTGGGATGCGGGTCTTCCACAATGATTGGCTGGATCTCGGGAATGTCGCGGAAGCGCAGCAGGCCCATGTCCTTCAAGCGCAGCGATTTGGGGACGGCATTCTGCACCTCGAATTGCTCACTCAAGGCATACCCCAGGCCCTGCACAGCTGCCCCTTCAATCTGTCCGATCACATTCCGCCGGATCAGCGGTACACCCACATCCTGGGCGCAAATCAGCTTGATTACCCGGATGCGTCCGGTTTCCTCATGTACCGCCAGGATCACCACCTGCCCGGCAAAATCATAAGCAAAATGGAGAGGAGCTTCACCCAGCACAGGGTAAGACGGGCTGTGGGCTGCCGGCGGTTTGGTGGACGGGGCATCGTAGTGCGCCTCATAGACAAATTCTTCGCTTTCACCGGCCAAGTCCTGCAAACCGATATAAACCTGGCCGGTGCGGCGGTTGGTGAACGCCCCGTTGCGAATCTCCACATCCTCCACAGCAACATTGAATTCACTGGCCACCATTTCCCACAAGCGGGCACGCAGACCTTCGCTGGCTTTGAGAGCCGCATTGCCGGATACAAAAGTGGCTCGTGAAGCAGTGGTCATTCCGCCTTCAGGATCATACCGGGTGTCCCCGGTGTGTACCCGGATCAGCGACAATGGCACGCCCAGCACGCGTGAAGCAATGGTTGCCACCACCTGGTTGGAACCCTGGCCCATGTCGGCCGCACCATGCCGGATCAGGAAAGTGCCGTCTTTCTCCAGCGAAACCCGCGCCCCGGCGTTATCGGGGATATTGGAACCCAGGCCGACATTCTTGTAAGCAGCCGAAATACCAATCCCCAGCTTTTCGCCGGGTTCCAGTATGGGGTCTGGCTGGTCAGCCAAAGCAGCGCGCACAGCCTGTAAACATTCCACCACGCCGGCCCCGACTTCTTCGATCAGCACATCACCGGTAATGGTTGCTTTACCAATTTCCAGGGCGTTTTTCAAGCGCACTTCAAATGGGTCCAACTTCAACTGGTCGATGATCTTTTGCAAATGGATCTCGGCCGCAAAGGCCACCTGTGGGCTGCCATAGCCGCGGAAAGCGCCGCAGGGCGGGTTGTTGGTATGCACTGCATAGGCATGCACGCTGACATTGGGCACTTCATATGGACCACAGGCAAAAGCCGACATACGGAACAAAACCGCTTCGCCGGCCGATGCATAAGCACCGGTGTCGCCATAAATATTGATATCGGCGGCCACGATCCGGCCGTCCTTTTTGGCACCAAACTTGTAGTGCAGTTTGGCTGCATGGCGCTTGTAACTGACCTTGAGCGATTCCTCGCGGCTCCATTTAACTTTTACCGGCCGGCCGGTGAGATAAGCAGCCAGTGCAGAATGGATCTGGGTGGAAACATCCTCCTTGCCGCCAAAGCCGCCACCGATATACATGTGCGCCATGCGCACTTTTTCTTCGGGCAGACCGAGGGCCACCGCCAGCTGGCGGCGGTCATCGGTCGGCCCCTGGCTGCCGACGTACACCACTACCCCATCGTCTTCTGGAGCGCTGATGCTGACTTCCGGTTCCATGTAAGCATGCTCAATGAAGGGTACCTGGTACTCATCTTCCAGGATCAAATCAGCTTCCTGAAATCCCTCTTCAATATCCCCCTTGCTGGTATGAAAATGGATCAACACGTTGGGCATGTCCGGATTCTGGGTTCTCAGACGTTCATGCAGCACTGGCGCATCCGCGGCCAGTGCCTCATCGATGGTACAGATCACCGGCAGCGGCTCCAGTTCCACCTGAATTTGTGTCAGGGCAGCCTGTACCTGTTCCTGGGTTTCACCAACCACCAAGGCCAGGGTATCACCCACATAACGCACATCATTCTTCTCATCGCAGAAGATGGGCTGGTCCATCAGAATAGCACCAAAAATATTCGTTCCGGGCACATCCTTGCTGGTCAGCACGCGAACAATGCCAGGCATGGCTTCCGCCGCGCGGGTATCGATCTTCTTGACCCGCGCATGGGGCACATCCGCCCGGTAGGCGGCAGCATATAACATGCCAGGCAGCTTGAGATCATCAGTGAAGACCAGCCGTCCGGTCACTTTTTCCAGCATCATGTATTCGTTGGCTGTGTCCTCTTCCGTCCAGGTGCTTTCTTCAACACCGCGCATAATGGCTGCGGCGCGTTTGACGGATTGATCCATGCGGTTCAAACCAGCACAACGGCAGAGCACACTGGACAGCGCCCGTTCAATCTCGGCATCCGATGGCTCCCGGGTTTGATCCAGCAGGGCCTTGGCGGTCATGATCGCTCCCGGTGCACAAAAACCACACTGGAAAATACCATCCTGGATCACGGTCTGGATCAGGGGGTGCGGGGGATGACCCGCACCCGCCAGGTTTTCAATAGTTTCCACAACGGCCCCATCCAGGCTATTCATCATTGTGCGGCAGGCAAAACGCGCCTTTCCATTAATGATGACCTTGCACAGGCCGCAAGTACCCTCATTATCACAGCCCTGCTTGGTACCCATCAGGTCCAGAACTTCACGCAAATAGCGTACCAGCGTCCAATCCAGGCAGGTTTCTGCGACGGTTTGCACTTGTCCATTGATCGTAAGTTGGATTTCCGTCATGCTTCCTCTTTCCAGTATATGGCTATACGCATTATTTGACAATGGCCCGCCACGCCGGGCCAGATTTGGGCCAGGGCATCGCCTCCAGATCACGCGTTTCCTGTCCGGCCCGCTTGACCAGGTCAGCGCGATTGACCATGGCATCTTCCATTACCTTGTTCTCGTCCATGGTCAACACCTTGCGGTCTTCCATAACAAGCTGGCCTTCAACGATCGTGTGCAGCACATCGCTGCCGCGGGCGCTGTAAACCAGCTTGGGCAGCCAGCGTCCCACTGGCATCAGGTGCGGAGCTTTGAAGTCCACCACGATCACATCGGCCTTCTTGCCTGCTTCCAGGGAACCAATCTCATTCTCCAGCCCCAACACGCGCGCACCACTGGTGGTCAACATTTCCATGGTCTGTTCGGCAGTTACCGACTCGGCATCCAGTTTGGTGGCTTTCTGCAGGATGGCTGCCGTGCGGGCCACTTCCAGCATGTCATAGGTATAGCTTGCTGCTCCATCTGTACCCAGGCCAACCGTAATACCTCGGCTGAGCATGTGACTGAGCGGGGCAATGCCATACCCCAGGTAGGCATTGGCTACCGGGCAATGTACCACCTTGGTATCCGTGGTTGCCATGATCTCGATCTCGCGGTCCGAAAGCCAGACAGCGTGGAACATGACTCCCCGCGGACCGGTCAAACCCAGGGTGTGGAAATGCTCCAGATCACGTTCGCCAAAGCGGCGGATGGTGTAGGAATTGATCTCAATCCAACCGGCCACATGCGTGCTGACATTGATATCCAGCTCTTTGGCAAGCTGCACAGTTTTGAGCATCAGACTCTCACTGATATCTTCGGTGGAACCCGGCCCCAGAGCCACGGTGGTACGGCGGGTACCATGCCATTGTTTGTGATATTTGCGCGCTTCGTTCAACAGCAGATCTTCAGACTGGATCATGGTCATGTATTCAGAATCGATCCGTTCCCCGGCGAAAGTCTGATCCAGCAGACCAAAGACCATCTGTGCCCGCAAACCGGCCTGGTCAAACACATCGGTAACCTGATAAATGTTGTTCATGTCGGTGTGCAAGTACCAGTGATCCGAAATGGTGGTTACGCCATTTTTGATCAACTCCAGCGCCGCCAAAGCCGCCCCAGCACGCGCATTTTCCGGGGTCACTTTGGAAACCACCGGGAATAGGAAACGCCAGTTCCAGGGGTCAAAATGCATATCATAGCCAAGGCCTTCAATCAAGGATTGATACACATGCGAATGACCATTGATCAACCCCGGACAAACCACACAACCTTCGGCCGAAAGGGTCTTTTTGGCTTCATAGGCCAGGTCTTTGCCAACTTCAATAATCTTCCCGCCATCAATGGCAACATCCCCGCCTTCAATCAACCGGCGGTCGCCATCCATCGTCATTACCACACCATTTTTAATCAACAGGTCTATCATTTTCTACCTCCATTTAGATAATCGTCAAATTTCTTATCAAAATAACCTGTGTTCATACAGGCCTTGCTCCACAATATTGACCCCAGCCTTTTTCCGCCAGGATGGTTTCGCCGTTCCAAACCGTCTTGCCGCGCACCAGGGTGCGGCGAACAGATGACTGCAAGGTCCAGCCTTCGTAAGGCAGGGTTGAGATGCGCGAACCCGGCCCCAGATCAGCGACTTTCCATTTCGAGTCACCATCTACAAAGATCAGGTCAGCATCCATACCCACTGCGATCCGGCCTTTGCGGTCATCCAGTTTCATCAATTGCGCCGGGCGAGTAGCCATGACCTCCACCAAGCGCCCCAGTCCCAACTGCCCGCCACGCAAGGCAGCTTCCAGCATCAGCGGAACTGCCAGTTCCAGCGCGGCAATGCCCGGTTCGGCATCCTTTAAGGCCGGCCGAGGTTTGGCCGGATCGGGCAAGGCTCCCAAAAAATGATCACTGATGATGCAGTCCAGCACCCCATCCCGCAAAGCCTGCCACAGGATCTGCTGGTCTTCACTTTTGCGCAGCACAGGCGTGGAAATGACCCGATCCCCTTGATCCAGGTAGTCTGCTTCATTTAACAACAAATACTGTGGAGCCGTCTCTGCGCTCACACAGGTACCCCAGGCCTTGTGAGCGGCAATCAGTTCCACTGTGCGACTGGAGGAAACATGACAAACATGGATGGCAGCCCCGGCGGCGCGCGCCATTTCCAGCAGTTGGGCTGCGGCCACATTCTCTGCTGCGGGCGGGTTGGCCTTGACAAACCCCAACGGGTCATCCCAATCCACTTCGCCCAGACAAGCCGGTTCTTCCATATGCACGGTCAAACGCAAACCGGTTTGGGCTGCTTTTTTGACAGCTTCCCATAACAATTTCACCGGCGGGTTCATCAGCATGAAGATTTTGAACTGCGTCACACCGGCGGCAGCCAATTCGTCCAAATGGTCCAAATCCGCAAAATCAATAACAATTCCACCAGTCAGTCCAAAATCGGTCACACATTCCCGCTCACCCCAGGCTTTGCGCAGCAAAGTCATGTGCCGGTCAATCACCGTCTGGAAAGGCGGCATATCAATGACGGTGGTCACGCCGCCCCGGGCAGCAGCACAACTGCCGGCATGAAAGGTCTCAGCGCCATCCTGAATATGGGCGTGGATATCAATCGACCCCGGCAAGACCATCAACCCGCCAGCGTTGATCACCTCGCCAGCCGCCTGCGAGTCCACCTGCCCTGCAGCCAGCATTGCCTCGATCCTCCCCTCACTTGAGATCAGGAGATCAAGCGGCCGCAATTGCCCTTCGCTCCAAACCTGTCCATTCGTAATCAAGGTCTTCACAACCAACCTCCAAAACCCTGCCCTTTTTCCAAACTGACGCTATTACTGCCACCACAATTTGAAAGCTGTACCACCCAGCACCCATTCCAGATCAGCAGCGCTGATATTCCAATCCTGTTGCACAGTGGACAGAAGGAGCTGATAAGACCAATGTTCCTGCACAAAGGGGAAATCTGATCCCCACATACAGCGCTGTGCCCCAAATTGGCGGTAAACCGACTGCACCAACTGCCACACATCCCGGTACGGCGCCTGTTGGTCACTGTAATAATTCAAGCCAGAAAGCTTGACATGGATATTTGCGCGCTGCGCCAAGCCAAGGAACTGTGCAAATGCCGGGTCTGAAGGCTGCCCGCCCCGCCGGGGGCGACCCAGATGGTCAATCACGATTCTGACTTGCGGATATTTCCCGGCCAGCTCTCCCAACAAACCGATATGATCAGATGTCATTTGCAAGCAGACGGGCAGGTTCAATTCGCTGATGGTTTCCCACAAAGCCAAATGAAATTGATTGGCTTGCCAGATGCTTGTGGGATTCAAATTCCAATTGATTCGCACGCCGGCTATACGAAATTCTGACACCAGGCACTTTAGATTTACAGTCCCTTCCTCGGTCAGGGGGTTGACCAGGCAAACGGTGCGAAAACGGTCCGGGTAACGCCGGGCGCAGTCCAACAAATAGCTGTTATCCCAGCCATAAGGGGTAGGCTGCACGAGCACCGCCCCATCCACCCTGGCTGCATCCATCACCGCCAGCAAGGCCTCAACCGGAGCTTCCGTTTCAGGAATATATCCGCCAATGGCTTGCCAGGGGTATCGATCAGGGTTCTGTACCCATACATGCACATGTGCATCCAGAATCATTGCAGTCTCTCGTCAAATGCCCGCACCACCCGATAGCCAAAATCCAGATAGGGTATTTCAATACCGTTTTGCTGGGCCAGATGCCAGATATAGCCGGCAGTATCCTCTATTTCGGTGCGCCGCCCGCGTTCCACATCCAACAGCATGGCCTGTTTGTAATCCTTACCGCCGCGCTGCTCCCATTCACGACCATGCATGATCACATTCTGTATGCCAGACAGAATACTGCCATCACAGCGATCCATGACCTCAATGGTCGGGTAGTCCAGCACATTAACACCCAATGTACGGGCAACCTTGACCATGTCGCGGGTCATCATGACCATCAGGTAAGCAAACTCGGGCGACTGCATCACCTCGATTTGCGGCAAACGGGCCAGCACCGCGGAAATCGAAGAAGGCGTCCACCAAATCACCTTGCACCATTCCACACCTTCAATATCAGCGGTAGCCTCACAAGGCAATCCACTAGTGTTGAACAAGGAAGCCACTTCTTTGGTCAGCGGGGTCACACCCTGAAAGGGGTCGCCCACCCAGGTGGGAAAATCATTGTCGCCGCGCTGCACACGGCCATAATCAAGCAATGAACCAGCCACCCGGCTGACGATCCGTAAAATCTCCTGCTCTGCATAGAATTGGCGAAAACGCTCGCCGTGCCCCAAACCATTCTGCACCGAGGCCACCGCCCCCACTTTGACATGGCGGACACTGTGCAGGGCTTCTTCGGTATCGTGATTCTTGACGGCCACAATCAGCAGGTCTGCTTCTTTTATTTCACTCGGGTCCGTGGTGGCAGTTACCGGAACCAGAAGTTCGCTCTCTGCACCCTGGATGATCAAACCGCCATTCTTGCGGATCTCATCCACATGTGCCTGGCGCCGAAAAAGAAGGCTTACATCCGCCCCAGCTTTGGACAAATACGCTCCTACCAGAGCGCCCCAACCGCCTGCACCCAAAACCACAACTTTCATGAGTTCAATTTCTCCTCAAGTGCATTTATTTATTCGGCAGTGTAACCGCCATCCACCGGGATTGCCGCCCCGGTAATGTAGGACGACTCATCCGATGCCAGAAAAAGCGCCGCTTGGGCAATTTCAATCGGATCTGCCATGGAACCGCGTGGAATGACGCGATCAAAACGTGCCCGGGCTGCAACCGGATCAGGGTCGGCTGCAATGACCTGCTCTGTCATTTCGGTAGCAGTAACCCCCGGGCAAAGAGCATTCACCCGAATGCCATATTTGGCGTAGTCCAGAGCCATATTGCGGGTCAATTGCAACACAGCTCCTTTTGAGGCGGTATAGACTGCCAGGTTCCGTAGTCCAACCAGAGAAGCGGCCGACCCGGTATTGATGATTGACCCACCCCCGCCATCCTTCATCGCCGGAATCGCATATTTGCAGCATAAATAAACACTCTTGACATTGATCGCCATTACCCTGTCCCAATCGGCCTCGGCAGTATCAACCACCTGGGCGAAATGATTCAAGGCAGCATTATTGTAAAGAACGTCCAGCCGGCCATAACCTTTCAAGGTAACCTGGATCAAATCCTCCACCTGATTGGCAATGATCAAATCCGTCTGATGAAAAAGGGCTTGCCCCCCAACCGCCGTGATCTCTGCCACGGTCAGATTCCCACCGACTTCATCGATGTCAGCCACCACGATTTTTGCCCCTTCGCTGGCAAATAAACCGGCGGCTACTTTGCCTATCCCGCGGGCTGCGCCGGTAATGATTGCCACTTTATTCAATAACCTTCCGCCCATCTCATGCTCCCACTGATGCCGCCTGCTGAAGCAGACATTATACAGATCAAAACAAATCCAGCGTTTTACCGCACATGGCGTGACTGGCCGGAGTGGCCAGGTAGATCACCGCCTCGGCTACCTGCTCTGGTGTGCTCCACTGCGAACGGTCTGCATCCGGGTACATCCCGATCATCTTCTCTGTGGCAATTGGCCCGGGACAAACCGCATTCACCTGAATGCCAAAAGGCCTTTCCGACTCTGCCAGGGCACGCGTCAGGCCCACCACCCCATGTTTGACCGCACAATAAGCGGCAAACTCGCCTTCACCTCTGCGCCCAGACTTTGATGCGATGTTGACGATCACACCGCCTGTCTGCCGGCGCATAACCGGGATCACCGCCCGACAACAATTAAAGGTGGTGGTCAAATTGGCTTGCACCAGGAATTGCCAATCCTCATCACTGGTTTCCACCAACTCCCTTTTCAAACCTTGGCCTACATTATTGACCAGAAGATCAATGCGCCCGTAACGCTCCACAACCTGTTCCACCAGGGCAGATACCTGATCTGCCTGAGTCACATCCGCTGCGACGAGCCAGGCTTTCTCAGCATGGGCCATGTCGGCCAGAGCCTCGCCTAACCGCTCTGGATTGCGCGAGACCATGACCACCGTGGCTCCTTCTGCAAGCAGCCTGCCAGCAATGGCTTTGCCAGTACCCTGGCTGGCTCCTGTAACCAAACAAATGCAGTGCTTCAATTCTCTTGTTTCCAACGCATCCCTGCCTGGATCATGTTTTTGACTGAATATCCCTATCAAATACCAACGTCCATGACTGCACCCATTTGCTTGCGCCGGGCAAGCGTGGATTTACGAGATTGGCGGGAAATGGCTGAAGCCACCAGAACAATCAGGGTGGAAGCATAAGGCAGCATCAAAACAATCTGGGATGGCAGACCAAATTGCTGCAAGCGCAGCGCCAGCGCATCTGCAAAACCAAAGATAAGGCATGCAACCAGACTGCGCAGCGGCCGCATCTCGCCAAAATTGATCGCCGCCAAAGCCACCCAGCCGCGCCCTGCCGTAATGCCCTCAGAAAACATGTTCAAATAGGACAGCGACAGGAAGGTGCCACCCATGGCACATAGCAAACCACAAATGAGCAGACCCAGATATTTAATCTTCTTGGGATTAATGCCCACTGCTTCGGCAGCGGCTACCTTCTCACCCACCGCCCGCAAATGAAAACCGAGAGGCGTGCGGTACAGGAACAGATACACCAGAAAAACAAACAGAAAGGAAATATACACCAGTGGGAAATGTCCGCTTAACAGTTCCCTGGCCACCGGAATATCCTTCAAAACAGGAACGCTGACAGAAGTGAATCCCTTGATCAATGGTGATTGGTAAAAACCAGTGGAATCGAGGACGGCTACCAGCAGGAAGTTGGTCAGGCCACCGGCGAAAATGTTCAAAGCCAGGCCGACAATGATCTCATTGGCTTTCATTTCCAGGTGCACAATGGCAAACACCAGACTCGCTACCAGACAGGCAACCACTGCATACAAAAGCCCGCCCCATGGACTGCCCGTGCGGACACTGCCGACAACGGCAAAAAAGGCAGCAATGTCCAGCAAACCTTCCAAACCCACATGAAAGATACCGGTGTGGGAGGAAAAAATCCCTCCCAGGGTGGCAAACAAGATCGGCGTCGTCATGCGCAATGTGGCCGCGAACAACGAGAGTGTGATTATCCTGCTGATGTCGAAGCCCATTTTGAAAATCTCCTTCGAATCATGGAATAGAAAATTTTGACGGTAACGAAGAACATGATCGTGCCTTTGACCATCACCACCACAGTTTGCGGAACCCCGGTGATGGATTGCATCGTCAAAGCTCCATTTGCCAGGGCAGCGTAAAACAGGGAGGCAGGCAGCACGCCGAGTGGATGGTTTTGCGCCAGGAGCGAGATCATCATCCCGTCCCAGCCATACCCAACCGAAAAGCCGCCCATAAACCGGCCAAAGAATCCCATAATGACGATTGAACCACCCAGTCCAACCAGCATACCGCTGATCATCATCGCCAGAAACGCACTGCGATTGACCGGCAGACCTGTGGCAAATGCAAACCCGGGATTATAGCCTACCATGCGCAGCTCATAACCCTGCTTGGTGCGAAACATAAACCAGTAAACCAGAAAAGCCGCAGCAAGCGCCATGGGGAAACCAATATTTAACGTATGACCGCGCATTAACTTGGGCAGTCTGGCAGTCGCCTCCAGCACTGGCGAACCGGGCATGGGTGCAGTTGGGTCTTTGAAAGGAAAAGCGATCAGGTAAGAGGTTAGCAAGATGCCGATATAATTGAGCATCAGCGCAGGCACCATGACTGGCACTTTCCATTTCAACTTGAAAAGAATGGGGGGCAAGGACCACAATCCTCCCGCCAGCGCCCCCGCCAGAAAACACAAAGGAATGTGCACATTTGAGGGCAAACCCTTCAAAGTAAAACCAACCAGAGCCGCTGCAAAAGCACCGATATACAATTGCCCTTCCAGGCCAAGGTTGAAAATACTGGTACGGAATGCCACCGCGGCTGCCAATCCGCTGAAAATAAGCACCGTGGAACGATCCAGGGTATCGGTGAATTTGTACCAGTTGCCAAATGCGCCTTTCCATAAAGCCTGATACGCTGCAACAGGGTTCTTTCCAGTCAGGTAGATCACCAGAGCGCCTACCAAAAGCGAAATCACCAAAATGATCGCATAATTTGCAAACTGGGTGAAAACCTCCACCAGAATTGACCTTAAGCGATCCTTGAAGGAAGGTCTTGCTGCATTGTTGCTCATACCGGACATTCTCCTTCGCCTCCGGCCATCAAATGGCCAACTTGTACACGAATGCCTTCATTCACCGGCCCGGCATCCAGGTGTTTCCCCTCATAGAGCACCACCACCCGATCACTCAGCGCCAGGACCTCATCCAGGTCCGCCGAAACCAGCAAAACACCTGCACCGCGGTTTGCATATTCCAGCAGGGTCTTTCGTATGGCTTCCGTACCGGCGATATCAATGCCTCGCGTGGGTTGAGAAGCCACCACTACCATTGCCTTTTCTGATCCCAATTCACGGCCCACGATCAATCGCTGAATATTGCCGCCCGACAAATTGCCTGTCTGTGTCTTAATTCCGGGGGTAGCAATTTGATATCGATTCACCAGATCATAAGCATTGTCACTAATCACACGGGTGTTTAGATTCATATGTCCTGAATAGGGACGCTGATAATACGCACCTGCAATCAGGTTTTCCCAAACATAGGCTTCTGTTGCCACGCCTGCCCGATTTCTGTCTGATGGAATATAAGCCACACCGGATTCTCGGATCTGGCGATTGGTGCTGTTCGCAATATTCACCCCATTGACCAGGATTTTGCCGCTAACAACCGGGCGCAATCCCATGATGGCTTCGATCAACTCCTCCTGCCCATTTCCATCCACGCCAGCGATGCCTAGCACCTCGCCGCTGTGCAGTTGTATATCAACATCGCGAACTGCCAGAACATCCCGCGAATCAAGCACATTCACTTGTTTGATTTCTAGGATCACATCCCCGACTTGAACATCATCATTACGCATACGACCTTCAATGGTTTCGCGGCCGACCATCATCTCTGCCAGCTTGCAGCTGTCAGTTTCTGATGTTTTAACCGACCCAACAACTTTGCCCTGCCGCATGACAGTGGTTGTATCAGATATAGCCAGCACTTCCCGCAATTTATGGCTGATGAACAGGATCGTCTTGCCATTCTTTGCCAAGCCATGCAGCATCACAAATAATTCTTCGGTTTCCATGTCGGTTAAAACCGCGGTGGGTTCATCCAGAATCAAAATGTCTGCCCCGCGATACAAAGCTTTGAGAATTTCGGCCCGCTGCTGTTCACCCACAGAAGCATCTGCGGCAACTTTATTGACATCTACAGCCAAACCATATTTTTCAGAAATCTCCTGTACCGATTTGACAAGCTTCATCTCATCGATCAGCAAGCCTTTTTGCGGTTCAATCCCCAGGACGATATTTTGTCCCAGAGTATAGGATGGCACCAGTTTAAAATGCTGATGCACCATACCAATTCCTAATTCAATCGCCATGCGCGCATTCGAAATATTTACTTCCTGGCCTTTGACAAATATCTGACCCGAGTCCGGATGGTAAAGGCCATATAGCATATTCATTAATGTGGTTTTTCCCGCACCGTTCTCTCCCACGATGGCGCGGATCTCGCCCTGTTCCACAGAAAAACTAACCCTGTCGTTCGCCAGCACGCCGGGAAAACGCTTGGTGATTTCGTTTACTGCAATCGCCTCTGCCATTTCTTAGCACCGTCCTGTCGCATCTTCTGGATTACAATCGTCCTTACAAGCCGCTTACTCTTTTGATCTTGTCAAGACCTTCAGGGTTCAGGGCTGTTCCCGGCCTGCACCAGGAACAGCCCGCTGGCTTGTACAATCTGCGTGTTGTGACCATGGGGGCTGGCCTTGAGGAGAGCGCCAGCCCCTGGTCATCAACACCATTAATTCATCGGCCGCTCGACCTTGATCTCGCCGCTCTTGATCTTGGCCTTGATATCGGTCAGTACAGCGCGCACATCATCAGGAATCTTGTCGCCCATGACGGACATGTCCGTGATATCCATCACGCCATCAGCCACACCGTAGGGGATTTCTCCAGCCTGGAATTCGCCCTTCAGGAAGCGGTCAATAACATCATAGACGGCCATATCCGTGTGCTTCAACACCGAGGTCAGGACATTCCCGGGAACCTGGGAATCCCAATCCACATCACTGCCGATGCCATAAACACCCTTTTCCTTCACAGCTTCGAAGACACCGGCATCACCAAACGAGCCAGCCACAGAGTAGACAATGTCAACGCCCTGGTTTTCGATCATCGCCAGTGCCAATTCTTTGGCTTTGGCAGGGTCTCGGAAGGAACCCACATAAGCCACTTCGATCTTGACATCAGGATCGATGTAGGCCGCACCCTGCTGCAAACCGCCGAGGAAACGGTGAATGACCGGGATGTCCATACCGCCGATGAAACCAATTACCTTGGCTTCGTTCATGCCTTCGAGATCAGTTTTGGTGGTCATCATAGCTGCCAGAGCACCAGCCAGGAAGGTGCCTTCCTGTTCCTGAGAGATCAACCCAACCACATTGTCGCCGCCAGTGTATGAGTCAACCAGAGCAAACTTGGTGTCCGGGAAATCAGGAGCAACATTTGCCACGGCATCCTGCATGGTGGAACCAACACCAACGATCAATGCTGCGCCATCCTGGGCGGCCGTGCGCACATTGCGCTCCCATTCTTCGGGCACTTCGCTTTCCAGGATATTCTCAGCAAATCCAAAATCTGCCACTGCTTCTTTGTAGCCCTGACCAGCAAGGAACATGAATCCTTCTGTGCCCACCCGTCCAGCGGGGACCAGAACGATCATTGGCAATTCAACAGGCTCAGCAGGAGCTTCTTCTACCGGGGCAGCGGGTTCTTCTGCCGCAGGCGCGGGTTCTGCCGGCGCAGCAGGTTCTACCGGGGCAACGGGTTCTGCCGGAGCGGCAGGGGCGGCAGGTGCACAGGCACTCATACCCAGCACCAATACGATCAAAACCGTGAACAACACGTGAAACCGTTTCATCTTCAATCCTCCTGTTCGGATTACAACTCAGTCGCACTTGATCCAACCAATTTGTTGAAAACAACAATCCTCTTCTCTTTCGTTTACCCGATCTTTTACCTCCTTTCCGATTTCATTGCCTTCTCAAAAAGCTGACTGCCAGGGGGATGCTATGGCAGAGGCCAATCATTTGCTTTCCACAGCCGGACAGCTTCTTCTTTGGATTTCTCTTGCACTTCCTGTTCGTCAAACTTAACAAACTTGCCGTCCTGCAGGATCACCTCACCATCAATGATGACTGTATTCACATCAGCCCGTTCACAAGTATTGACGATATAGTTCTTGACATTGACCTCAAACACCGGCACTGTGGAGCGATCATTCAATACCAGGATGTCTGCTTTCTTGCCTGCTTCCAAAGAACCGATCTGATCTTCCATCTGCAACACTTTGGCTGCTTCAATCGTGGCCATACGCAGAACCGTATCATCCCTGAACAACTCCGGGTTTTCATATTTAATACGGTGGATCATTTGGGCTGTGCGCATGACTTCAAAGAAATTGAAGGTTTGTCCATCGGTTCCCAGACCAATTGTCACACCAGCTTGCAGCAGATGCATCATATCCGGCCAGAAGGAGAAAATAGCATTTGACTCTGCATTGTGGGCTACTTTCACATCATTGCGTTTGAAGATCTCAGGATCCTGCCACTGGTCAATATAGCTGCAATGGAAGAGGATCAAATTGGGGCTCAAGAAACCGATATCTTCCAGATAGCGGGTGGGGCGCTTGCCAAACCGGCGACATGTATCAAAATGGTGGAAACGGTCATCCAGATGGTGCGCCATGTAGCCAACACCCAACTCATCAGCCGTCTTGCGCACTTCCTGCAACAATTCGGTCGGGCACGTATACGTGGTATGCACGCCAATCCGGGCTGAAACACGGTCATAGGAGCGCGCCTGACACTTCTTGACGAAGTTGACATTTTCCTGCAAACCCATGGCGGCATTTTCTTCACTGATCCGCCCGGTAGTTTCAAATGAAAGCACCGCCCGAATACCGGTTTCGATGCAAGCCTTGTCCACAGCATCCAGTGCACCAGGCAAAGCATACGAACCCTCTGCCGTATCTGTGGTGCAGGTGATGCCGCTGCGAATATGGTCAGCCACATTGGCCCGTGTGCCGGCATACATAATGTTCTGATCAACACGGTCTTCCAACAATGGCAGCCAAAAACGGTCCATCCAGGAAACAAAAGAAAAATCGGGGGATTCGAACCCTGAATAGGGAATGCTGCGGACAACGGCGCTATACAGATGGTTATGGCAGCTGATCATTCCTGGGATGATGATCTTGCCACTGGCATCAATTTCCTTGGCCCCGGGTTTGTCAGATATTGTCGATCCAGGGCCAATTTCCTTGATCACGTTACCTTCTATGTAGATCGTACCATCACGAATAATACGATCCTCGGCATCCATGGTTACTATCAACGCGTGTTTGATTAATAATTGATCCATTCTGCTTACCTCCTTCAGTTGCATTTTTCCTGTTAAGACCCCTTGACAGCTTCCTTGATCTTGTTGATGCCTGTTGCCACACCATTGCGCAAGAAAACGATGTCATTTGCATACGCGATGAGCTGCATACCGCGTTTGTTCCACTCGATCAACCAATCCAGATTACCAATATGAATACCACAAGGAATGTTATGCCGTTTTGCCGAATCCAGAACGGTCTGAATTGCCGGTTCCAATGCCGAAAGATAGTCTTTGTCACGCACACCCATGCTCAAGGCCAAGTCATTGGGTCCCAGAATGGCTGCATCCACCCCCTCCACAGACAACAAGGCATCAATATCTTCAATGGCTTTCTCGCGTTCAATTTGCAGGATGATCATATTCTCGCGATTGGCCTGCTCGGTGAACACCCACATGTTTTGTTCTTCAAAATCGTTATGCCCTTTGTCGGCAGAGCAGCCGCGCACACCTGCTGGGGGGTAATGAGTGTTGCTGACAATATCCTCCACCTGCTGGCGGGTTTCAATGCGCGGGATCATAATGCCACATGCACCCGCATCGAGGACGCGGGCCATCAGATGATATTCATCATTGGGCACACGCACAAGCGGCGTCACCGAAGTCAGGCGGGTAACCTTGACCATATCTGCAATCACACCAAGGTCAAATGGGCCGTGTTCCATGTCAAAGAACAAAAAATCGATCCCTGTCTGCGCCATGATCTGACCGATGGACGGGGAGCGCACATCCTGGATCATTGTTCCGTAAACTGTTTCACCTTTCAAACATCGTTCTCGAATCGGATTGGGTTTCATGGTTTGCTCTCCTTCTTGTATTATGAGATTACTTATTAAACACTTCAGGATTGGCGGGATAGAGGGGTGTCTCGCCCTTTAACACACGCAAGACATCTTCTGCTACCATCATGCCCATGCGACGGCGGCCTTCATCAGTAAAACTCGCCAGGTGCGGGGTCAAAACGACATTGTCCAATGCAAATAAAGGATTATCTGCCAGCGGCGGTTCAGGATCAAACACATCCAAAGCAGCTCCGGCGATCCTGTTTTCTTTGAGCGCTGCTATCAACGCCTGCTCATCCATCACAGGACCGCGGGCACAATTGATCACGTACCCATGCGGTCCCAATGCTGCAAGCACTTTAGCATTGACGATATGATGCGTCTCTGGTGTGGCGGGAATATGCAAGGAAATGAAATCCACCTGGGCAGCCATCTCAAGAATACTCTTTTGATAAACAGCACCCCAATCCACAATTTTCTGAGGATTGATAAAAGGATCATAGGCGTGGATTTCCATTTGCAGGGCGGCGCGGCACATCTCGGCAAAACGGCGGCCAATATTTCCAAATCCCACTACACCAACCTTCTTGCCTTGCAGTTCTGCACCCACCACATGATCACGCACATGAAAATCACCAGAACGGGTGGCCCGGTCCAGATACGTCAGTTTACGAGCTACAGCCATCATCAACAGAAAAGCATGCTCGGCGGTTGATTCGGTTGGTCCCAGAGGGGTGAATACAACTGGAATGCCTAATTCGGTGGCACTATCGACATCAACGATATCCAGTCCTGCGCCATGACGGCCAAGAACTTCCAGTGAAGAAGCAGCAGCCAGATTGGCCGCATCCATCTGCATACCGGCGCACAGGATCATGCCCTGTACGTCCGCTAGCATGGCAAGAACTTCCTGGGTAGAAGCCTTGAATGGGGTTAAGACTTCTACTTCCCCAGCCAGCAAAGCCAGGGCATCTTCATGAATGGGTTTATTGACTAATACACGTTTCACTGTCCAATTCCTTTACTTTGATTGCAATATGATCTGTTGAAATGATGTGTTTTCTACACGTGTCGAAAGCCATCAACTATTTTTTCTCCCGCTGGTTCGGTTCCCTCCAACCTCCCGTCAATCGGGAGGAATTAGTGATCCATTTCTACTTTTCTGGTCAAATAGGGCAAATAACGCGCTGCCGATGCTTCAATCAGGGTGCGCATGGCTTCCGAGGCCTGGAAGGGATCGCGGTTGCGAATACCTTCTGCGACTTCCATATGCAGCTGCCAGCCTTCACGCGTTTGCGGAAGAAGATGCAGCACCTCGTCAAGTGCACTGAACAAGGTATCATCAATTTGCGTCAGGAATTTGTTATGGGTCATTTCAGCTACCATATGATGAAATGCCAGATCCAGCTCATGGCCCTCTTCCCGCCGCTCAGTACCAATTAGACTATGCTCTTTTTGCAGGATATCAAATAAGGCTTCCACCTGTTCATCAGTTGCCCGGTTTGCAGCACAGAATGCAAAACCAGTCTCCAGAATCTCGCGGGCTTCAAACAACATTTGCAGGTCAGTTTCTCCCATTGCCAAAGAGATCTCCACCAGTCGCCCATACATATCATTGGGCTGGTTGGCGATGAAAGTGCCTTCACCGTGGCGCATGTCCACAATACCCATGGTCTGCAATGACTGCAAAGCTTCACGCAAGGTGGACATTCCCACGCCGAGGGCCTCGGCCAGCTCCCGCTGCGGCGGCAGCTGATCCCCAGACATCCAATATCCTTCACGGATCATCGACAGGAGTCGATCCAGGGTTGCTTTTGTGATTTGACGGCGATGGACGGGCTGGATTTTTTTGATCATTCCGCTAACCTTTTCAAGCTGAATGAGTGGGGGAAAGAAAATTGTTCAGGTGTTCAGAACACTTAACAATATAGTATAAAATTTTTTATCAAAAGTCAAGGGGTGCAGCAATTTTTTAAGATTCACCTTGCCTGGAAATGTCCCTCCAGGCAAGGTGGTATGCGTCAGGAATCTAAAACTTCTGGACGATGATAGACCGGCCCAAGACCCTTCAGGCGCACTCCTTCCCGCAATCTGGTATAAGGGATTTTGCTGGGGTCTTCGATGATGGCCGATGGCGACTCAACATTGATAATCTGGCTGGCAATTGGACCAAAATCAGCCCGATAATGGTTGGCGCTTTTCAAAGCCAGGATCTTCATGTCTGCTGGCTCAATCCCGACCACTCTAAACAGGGATTGATCCAGCGCCTGCATACGTTCTGAGGCAACAACCACGCGCACATCATCCACCAGAAGCTGAGCCATCTTGCCCAGATTTAATACCCGATCCTTGACCATCGGTCCGGTACCCAAAAAATCACCTTCATGCAATTTTACAACCTGATAGCGGGCACGGAATGGATGATGCCCTTCCAGAGATTTGCCACCCACATCCAGTATAAGCTCCGCCCCCTCGCCGGCGGCAAAGGCGGCAGCGACAGCATCAGGATCGTGGATCAAGCCCAGGGCTGTCTTTCGCGCCCCGTGTTTAACCAGAGCTTCCAGCAGCCAGGTGGAATCAGAGGGGCTGCCGCCACCAGCATTGTCCTGAATATCCGCCAGAATGATGGGCCCGGATGCAGTCGTAGACAATTCTATTGCTTGTTGTGCAGCTTCCTCCCAGGGCACCAGGTCACAGATGAACTGGGCTTCCCTCTCAAGGATATAGTCATACAGGCGCGCCACAGCTTGTTCCGCCGCCTCCTGTGTACGACCATAGGCAAAGATGGAAGGCCCGGTATGCGGCAGATCACATGGCGGGAACCCCTCCATAATGGTGGCAGTCAGCACGTCTTCCAGCTTGTCCCCGGCTGCCAGGAATTCATACATGCTCTTGGCAGGATCCTTGGTCGTAGCCTGGGTGGTACTTGGCATCAGAAAAGGCAATTGGCGGAAAGCACCATGGATCTGCCCATCACGCAGGATGTGATCCATCACCTGAGCACAACGTTCCCCATTTTCAAAACCATCCACATGCGGATAGGTACGATAACCAATCATGGCAGTAGCCAGTTCGAAACAGGACGGGTCAATATTGCCATGCAAATCAAACGAGACCACTATGGGAATTTCTCCCACAACCCCGCGAATTCGGCGCAGAATCTCCGTTTCACCATCCTGCAAATCGCCAAAAACCATCGCCCCATGCAAATCCAAAAAGAGACCGTCATATGGTCTGTTTTGTTGCAAAGACTCAAGAATCATACCCATCAAAGTATCAAATGTCTCTTGTGAAAGCGGCTGGGATGGCTCGGTGCCGCACCAAACCAGCGGCACTGATTCCATGTCCAGTTTATCGGCAGCAAACAGGAAGCCGCTGGCGGCAATATTGAAACGGCCTTCCCTGAATTTTAAGATTTCCTCTCCCTTGCGCAATTCTGGATAAAATCCGCTTTGCTGAATAAATGCCTCCAGCGGGGTGGAAATCTCTGAAAATGTATTGGTCTCGTGGATGAAACCTGCGATACCTATGCGAAACATAATTCCTCCTCATTACAATCGTGATGGAAGCCAACCCAAACATCTGCCCGGTCAACCATCCCTCTGCCTGGTATGATCTTGTTGCATCCTGAACCACAGCCGTTCAGCTGTAATGGGCAGTTGATCCACCCAGACGCCGGCTGCATTTCTGACTGCCGCCGCAATAGCTGCCGGCGTGGGCAGCAAAGCCATTTCGCCTACACCCTTTGCACCAAAGGGACCGGTCGGATCTGGCACTTCAACGGTGATGGAATCCACTTCACGAGGCATATCCAGCACAGTCGGGATCAAATAGGTGGTGAAGCCGGTCTTTAATGGCCGCCCTTCCTCCTGCACATAATCCTCCATAAAGGTATATCCGATTGCCATATGGATGGCCCCATCCACCTGCCCCTGCACCAGATCAGGGTTGATCATCCGGCCACAATCCTGTGACGTCCACAGCTTCAGCACCTCACTCATTCCGGTCAGCAGATCCACCTCCACAAGGGCAACCTGGCTGGCATAGCCATAACTCAGATGCGGATCACATAGGCCGGTCTGTGGATCAAAATAGCTTGTTGGCCTTTGACTTTGGGCGTGATATTCATACTCCCCGCTGACCACACGCTCGCCTGTCTCATTCCGCAATACCATGTGCCAGTTTTCAAGCGCTTTCTGACTGGCGCGCTGTACAGCAGTACCGGAAACATAAGTCTGTCGAGAAGCAGACGAAGAACCGGCATATGGCAAATAACTGGTATGAAACAGCGGCACACTGACCTTCTTGATATCAATTCCCAATGTTTCGGCCGCAATCTGGGCCAAGACGGTCTGTGCGCCCTGTCCAAGATCTGCCGCCCCGCACACAACAGAAACCCGGTCGATCATTCCGGCTTCGTCCAGCCAGAGAAAAACTTTGGCTTCGGCTTTGTCATCCATGCCGCAGGAAAAACCAACATTTTTGTAACAAGAAGCCACACCCAATCCCAGGCGTTTATCCGGGTGCTGGCTGACAGGAAATTCTGGAGCAAACCAATGCCCGTCCTGCTCCCGCCACCCGGCTCTGCTGGCTGCCTGGCGCAGAGTCTCCTTGACGCCCACGCCCTGGGGCATGGGATAACCGGTCAGGTGAATATCATCTTCTTCCAGCAGGTTGCGCATACGCACTTCCACCGGGTCCATGCACAGGGCTTCAGCCAATTTGTTCATTTGCATCTCATAGCCATAAGCAACCTGCAAGGCGCCAAAACCGCGCATGGCCATGTTCATCACATTGTTGGTATAGACTGCATAGGCATCCACCCAGGCATTGGGAATACGATACGGCCCACCAGCAGAACTGGCAGCATTATTCAACATCCACACGCTTGATGACATGGCCGCTCCACCATCTGCAATCAATTCGATCTGCATGGCGGTGATTAGACCCTCGCGGGTGGCAGCCGTTTTGTAATGCATGAAAAAAGGATGGCGATGGCCTGTGCGGGTGGTGGTCTCTTGCCGGGAATAGATCATTTTGACCGGACGGCGGATCAAATAGACCGCCAACGCCAGAAGGTGCTGCACATGCATGTCCTCCCGGCCGCCAAAAGCGCCACCAATGCCAGGCATGATGAGACAGATCTCACTCTCATCCAGTTCCAGAATACGGGCCATGTGTGGCAGATCATCATGCGGCGCCTGGGTGGCAACAACCACCGCCAATCTTCCTTCCTCGTCAATGAAGCCAAGGCCCGCATCCGGCTGCATGTAAGCGTGTTCCTGGCAGGGGGTTTCATAATCCCCCTCCACGATCACGTCAGCCTGGGCGAAAGCAAGCTCAACATCCCCTTTGCGAATCTTGATGTGCTCAAAAATATTACTATCCCCCCGTTCCGGGTGAACCAATACGGCCCCGGCCTGCATGGCCTGGCGGGCATCTGCCACCACCGGCAGCATATCGTATTCAGCCTGGATCAAACTGCAAGCCCGGGCAGCAATCGTTTCGCTCTCGGCAATCACCATGGCCAGCCGGTCGGCAATACTGGTGATTTTATACCCCACTGCCACGAACACTGCCTGGTCAGGCTGGTGAATTCCGTAATGATTGTGCGGCACATCGCCGGCCGTGATCACTTTGACCACACCCGGCAGTGCCTCGGCCTGGCTTACATCCAGGGCCAGCAGGCGCGCATGGGGGTGATCGCTCCAACGCACGCGCCCATACAATTGCCCAGGCAAATTAAAATCCTGGGGATAAACAGCATCTCCACGCACCTTGGGAATGGCATCCAGCTTTGGAACACTCTGTCCTACGCCGCCTGCTGGCACGGTTGATTGCTGGTTAAATTGCCTGCCATGCCTGTATCGGGTTTCCATGCCTACACCATACCTTCCATTCGAATCCTACAGGTAAAATCTCTATAAACGAATCCCGGCCAGTTGGATCAAATCCTGGGCGGCTTCTAACACGAGTGCTTCTGCTTCTTTTTGATCCAACGAGAACACTTCACGATCACGCATTAACACCCGCCCATCCACAATCGTGGTCAACACATCTCCCGCATTGGCTGAATAGACCAGCTGCTCCATCACATTGCTGCCCGGTTCTGGCAGCACAGGCCACATATGCGGGGCATGCAGATCAACGATAATGATATCAGCTCGCTTGCCAACTTCAAGCGAACCTATCTGATCCAGCAAACCCAGACAAGCCGCCGCGTCACAGGTGGCCATGCGCAATACAAGTTCCACGGGCATGGCAGCCGCATCGTTGCGGCTCAGTTTCTGTAGCATGGCTGCCAGGCGCATTTCCTCAAACATGTCGAGATTATTATTGCTCAAGTTCGAATCGGTGCCCAATCCCACCCGCACGCCGGCCGCCAGCAGGTCGGGGATGCGGGCTACGCCCGATGCCAGCTTCATATTACTGGAAGGGTTATGCGCCACCGCCACATTGCGCTCAGCCAGGATCTGAATATCCCTGTCTGTCAAATGGACACAATGCGCCGCCAGTAACCTGGGCCCTTCCAGACCAAGATGGGCAATATATTCCACCGGCGACATTTGATACTGTGTTTTGAATTGATCCACTTCATCACGTGTCTCTGCCAAATGAATGTGAATACCAACGTCAAGTTTTCGGGCCAGGTCCTTCATTTTCAATAAAGTCTCTGCTTGCACACTATATAAGGCGTGCGGCCCAAACCAGGTCATGATACGTCCCGGGCAGCGGTCGTGCCAGGCCTCAATGAAGGCCAGGCTGCTTTCCAGGGTCTCGCCAGCCCCGGCGGGGTTGTCAATCAGCTGAGGGCTGAAAATGCCGCGCAAACCGGATACTTCGGCCACTGCGGCCGCTTCACCCGGAAATCGGAAAATGTCAATGAAGGTGGTAATGCCGCCGCGGATCATCTCCAACTGGGACATCTGCGCCGCAGCGTGTTGGTGTCTGGGCTGAAAAGCACGGTCTTTGGGAAAACAAATCTCATTCAACCAGCGCATGAGCGGCAAATCCTCGATCAACCCGCGCAGTAAGGTTTCATGCATGTGGCAATCGATCAAACCTGGCATGACGGCATTCCCCAGTGCATCAACTGTTTTTTCAGCATGCAACTCCAGCTGCGGTCCAATGGCCGTGATCAAACCATCCTTGACGGCAATATCGGCATTCTGGTAACGGGTGCCGTCAGCGTCCATGCAGATCACATGACCATTTTTGATCAGCAAATCCTGTGTCTGGTCGCTCATCATCTTATTCAACTCCTGACACTAATCAATCGATGTAACGCCAACAAATCCAAGCACCATCGAGTAAAGGGAGGACAGGCAAAATAATTCCGGCCTCCCTTTACTCCTCTTTATAAAATATTCTGTCAGTGGTTTACTTTTCTAACCGGTCGCGCCAATACAGGCCGCGTTTCTGCACCCGATTATAGAGCCACCCACAAACGATTGGGGCAATAATTAAATTCGGCGGGATGTCAGCAATCAAAACCGAGGTGAACAAGGTCGCAAAGGGAGCAAATCCCATCAACGCGATCCAGCCACCCACACAAAGAGCCACAACCAGCGTACCGACGATGCCGCCCCACAGCGCAACAGCCTTCCAGTTTTTAGGATGGGCCACCAACAATCCGGGAATGAAGGCCATCAAGAAGTTCCCGACCGCACCACCCACACCGCCAATGCCAAACCATCCAGCCAGAATGTCGGAAATGAATGTATTGCCGATCAAAGCCGCCAGGCCGCCCACCCACGGGCCAAAGAAAACTCCCCAAACAACAGCAATGAAGGCGAAAGGCCTCAAGGTGATAAAACCAATCGCCCAGTTCATAGTAGAGAAAGCGCCCAAACCATACAAAACTGCACCAATGATGGTCAAGGCAATCTCAAGGGTTCCAAATTTTTGTTTCCAAACGATCTTTTCAGGTAACCATCTGTCCATCAGATTCCTCCGTAATTAAATTGCCAGAATAGAAAGTTCCAATCATAACAAAACAGGAATATGGCCGTGTACCCGATATACACCTCCTTTTCTGTTTGACAATTTCCCGAAGCTCCGGCATGGATCAAAGAAAGATTTCCACTTTTGCCACATTCAGGTAAATTGCCACAACACTCAAACCGATCGCCAGAAGACCAGACAAGGCAAACAACACATCCTTGCCACGAAAATAATATTGATCGTAAAAAGTTCGCTCTTTGGAATCCACATTGAAAGCCTTCAATTCTAAAGCAATCGATATGCGCATCGCCCTGCGCAGCATGCTGTCAATCAAAGGCACCGCCACAGGAATGGTTTTTCTGAAACGCTGCGCAATTGAACCGGTATCAATGTCCATTGCTCTGGAGCGGAATGAGTCAGTAATGGTCAGATAATCTCCGCTCAATTCGGGTAGAAATTTAAAACTGCTGATGACCATCAGTGGATACATATACGAAATACCCAGCTTGTTCTGTAAAAATTCACCCAAAGCACTGGCCAGTCCCATCAGGTCCGTGGTCATCACAAAAAAAGTACAGGCTGTCAAAGCCAGGACAATGCGCATGCCCATGGCAACTGCATAGATCGTTCCCTCCAGACTCCAATGCAGGATGCCCCACTGGAAAAGAAAACGTTGACCTTCGCTAACTGGGTAGAAGAAGGGCCACGTGAACATGATGAAACCAATCATCATCGGATAGGTGACGATCAAGAACCGGTACATGCGCCGGGCAATCCTGGCAAAGCCAGCCATGATCCATATCCAGACCGTGAAAGCCAGAAGGATGAAGGGGTTAGTTACCAAGATTGGGACGATGATCATTCCTAACCACCATAACAGTTTCGCACGTGGATCCAATTCATGGATCGGTGATTTCAATTTTCCCATTTCAAGCATTTGCAGGACAAAGGCCATAGCAAACCTCTTATAAGTGATTAGTTTTGCTTATTGAACGGATAACATCCCGGCCAGCACCTCAGGAGTGAGAGGGCGATCCAAGGTAACCGCAGGCAGCAGATTTCTTGCCATAAAATACACTTCAGGTGGTTTGATACCTGCGGTCTTGATCTCGTCCACCTCAGCAAAAACATCCTGGGTAGTGCCATCCATGAAAACCTGCGCGGCGCGCATGACGATCACCCGTTTGGCATAAAGCGAAACCAGGTTCATGGAATGGGTGGTCACGATACAGGTATGGCCACGGTCATTCAACTGCTTCACCAACTGCATTAACGCCATCGACTCTTTCCAATCCTGACCGGTAGTGGGTTCATCAACCATCAGGATGGTTGGTTCCATCGCCAGCACCGATGCCACTGCCAGGCGTTGACGTTGCCCACGGCTCAACTGGAAGGGCATTTCCTCATCCAATCCTTCCAAATCCATTTCCCCCAACACCTTTCGGTATAGTTCTTCTACCCGCTCCTCCTCAAATCCCAGATTCCTGGGGCCAAAGACCACTTCCTCCTTTACTGAATCGGCAAAAATCTGGTGGTCCGGATTTTGGAAAACATAACCCACTGAGCGGGCCAATTCCGAGGTGGGGATATCGGTAGTCTCGCGGCCACCCACGATCACTCGTCCCCGTGTAGGTTTTAACAAGCCGTTGAAATGCTTGACAAGTGTGGTCTTGCCGGAACCGTTCTGGCCAATGATGGCTACAAATTCTCCCTTACAGATCTGGATATTAACATCCAGCAAGGCATAATCCGAACGGGTTGGGTATTTATAAAACAGGTTTTCCGTACGCAAGACAACATCGCTCATCGCTGGTTCCTCATCTTCGAAAATTCAGTCTGCCCCTCTTCAAGAGTAATCGGCATTCTGTCAAATTTGTATCCATGATCTTTCACCAAATAATAGGCCACCTGGGTTACTTGGGGCGGATAAATACCCAGGCTGATCAGGAAATCCACATCCGAAAGCACTTCGCGGGTGGGTGCATCGCGAATAATCCGGCCTTGATCCATTACAATGATACGATCAGCGTGGCGAGCTAACTCATCGATATTATGCTCCACCATAAGAATGGTCTTTCCCTGTCTCTTCAGGTCACCTGCCAGATTATGGATCTCTTCAGCTCCCATCGGGTCCAATTCAGAAGTTGCCTCATCCAGGATCAACACTTCTGGTTCCATGGCCAACACTGCAGCCACTGCCACGCGTTGTTTCTGACCCCCAGACAGATAGAAAGGATGGCGCAGTCGGTTTTCCCGCAGATTGACAAGATCAAGGACATAATTCAGGCGCCGATCAATCTCACCGCGTGAAATTGACAAATTCTCCAGGGGAAAAGTGATCTCTTTTTCGATGTCTGTCATCAACAGTTGTGCCTCGGCGTCCTGCTGCACCAAACCAACCATCTGCGCCATTTGTGCCACAGGTGTAGTCGCAGATGAAAAGCCTTTGACAGTTGCCTTGCCGCTGAATTCGCCAAGCAGGATTTGCGGTACGACCCCAATGATAGCCCAGCAAAGCGTGGATTTCCCTGCACCGGTCGGACCAATAATGCCAATGAATTCACCTTCTTCTATCACCAGATTGACAGACTGCAAGGCCGGCTTGTTGGCATCCCGATATGTAAAATTAACGTTTTCAAGTTCAACGACGGTCATGTGGCATATCCTTATCTGTATGGTATCGCTGCGCATCAGCAGCGTCACGGGCTTCTTGCGCTATACGGGCTGTTTCATTGGCATGGGCAGCAGTCGCCGTACCGAACAGGATCGACTCTACACCCGCCACTTGATATAACCAATCCAGTGCACTGCGCACATCCTTCTTTAGATCACCACTCGCCAGAGGCATAAACGCAATGATTTTTTTGCTCGTAGCCTGTACAGCTTTCAGACAAGACTCCCGGTCAAACCAGGACCATTCCTTGTTGAGCGGTACGGCATATCCTTCAACATCCAGATTGACAGCTTCCACCCTTGGCAGCACCAGTGAGGGATACTGGCTCAACAAATAAGGCCTGAAACCCTGGCTGCGTGCCAGCCGCACCATTTCTGCCACCACATCCTCACGTCCCAAAGAAACCAGATAATCGGCATCCGCTCCTCCCAAGAGCACTATCTGGCAATCTTCAAACCCGGCCAGGCGCTTTAAGAATACCGCCTCATCCAGGACGATGCTTCTGATTTCTTGCGCATTGAGCAATGCTGCCAGGGGATCATACCCAAAAACCAGAATCGCTTCACGGGAAAGATGCTCCTTAACCTGTCGGGCAATGTCCGCCGGCCAAAGCTGTTCTACCAGTGTGCGCAGAATGCGGTCACGACTGTACTGCAAATACCGTCCATTCAGAAAGACTCCCTGTTCCCAGGTGGGGTTGGCAATCCCAAGAAGGTGATCCCTGGTTTCATCCAGCAAGCGGCGGAAAAGCCGCGTGTTCACCTCAAAAGAGAGATCATATCCCCGTCCACCCGCCTGATAATAAGCCTGCATGACCGAATAGCAATATTCCTCATCAAAGAGTTTCCAAAGCAGCTCGCGGCGATAGAGAAAACGAAATTGGTTAAAGGGGTCGCCACCTAATATGGATGGCGGCAAACGGTCAAATCGCTCCATTTACATCTCCTTGCAACAAATACCAGATGTAAGAACCAGTGGTTCACGATAAACCAATAATATTCGGGTGAAATATTTACGTTAGCGCTTCAATAAAGACCGCAAAAAATTTGATGCCTGCTGCATTGCCTCCTGATCGGATGGTAATGGCAGCATTTCCAATCCAATCACGCCCTGGTAACCGATCTGGCACAGGGTTTGGATCACCGCCGCAAATTCAATATGTCCCTGGCCTGGAGCAAGACGGTTGCTGTCCGCAAAATGTACATAACCAATGCGCCCGGCGGCGGCAGACAATGCCAGGGGAATGGATCGCTCTTCAATATTCATGTGAAAGGTGTCCGGCAACAAATACAGATTTGGCATAGCGATCTGCTCAATCACTTGCAGACCGTCGTTCACTGAATTGATAAAATTGGTCTCATAACGATTGATCGGCTCCAGCAACATTTTTACATCTTTGGAGGCAGCATCCTCCGTGCAAACGGCAATGGCTTCAATGGCCGCCTCTCTTTGATAAGCCATCTCTGCGGGCGTGCCGGTCAACTTGCCGCGAATGCCGCCAATGATCACCATGGCACCCAACTCGGCTGCCAGTTTTATATGTCCCTTGATGCGTTCCACTGCAGCCTTTCGTTTTTCCTCCAGCGGGGAAACCAGGCACAATCCATCATGCAGGCAAGTTTGTCCGGTGGCAATGGCTGATACTGAAAGCCCCAACGCTTTCGTTCCCTTCTTTAAGGCTGCCACTTCCAGGTCATCAGGCACCCGCAGGCTGATTTCCACGGTATCAAAACCGGTCTCGGCTGCCGCCCGCAGGCCGGCCGCAAGATCACCCGCAAACATCAACGGACCAAAGACCGATTGATATGGTGAAAGAGCAATTCCCAGTTTGAAATGGCTACAGTCCAGTCCAACTAAATCTGTCCACTTTTCCTGAAAAGCCTGATCAAGTTTGGCCAATCTTGGTAAATGCCGGCCGCCTTCAAAATCGGTGGCCAGCCAGATGTCCAGGTAATGACAGGCCAGGGTCGGCGTGGTCACCAAAGCTCCCAGGGCCAAAACATTGGCATCGTTGTGAATGCGGCTTTGTCGGGCAATATAGGGATGGTCGCAAAGCACCGCACGGATGCCAGGATACTTGTTCACCGCGATGGATACCCCCACTCCAGTTCCACATACTACTACACCGCGTTCACATTCACCGGATGACACTGCCCTGGCGACCTTTTGCGCATAATCAGGATAATCAACTACACTCTGTGCATTATTCGTCCCCTCATCCTGAATATCAAAACCCAGGCTGCACAAATAACTGCCAACCGCTTCTTTCAATGGGAAACCAATATGATCTGAACCGATCGCGATCTTCATGAAAACCCCTTTAGAGTATTTATTTCGAACTTACTGGCACGGGGCCTGTTGTCTCCCGTATCACCAATTCCACCTCCACCCGGGTCTCGGTTTGTGGACTGACGATTTCGCCTTCCATTATCCTGAGCAGCAGTTCGATACCCTTCAAACCCATTTCATATTTTGCCTGACACACCGTGGTCAACGCCGGGCAGCTATAGGCCGCGTCAGGGATATCATCGTATCCCACCACTGAAAAGTCCCGGGGAACTTGCAAACCGCGTTCGTGCAGCGCTCGAATGGCGCCAATGGCCATGATGTCATTGTAGGTAAATACTGCGGTTGGTGGCTGATCCAGGCTGAGAAGATACTGGATGGCATCGTAACCATTTTCCAGGCGGTAACCACCAGCTGCAATCAGGCGATCATCCAAGGGGATGCCATGCTTTTCCAGGGCTGCCTGATATCCCTGAATCCGCTCCTGACTATGGGAAAGAAGCACCGGCCGGGCAATGCAGCCAATACGGCGGTGCCCAAGCTGGATCAGGTGTTCGGTTGCCAGAAACCCGCCGCGATAATTATCGGCCACCACTGCCGGGATTTTGACCCCTTCCAGCATGCGGTCCATCATCACCACCGGCAGACCATATTCAACCAGCCGATGCGCCGGTTCGGGATCGCCAGTGGCCGGCATCCACAATACCCCGGCAGCGCGTTCCACATATAAATGGTCAAAATACTTCAGTTCCTGTTCCATGCTGTACTTGGTATGACAAAAAATCACCGTATAATCACGCTCAAAAGCTACAGCTTCAATACCCTGGGCAACTTGGGCAAAATAGGGATTGATGATATCGGGTATGACCAACCCCAAGATTGAGGTTCGCTGACGACGCAGATTGCGGGCCACTGCATTGGGGCGATAGCCCAGCTCTTTTACAGCCTGCAGCACCCGCGTTTTCGCGGCATCAGAAACCGGACGCGGGCCGTTATTGATCACATACGAAACTGTAGAAGGAGATACACCAGCCCGTCTGGCAACATCATCTCTGGTAACCATAGACCATCCTGAAGAGTTTGATAATAAGCGACACGAATTGTCGACACGTGTAGTATACGGGTAATTTGTAACCCAAGTCAAGTTACATTTATCACATTCAAGAATTCATAGAATTCAATACAATAGAGATAAGTGTTCAGAACACTTTTCGATTATCCCTTTCACCAAATGGGAGACTTTTTACCTGTTCGATTTCTGCCTCTGTCTTCTCAGTTTGTAATCTGGCTATACTGTATAGCCACTATTCTTGTACTGTATTTCAGGAGGAACCAAGCTTATGAAAACAACAGGATTCAAAGGGCGTGATTTCCTGGCCGAAACTGACTTCACGCCACAAGAGATTAAGACCGTTCTTGAGGTTGCCGGTGAACTCAAGCGGCAGCGAGGCATGGGCATTTTCCATGACGATATGCTGCGCGCCAAAACCCTCTTCATGCTCTTTTACAACCAATCCCTGCGCACACGCAATTCCTTTGAAGCAGGCATGACCCAATTGGGCGGCCATGCCCATTACCTTGACCCGGACAAGATTTACACCCCGGCTCTGGAAGGAAAAGAAGTTGCCTATTCCACTGAACGTGTCTCGGATGTGGCTCGCGTCCTCTCCCGCATGGGTGATGCCATCGCCATTCGTTGCTATGGTGATCCCGTTGACTGGGAATACGGTGGAGCGCATGAACTGCTCAAGGAATTTGCCAAGTGGTCGGATGTGCCTGTATTGAACATGGAAGACGATATTTATCACCCCTTCCAGGGACTGGCGGACATGCTGACCACTTACGAAGAATTTGGCGGTTTCGAAGGGGTCAACTTTACCATGTCCTGGGCTTATTCTCCTTCAGTACACAAACCGCGCGCCGTTCCCCAATCGGCCATCCTGTTTGCCAGCATGCTGGGCATGAACGTTACCCTGGCTCACCCCAAGGAAATGGCACTGGATCCAAAGATCATCCAGCAATGTGAAGACTACGCCAAGGATGCCAAAGGTTCCTTCCGCATCACCCATGATTTTGAAGAAGGTTTCAAGGGTGCCCATGTGGTCTACCCCAAGGCCTGGTGCCCGGTGCAGCTCTTCAAGACGCCCGTGGGCGAAGATGACAAGAATAAGGCACAGGAAATCTTTGACGCCTACAAATCCTGGAAGACCACCAGCGATTTAATGGAAACCTGTGACCAGAACGCCATCTACCTCCATTGCCTGCCTGCCGACCGCGGCTGGGAAGTCAACAATGACGTCATGGACAAAACCGAAGGACCCGGGTGGCGCTCTGCCATTTTTGATGAAGCTGAAAACCGTCTGCATGTCCAGAAAGCTGTCATGTCGCTGGTCATGTAATCCAGTTATACCCATGCAACAAGGCACGTCAACTATCAAGGCCACCCGGTTTGGGCGGCCTTGATGTTTTTCGCCTCGCACAAGATGTTTATTCCCAGAATCATGTACAATTGAGAAAAACAGCTTATTTCACTTCATAGCTCCCCTGAAGAAAACAATGAACTCCCAACCTTCCTTCTGGCAAAAGATCAACAAAGTATTCCAATGGAACCGCACCAGCCGCTGGATGTTCAGCGGGTTTGTGGTTTTGCTGGCCTTGATCGTTTACGTATGGTGGCCGCTGGTGGAAGAATACGTTGCCACCTATAATCCTGCCTATCCGTGGTGGATGCAATTCGACTGGCTGCTGCTGGGCAATTTCCTGGTGATGAGCCTGCTGATCACCGCCAACGCAGACCTGCGCCGCGACCTGCCGCTGGCCCTGATCGCACTGGCCGGCGGCATGGTGATCGAAAGCTGGGGCACCCAGACGGAACTGTGGGTATATTACACCAACGAGCGCCCGCCGCTGTGGATCATCCCGGCCTGGCCGATTGCCAGTCTGTCGGTGGATCGTCTGTTCCGCCTGTTGAGTCATCTCTTGCGCAAATCGCCAGACAAGCCTTACCGACTCCTGTACTGGTTGATCTTTCCCGCATTTTACCTGCTCATGCTGGTCTTCGTCTGGCCATCAGTCGACAAATCACTGACCCTGATGGCCCTGTTGCTGTGCGCATTTCTCATCCTCACCCCGCAGGGCAAAGAGCGCGAGATGTTGCTCACTTTCCTGGCAGGAGCTGGACTGGGCTACTTCCTCGAGCTGTGGGGTACCACCCGCCTGTGCTGGACCTACTACACCCTGGAAACGCCACCCTTCTTTACCGTTCTGGCACATGGCATGGCCATGGTATCCTTCTGGCGGGTCAACCAGCTGTGGCAAATGCTTTCTGCAAACATTTTTCGGCAGGACGCTCTGTCTGCCAAAACGGAATAACCTGATCTGCCTGTAGCGGATGGATAAGCAGCCGGGCGGCCTTCTTGCAGGCCGCCCGGTCAATATTTGATTCGTCTTCCTGTTTGCTATTTGCGCAAAGCCAGCGCCTGTTTGTGCAACGCCTGATCAACCTCGTTGCCCGGCGATATGCTCACACCATGGGGCAGCGGCCGGCCATCAGCATCCACATGCACAAAAGAGAGAAAGCCTCTCACCGCTAGATTGTCCCCAACAGTGCCCTGAACATGCACAACCAGGCTGGTGCGGCCGGTGAGCACCACCTTGCTCTCCAGTTTCAAAACCTCCCCTTTCTGCACCGGCCGCAAAAATTCCATATTGTGCACCTTGACGCACACAATGTTTTCGGGTCGGGTCAAACTGGCGGCGGCGATGAATCCGGCCTCCACAAACCACTCACAGCTGCGGGCAGCATACAATGTGCCATGATGATTCAGGTCCTGGCTCATGACCGGACGATGGGTAATGATGGTTTGAATATCCAAAAAACGCCTCCTCTTTCAACCCAGATAGAAATATCCGAAATTGGCAAAACCGCTGCCACCAGGGCCAATGGTGATCGTGGCAGGGCTGGATTTGGCCGTCCAGGTTGCCGGGTCGCTGGGCACATCCACGCAATACGTCCCCGGCGCCAGACCGCCAAATGAGTAACGCCCATCCCCGCCGGTGGTGGTGCTCGCCACCTCGGCCCCCGGTGAACCACAGCTCCCCTGCCGCAGGCGCACACCCGCTCCGCCAATCCCGGTTTCGCCGGATTGGTAGCTCAGGTCGCCATTGCCGTCGCGAAAGACAATGCCGCTGATGTTCCCAGGGATAATGGTCGCCGTTCTTGTGGGCGTGGGTGTCGGCGTGGCCGGCACCGGGCAAATGCCAGGCTCTGACCCCGTGGGGATGAAGCCAACCGTCCAGCGGCAGGTGTTGTCTACCTGAGCCAGCCCCTTCAGGGGATACTGCGCCAGCCCCGTGATGGGCGAACCGGCCTGATCGTGGGTGAAGTGGTCATTGTAATCATACCAGCCCGGATTGGCAACCCCGTGATCAGCCCATGCTCCCCAGAGGAATTCAGGGTCATTGCCGATCAGGGAATATTTGAAGGCGATCAATGCTGCATTGGGGTCAGCAGGATCCACCCGGGCCCAGGCCGTATCGGGGTCAACGCCAATGCCCTGGTCAAAGACCAGTTGGTCATAGCCGTCTCCGGGCGAAGAATCTGCTTGCAGCGCGATCCTGCCGCCCACATCGCGGTTGGTATCTTTCCATACCCGCACCCCGTCAGTGGACCAATCCGCTTGCAGGTTTGAAGCCAGGATCAGCCATTCGCCGCGCCCGTCCAGGTTCAGGTCCAACTCGATGCCATACGTCCCTTGCAGCTTGCCATCGCGAGTACCCTGCATTTTGATTTTGAGATACACCCAACCCCCGCTGCGGTTGAGGGTAGTATGAACGATATCGAGATCAGGAAGATATTCCATGGTCTCGGCGCTGAATGGCCGCTCAAAGAGATTGGCCGCAAAATTTTCACCGCGCGAAACCCGCTTTTCTGCGGCAGTCGTGGATGAATCCGGGTCGGTCATGCCGCTCTCCCGCCCGCCGGGGAAGTCTCCCGGCCGGGTCAGGTGCACAATGGTCGCCGTCGGTTCAGGCGTCTCAGTGGGCAGGGGCTCGGGCGTGGCCGTGCTTGCCGCCTCCGGTGTGGCTGTTGCTTCCTGCCCTGCTTCCGGCAGGGCTGCCGCCCGCGTGCCTTCCAGTTCGGTGGCCGCCGCGGCAAAGGTCTGGGTAAGCGCCACC
Organism: Anaerolineales bacterium; assembly: GCA_020060485.1. The sequence continues at coordinate 36,433 of JAGVAB010000136.1, forward strand.
GAAACTGCAATGTCACCACTGTCCCACGGCAAATTGCAGGACGTCAACAAGATCAGCAGACAAAACATCCCCCACATCACCTTCAAGATTTTCTTTCTGTTCATTACTTCCTCCAGATTCATGAAAACACGGGATCTGTGTTGGTCAAATATACTTCTTTTCGCTATTCAAACACCCGGCATCAATGAACAATACAGACGGGCTGCGAAGTTTGGACTGCAAACAGCAGGAAAGATTTTTCCGATGTCTCTATTTTTTTCTATAATATCTACATTATAGGTAAAAAATGTGAGCAATACAAGCCAAAAACACTCCTCTCACGATTTTCTTATGGTTCTCTGGGAAGTGGCGGGACGCGTAACCGGGTTTAACGGCCAATGCCAGAAACCCCTTCTTGTTCAGCAAGCCAGGAGAGCGCCTTCACCGGCAGATTGAATAACAGAGCCGAAACGATTACAATGAGATCACATCTAGCAAAAAGCCAAACATCAGGAGAAGTTCATGAAACAGGACAAATTCTTAATGGGGATCATTATCGGCATCCTGGCTCTGGTTGTCATCGCCTTGCTGGTGTTCTTCCTGCGCCAGGACACCACCCTGGTGTACCAGCCAGAAGACCAGCCGCGAGGGGTGGTCTTCAACTATTTGCTGGCCCTCGACAAGGGTGAATACGAAAAGGCGTATGGCTATCTGGCAGACATTCCCGGCAAGCCCAGCCTGTCTCAATTCCGGCAAACCATGGTGATGAACAAGCCGCAGCACATTACCGCGGTGGATGTAAGCGAACAGACCATTGAAGGCCAGACAGCTTATGTGAATGTGGCGATGGGCATGTCCGGAGGCGGGATTTTCAATGAGGGCTACCGCAGCTCCGAGATTGCTTCGCTGGAAAAAGTGCAAGGGCAATGGCGCATCCTGTCCATGCCCTATGCCTACTGGTCGTACGAATGGAATCAGCCAGTCTTCAAATAAGCCACTGTCAACCACCAGGGAGCCATCATGAGAACCATTAGAAGGATCTATTTTTATCTGGTAGCATTCATCAGCGCCATTTCACTGGTGTGGGGTATCACCAACCTCCTCAGATCGATCATTGGCAGTCAGATCACCAGTGACCAATCGACGATCCTCTCCACCGGATTGGCGCAGATACTGGTCAGCATTCCCATCTTTTTGCTGCACTGGCTGATTGCGCAGCGCGACGCTCACCAATCCGAAGAAGAGCATTCCTCTCTGGTGCGGGCCATTTTCCTTTATGGCATTCTGCTCACCACACTTGTGCCCGCTGTGCAAAACCTCATGGCGCTGCTGAACCGGCTGCTGCTGCAAGGGGCGCGGCTCAATCCGCAGCGGGCCATTTTTGGAGGCTACCAAACCCTGGCAGACAACCTCATCGCCATCGGCGTAAACCTCATTCTGGCCGTCTATTTTTTGAATGTGCTGCGCTCCGATTGGACATCCGGCACAGACACAGACAGTTTGACAGACCTGAGACGGCTGTACCGCTATCTGTGGATGCTCTACAGTCTGGGGTTAACGATCATCGGCGTGCAAAAAATGGTTGTCTTCCTGCTCGCCTGGCAGCAAGCCATCGGTTCCGGCAACAGGGAGCAATTCTCCAATGCATTGACCCTGCTCATCGTTGGCGCACCGCTTTGGGTATATTGGTGGCTGCGCATTCAATCCACGACCAGCGTTGCGGCGGAAAGACATTCCCCCCTGCGCACTGGCGTTTTGTACGTTCTGTCCCTGGTGGGAGCTGTGGTCTTTTCTTTCAATGCCGGATGGATCATCTACTGGCTGCTGCGTGCTGCCCTGGAAGACATGGGGCCGTTCCGTTCATTGTTGATCGAAATGAGTTCATCCCTCTCGTTTGCCCTGACCTTCGGCGTTTTCTGGGCGTATTTTGCCCGCGTTCTGACCGCAGACATCACAGCCCGGAACGATGCCACCAAACAGGCCGCCATGCTGCGCATCTATCGCTATCTTCTGGCCGGGCTTGGATTGGCCGGTCTGATCACCGGCATTGCCGGCATCAGCGGATGGATCATTGACCTGCTGACCCAAACAGATGCCATCTCCATCTGGCAGGAAAAAATTCGCACCCTGTCTGGAAATCTGGCAGTCCTGCTGGTGGGTTTGGTGCTCTGGCTGGTGTACTGGCAGCAGGTCAACCATGCTGCGGCGCAGACAGGCGAATCCGGCGACCACGCCCGCCGCTCCCTCAGCCGCAAGATCTATCTGTATCTGGCTATTTTTGCCTGTGTCATCGGCAGCATGGCATCCGCCGGTTTTCTGATCTACACCCTGCTGCAAAACCTGTTCGGCGCGGCAAACCTTCACCTGCTCAATAATGCGCTGAATTATTTGCGGCTCATCCTGCTCTTCGCGGCCTTCCTGGCTTACCACCTCACCTGTCTGCAGAGGGATAACCGCGCCCTAACCAAACATTTGCTGGAAAAACAGGCCGCCTTCCCGGTACTGGCCGCGCTCGATCCACAATCCCCCATGGGTAAAGGCATTTTGAAAGCATTCCAAAGGTTTGCCGAAGGCATCCCCCTGCAATTTGCCCTGCCAGATGAGATACAGCCCAACGATCTTAAGGGTTTCGCCGCTGTAGTGATTGCAGATCACACCCTGGAAGACCCAAACGGTATCTCCCGGCTGATGCAGACCTTCGCTGGCCAGGTCATCGTCCTGCCTGCTAACCAGGGGCGCTATATCTGGCTGAATGCCCGCCAGAAAGAGGGTGACCTGCAAAAGGGGTGTGCCCTGGCCGCCCGCTCTCTGGCGGAAGGAGAGCAGGTCAAACCGGTTTCCAGCACCTCTCCCTGGTTGATCATTGGCTATGTGATTGCCGGTCTGGTCGGGTTGCAGTTCTTTTTCTCCTTGCTAAGCATTTTTTTTGGCGTTTTCTGACAACCCGTTTTTGAAGCTCGGAAACATTTTTCAACTGAGAGTACCCGCCCGCCCAATATGATAAAATCATCAAAAAACATCCGAAAGGTTTGTCCAGAATGAAACTTAATACGCTCTTTGCAACAGATAAACCGATCATTGGCATGGTGCATCTGCGCCCCCTGCCGGGCAGTCCGCGTTTCGATGACGACCTGCAAGAAATCTATACGCAAGCCCTGTGGGAAGCCCAAGCCCTGGCAGAAGCCGGAGCAGATGGGTTGATCGTCGAGAATCTCGGCGATGAACCCTACTGGATTGGCGAGCCTGCCCCGGTGCAGTTTGCCTTGATGGCCGCCATTACCCGCCAGGTGCGTCAGGTTGTCACCATTCCGGTGGGTGTCAATGTGCAATTCAATGCCTGGCAGGCCGAAATGGCCATTGCCCACGCCTGCGGGGCAGATTTTGTGCGCGTCGAAGTGTTTGTGGATACGGTCATCTCGGCCCAGGGCATGGTGCAGCCCTGCTCGGCCCAGATCACCCGCTATCGCAGGGAACTGAACGCAAAAGTGGCTCTCTTTACCGATATTCAAACCAAATACACCGCCAACATGCTGCCCCAGTCCTTGTCCCAATCGGCAGTGGACGCCCGTAACGCTGGAGCCGATGCCCTGATCGTAACCGGTGCAGCCACCGGCGCGGCCACTCCGCTGGAAGCAGTGGCTGAAGCCAAAGCAGCTGTGGGCCTGCCCGTGCTGGTGGGCAGCGGAACCAGCATCCACAATGTGGCCGAAGTGTTGCAGATCGCCGATGGAGCCATCGTTGGCTCGGCGCTCAAAGAGGGCCGCAAGGCAGAAAACCGCATCTCGGTGGCAGAGACCCAGGCTTTCATGGCTGCGGCCCGCCAGGCACGGCAGGCTTGAACAGCCACAAAACTCCTTTTTCACAGCAAATTCCAGAGACCCAAAACAACTGCTCCCGGTTCTGATCGGGAGCAGTTGTTTTGCTTTATTCATCAGCGCAGGATTTCATGTGTTATTGATGGTGATACACGTCCCACTTCATATAAGTGGACATGGCCTCTTTCAGGATGGGAGCAACATGGCTCAAGGTCATGGCCACGTGATGTTCAAAGCCATTCTTGCACAGATATACCAGCAAATCCTGCAAAGCCGGCACCTGAACCACCGCCCGGTGCCCAAAAGTATCCAGAGCATCTTTGGTGAATTCGCCCTCGCCCACATAGGCGCGCATGATCCCGGCCATATCATCTGTGCTGACGCGGGCATAGGTCATCGGGCCAGCCGCGGCCCGGCCAGCCATGGCTCCGTAAGTGTTCTCCTCGCCAATGGTGGTTCCTAGAATGGGAGCAGTTTTGATCTCGATCTCTGGCATGAACGCTTTAGCCCAGTTCCCGCAGTGGAACAAAACACAGCGATCTGGATCGTCAGCATAATTGTTGTTCCAGTCCGCCAGCGCACTGGGAACCCCGGACGCCAGTTGCAGGGCATACATCGAAACCACGCCGGTAATATCCACTTCGCAGGCAGATGGCATGAGCTGGTTGCTCATCATACTCATCAATGTACAGACATTGATGCCATGGTTCTTCTGGACGGAAGTCCAGCACTACAAGGCAGTGGCCTGCAAATCA
>JAGVAB010000158.1 GCA_020060485.1 Anaerolineales bacterium
GCACAATCCGCATGGACGATGCGGTCAGCCGGTAACGTGGGCGGTTGCGCCGGGCGTTGGCTGAGAAGCCGCCTCGTTTACGGGGCGGAGAACGTCACTTTTATAAACCTCTTTGTGCATGCTGCTCCAGCCAATCCACCACCGTGTACAGGGCTGGCAGGCAGATATCATCAATGGTTTTTCCTTGCTTGTATGCCGCTGCCTCATGAGGAACGTTGAAATCCAGGTGGATCAGATCCCTGCAATCCAGATAGTGATGTTGCGCCGCAAAGAATTCCATCAACTCCACGCCCGCCTGGCGAGCCATCCTCCGGCCTGGCTTGTTCTGTGTCAGCACATTGGCATACCGGGCCGCCAGAACTGCGTACCCGCCCAGCAATGCGCCGCAATGTCCCCCCTGGTTGCAAATCCCGCCGCCAAGCATCACCCCAAACAATTGGGTGGTATCAGAATAATACTTTTCTTTTTCTGCGAATGCCATGTAGATCGCTTCGGCGCAGGTATAACCCAGGAGAAAAAGGTCTTTCACGCGTGCCTTCAGCGATGTTTCCCAGCGTTTTCCCGCCCCAATGCTGTCAGACAATTCCAGATAGGATTGCAGGATCGATTTTACAGCCCAATCCTGCGCCTGCTGAATGGAGATGGGTGAGGCCGAGTCGCTGGCCAGGGCTTCTGAAATCCCGGTTTGCAGTGCCTTCATCAAATCCGAAAACACATTGATCTTGCGAATGCCCAGCTCGATTGTGCGCCGAAGGTTTTGCTCGCCGGTACCGGAAGACCCGTGAAGCACAAGCGGAACAGGCACACTGGTTTTCATGTTTTCCAAACGTTCAAAATCCAGGCGCGGCTCACCGCGATATTCTCCATGGACGGTACCAATCGCCACAGCCAACGCATCAATACCAGTCAAGCGTACAAATTCAGCAGCCTGCTCCGGATCTGTTAGCCATCCGCGATTTGAATCTTTGGTCAGGTATTTTCCACCAGTGGCCACATGCCCCAGTTCCGATTCGACTGAAACCCCAGCATTGTGGGCCAGGTTGACCACTTCCTGGGTCCGTGCCACATTCACATCCCATGGTTCAGCACTGGCGTCAATCATTACCGAGGTGAATCCAAGCTGGACAGCTTCCCGAATATCTGCAATCTCGAAGGCATGATCCAGATGCAGCGCTACCGGAACCCTGGCATGAGCAGCAAGCTCACGAATAATGCGAATAAAATGTGCATATTCCCCTACACCAGTGGCAGGTTTGAGAACAGGTGAAAAACTTAAGGCCAGCGGCGCATTGAGCGCCTCGGCACAATCCAGAAGCGCATTGGCAACCTGGATATTCGGAAAATCGGGGGCAATCACTGCATACCCGTGTTGTTCAGCATCCTGCAAGATTTCTGCTAACGTTACCAGCATGGTACTCCTACAAAACCAAATGATCTGTATATGGTTGTCTGGCAAGCGGGATAATCCCCAGCCAGGCCGCCATCTCCAATGCCCCAGGCGTAAGATGGCCATAAGCCAGGGGATAATGATGCTGGTAACCAGAAACCATGATGGTTTGCACCAGCTCCGGAATAGTTGCGCTTTCACCAGCCACGCTGATTTTGCGATACCAGCCGCGGCTGCCCATGTAGGAAGGCTTGAGATTGTCGATCTCACCATCCAGTACCAGCAGATTTTCAAAATCGGGGGTGAAGCCTGCCACCGTAGCCCTGCCGGGCTTTAAGACCAGATCATTGTGCAGGCCGGTGGGCGGTTTTTGATCCTGGTCGAACAGCCAGAGGGATTGCATCCGCGTGCCATTTTCATCAGCCAGACTGGGCGATGTTGGCCCGCAATGCCAGAGCAAAACGCTGTCGTCCTGCGCATCTACTGTGACCAAGTCCATCAAGGTCACCACATCTCCCCCACTCAAGTACGTCAGGGCCAGCATGCCTGTTGCGCTTGGAACATCTCCCTCGCAGGCTGCCACCAGACCAACCGTATTCAACTGGCCCATCAGACTGCAAACCGCTACGCCATAATCCGCCTGGAAGCGCGGCCAGCAACTGATCGCGATAGCATCCAGCCCCAACTGGTCGGCAGTGTGCTGCACGGCAATTTGCAGGCGGCTCAACTTATGCAGGTGATTGGTTAGCCTTTGATCGAGATGCACCTTTTCGGTCACAAATGCCTGGGCAGTGGACTGGATTTCGGATTCATCTCCCAGATTCTGTGCCTGTTTGAGAACTACATCCAGTTCCAGGCTAATCATCTCGGCGCCGATTTTGCGTTTAAGATTGCGCGGATCAATTATGAGATTGTCAAAGCCGGGCGCCACCCCACCGATCAACCCAATGCACGCCGTTTGTAAATGGGTAACGGCGGTCAACGCCTGGATGGTAACTCTGAGGCGCTCATCGAACAATGGCTGGCCGGGCCGGCCAAAAAACCATTTGACTGGCTGTTGATAATCTGTCAGGTAGGTTTTGAGAATGCTGTTGTAAAGATTCAACCCGGTGAAACTGTTCAAAGGCAACCCGCCTTCAGCAGTCGGCGGCCCTTCTGGTACTGCCCACAACCCCAAACGGACGCCTGTATCCGCAAAGGGGTAGATGAATTGACCAGCAGCAAACGAACTACTTTGCAGCAAAATGAAATCTGCCCCCCAATCAGAAAGCAATTTGGCCGCGTTGACCGCCTGTTCCTGGGTATAAATACCCTGGTCAACCGTTTTCAATTCAAATCGAAAAGTTTCAGCCAGGTGCTGGAGAGACAGGCGATCCTGCTGATAATTACCTTCCTTGTCACCCCGAAAAGGGGTAACCATCACGCCAGCCAAACCAATCTTGAGTTTTCGGATGTCTTTCATACGCTTTCCTCACCATGCGTCAAACAGGATCACACCATCGGCCAGCGGAAATTGACAGACGCTGCCGGCTGCTGCCACCAATATTCCAACTCTTGATCCACAGCACACAGGGAGAGTGAAAAGCCGCCCATCTCCTGGGTGGTGAAAAGAGAATTCACCACACTGCCGGCAATCGAAAAACCTTGTGTCAGCAGCTTGTGATGTGCCCGGCGGTAGAGAATGTTCAATTCCATTTGTGAAGTGCCGCCAGAGCCATTAATAAAGACCAACACCTGCTTGCCAAGCAAGGTCGATAAATCAGCTAACAATCTATCCAGCAACAAATCAACAATTTGATCAGCAGGCAACAATTCCCCGCGATATACACCAACTTCACCATGCACGCCGGTGCCGATCTCCACCTGGCCGGAAGGCATTTCAAACAACGGGATACCGGTTGCAGGATGAGTAGGCGGTCGCACTGCCACTGCCAGGGTTGCCGTGCGCTGATTGGTGCTGCGCATCAAACGGGCAACTTCAGCCAGAGACAGGCCAGCCTCGGCAGCCGCACCACCGGTTTTCAAGGCAAACAATAAACCACCCAGGCCGCGGCGTTGCTCAAAGGCTTCCCGCGGAGCGGTGGCAATATCGTCCCCAAGATGAACCGCTTCCACCTGTATGCCAAGCTGGGCTGCCCGCCGCATTCCCAGGCGGGCATTGAGCACATCCCCGGCATGGTTGGATATCAGCAGCGCCACCCCGGCTCCGTGCTCGGCCAACTCGATCGCCCGACCAATTTTTACCCCAGAGGCGCAGGTGAAAATTGGCCCATACACATCACTATCCAGCAAGCCGTGACCCACCAACCCGCCCATGGACGGTGTGTGACCACCGCCATGACCAATCGCCAGACCAACCTTGCCGCTTTCTTTGGGCTTGGCCCGCACGATAAAACCTTCCGGAAGATAGGAAACGATGTGTGGATGAGCCAATGCCAAACCTTCATTGTCCTCGGCAACCATATCATCAGGGTGATTGGTAAATTTGCCTGACGGGCGAAATCCATCCGCCGCGGTCTGATCGTCTGCTGGCTGCCTGGTCATACCCTGCGCTGCCTCCCGAAAGCATCTGACGATCAAAGCAAAGGACGTTGCCCCGGCATCCTGATAACCTTTTGAGCGCTCACCCAGGAAATGTGCCCGGCCATGCACAGCCACCATCGCGCGCGTGGAAAGCGCACCGGCCTGGGCAGCATCTTCTGCCGCCAGCAGGGCCGTGACCGGCGAGACAAACGGCTGAGATTTCAGGGCATCAACTGCCGGCAGGATGGCGTCCAGCATGGTCTTCTGGCCTGGTTGTGCTCCGCCCACTTGCATGACAGCTTTCATCCCTCCAGCAAAGAATTGAGCCAGGTCTGCGGCTGTGCAATCCCGTTTACCGCGCAGCAAAAGACCGCCCTCGGCAAAGAAAGCCGCCAACAGCGGACCAATCGCCCCGCCGGCGCTTTCTGCCAGAATTTCGGCGGCAGCGTCCAGCAGGCTGCCGAGATCATCCGCATCATTCGGCAATGACCGCATAACTGCCGTGAATGCCCTTGAAACGGTAAAGCCGTGGTCGCCATCACCAACCGCCGCATCCAGAGCATTCAAGGCATCCCGTTCTTCATCAAAAACAACTGCCAGGATGGAAAACAGGTTACGAAACTTCGCCAGATCAAACATTGGCAACCTCGCGTTTCAAAAAATTTGCTGCCCGGATGGCCGCATGGTCTAGGTCATCAGCCAGCGGTCGCCAGATGGAAAGGCCTCGACCCACCTCTCCAGCTGTGTTGACAAATGCTTCGGTTACCAGATAACCCTGATACCGGATCGTCTGCAATGCCTGACACACTTCTGCCCAGGGAATATGCCCTTCGCCGGGAATTTTCCGGTTATTGGCTACACAGTGAAAATGGCCCAAATAATCACCGGCGCACACAATAGCTTCGGCAAAATGATCTTCTTCCATATTCATATGGAAAGTGTCCAAATGCAGTTTAAGGTTGGGAACGCCCACCTCCTGGATGAGCTGCACACCCTGCCAAGCGGTATTGAGCAAGTAACCCTCAAAGCGATTCAAAACTTCCAGACACAGTACGACTCCATGATCGGCGGCCATTTTCGCCGCAATGCGCAGGGATTCAACGCAATGTTTACGACGCAGAAGCAAATCATCCTGTGGAAAAACACCCCAAGCAGCATAGGTCACCCCGCCCAACACCGGGCTGCCAAGGGCTGCCGCCCCCGCAATGCAGGCCTGCAAATGCTGCAAACCCGCCTTGCGGATGACCGCATCCGGGCTGGTAATATCTGTTTCCCGTCCCAGGCCGGTGCCGCAACTGGCCAGCATGCCCTCATCATCCAGTGCACTGCGCAAGCGGGGATAATCCAGGTCCAGCGGGGACAGCAAAGGAAATTCTGCCACATCAAACCCGGCAATTCTGGCTTTGCGGATCAACGGCAGCAGGTCATCCGACCAGGCTTCCTGCCAGTATGACAAATGAATACCAACAAACAACATCACACACCTTGAAAGAAAAAGGGGTATCTCCCCCCTCAGGGTGACTGAAGGGGGGGAATTGTTTACTCAACAGATTAGAAGCCCAACAGCCTGGCAATACCGCCTACAACAATGGCGATCAGGGAAAAGTCGTTGCCGCCAAAGGCATTGACAAAGCCAGCAGCCGTATTAGCTACAAAGGGCAGCGAAAGCGCCTGCAGAACGATCAGCAGAACACCGCCCACGATCGAAGCCAGAATAGCGCCGCGGCGGCCGCCGGTGGCATTGGCCAGGATAGCAGCCGGGCCGACATCAAAGAATGCCGCCACAACCAGGGGCAGCAGCACATAGCGATACCCCAGAGCGCCGAAGACCACCAGGGTGATCAACGAGGCGATCATGGCAATCGGGAAGCCAATTGCCAGCGCATTCTGGCCATAGGGGAAGACCATCGGGCAGTCCAGAGCCGGGATGGCATCGGGAACGATTTTCTTGGCAATCCCGTGGAAGGCGGGCACGATCTCGCTCAACATCAGGCGCACACCGGTGAGCAGGATGGTCAAACTGGCGCCAAACAGAATGCCCTGATAAATGATCCACAGATACCAAATCGGCTGGGAACCACCGGTAAAGGTCTCGGCTGCCCAAGCCGGGCCGGCAACGAAGCCCATCACCAGATACAGCAGGAACATGATGATCGAGGTGGAAATAGTCATCGACTTGAGGAAACTCAGGCTCTCCGATATCTTCATATCCTCAGTGGACTTGGAGGGGTCGCCAACCAGTTTGCCGATCCAAGCGCCAACCAGGGCCAGACTGGTGGTTGTATGACCAATGGTAAAGTCTTTGGTGCCGGTGAGCTTGAAAACGTAGGGTGCGATCAAGGCCGGCAGAACGGTGGAGAGGACGCCCTGGACAATACTGCCGATCACGATCAAGGGCAGGCCGCTTATCTTGCCAGCATCTGCCAGGGCCGCGACCACCATGAAGGCATTCCAAAACATGATATGGCCGGTCAAAAAGACATATTTGAACTTGGTCACACGGGCCAAAATCAGGTTCACCACAAAACCAAAGACCATCACTAGGATGACCGGAACACCATACTCGCCCAGAAAAGCAGTCCAATCCACTGCAATCGCTTCACCCTGGAAGGCATACACTTTGCCAAACAAGGTGGAAATCGGGGAGATCACGCCAACCAGCAGATCGACAGCCGAGAAGAGGATGATAACGCCTGCCATTGTCTTGATCGTTCCGCTGACGACTTCGCTTACGGTTTTCCGTTGCAGCAACAGACCAACCAAAGCGACAATCCCAAGCATAAATGTTGGCAGCAGTCGGGGGACGATATTGAAAATCAGACCTACATTCATGTTCTACGCTCCTTTTACATTGCTAAATAAGAAATGAAAGACCTATTGTTGCGGAACATTGACCACCATTTCGATAACCATCACCTCCTCTGCAGCGAGATTAAATGAAAGGGACAATTCGTCCGGCTGCCAGATACAGTCGAGCGGCGCGCGATGCGGCCAGATCTTCTGCACCTGAACAGCCTGGGTGCCATGCCACTGGAGGGAAAGCTTAACATGGCCCGGTTTTTTCAATAAATTACTGAGCAATATCCACCTGCGGTTTTCCCATTTCAAAAAGTGTACATCCACCTCGCGGCATGTTTGATAATCATGCTGAATGCGAAAACGCGGTGAAAGACCCAGCGCTGGCAGCAGCCTGCCCACCACATCGGCCAGGATCGAGGGGGATTGAGACACATGCCCGGCATCTGCTTGAGTGGCGAGATAAATGCCATGACCTTTGCCATAAGCAGCCAGGGTGAGTGCCGGTTTCTGGTCTTCAAAAGAAGCCAGCACCTGAGTGCCTTCAGCCGGGGTAACCAGGTCACGATTCCACCAGCCGGCATATACTTGCCCGGCATATTGAATCGCCGGAGCATCCAGGCGATCGGCTTCGACACGCAGGATTCCAAAAGCTTTCTGCAAGCCGGAAATGGGAAGCTGATGATGGTACCAGCCGCGGCCATCCAGAGTGCCGCAGCGGGCAAACCCCAGCAGAATGCCGCCTGCCTGTACATAATCTGCCAATTGCTCAGCGGTGTGCGTATCCATCAAACCCACCATCGGCAATACGATCACCCGGTATTTTTTGCAGTCTCCGCTGGCGATTTGCTCAGGCGTGATGAAATCTACCCCATAACCGGCTTCCCAGAAGGCGCGGTAAGCGCCGCGTTGGGCAGTGAATAATTTTTCTTCTTCCCCAATGCCGCGAAAAAAGATGGCATTGGCTTTCGACTCAAGAATGGCAATCTCGGACTGGAGCACATGGGCATGCATCAAGAAATCGGCGTTTTCAGAAATGAATGTGCCCAACTGTCGGGCAGCATCATATCGCGGAGTCGGACTGCCATCCAGATCGACCAGCGCACCCCAGCGCAGGGGCTGGTAATCCCATTCGCGCCAGGGCATGAACAGAATCAATTTGGCATCATGACCCAATGCCTCGATCACGTAATTGGTCACGTCTTCCGCCCGGGTGTTGAACTCCGGCCCCATCACCCAGCCGCCAATCGGGCCGCTTTCAATTTCATGCAGCCAGAAATCACGACCAACCGACTGGCTGACGCTGCGGCCGTGATCCAAAAAGATGGAAATATGTTCCGGCCGGGAAGCCAGTTTGTTGCCGCTGCCCGGGTAAAGATCATAACCAATATGGTCAATCTGTTTGGCAATCTGCCATTGGTCCAAGCCCATCAAGGTGCCGAATCGATCATAGCCTTTAAAATTAAACGTATTGACCGAAGTGGGATGGTGTACATCCTCCTCGCGAATCAAACGATGCTGCCAGCCAGCAAAGTTGGCAAAGGCCTCTTGCCAGAACAGACGCCAATCGATCCATTTGGAGACCCCGGCCCAGGCATTGGGCATGCTCCTGGGAGGAAAAACATCTGCCCACGCATTGTACACATAATTGGTGGTACTCCATGACCAGGCATGGGACAGTGATTCCAAGGTCTGATATTTTTCCTCCGCCCACTGGCGGAACTTGGCCGAACAGTGCTCACAGTAACAATACAGTCCCAGATTTCCATCTTCAAATGCGGGCATGAAAGGGAAACCAATCTCGTTGGTGATCTGCCAGCCAAAATGATTGCTGTGTTGGGCAGTAAAATCCAGCAAGGCATGAATATAATTCTGCAAGGCAGTCTGATATGCGGGATGAGAAATGCAGGCCCAATGATAGGAGGCCCCCAGGGGATAATGCTGATCCGCATTGGAAAGCAAGGGCAAGTCGGGGTGTTTTCTTGCCAGCCACAGTGGCGGCGAAGACGCCCCGGTACTCAGGATGACCTGAATTCCATACCGGTCCGCAGCACGATAAAAGAGACCCAGCCGTTCGAATGCGTACCTACCCTCCTCGGGCTCAATCCTGTCCCAGGAAGCGTGGCAGTCCCCCAACCGCACCAGATTCATACCAGCCTGCTGCATCCAAGCCAGATCCTTGTCCCATTGGGATTCATCAAAGATCAATGGTGAATAGGATGCGCCGTAAGGAAAGATTTCAGAAGCCATCGTACCAACCTACGCGGAAGCAGCCTGCTGAACGATCTCCAGACCTCTTTCCGCGATCTGATCCTTGCTCAGGAAGTTGTCGATGACGACCACCGGCTTGGTAATATTCTTGAACATCGAGGCCATGTCGCGGGACGTGAAAACAACATCAAAATCCTCGCCAATTGCCGTGGTGGCATCTGCACAAAACGTCTCGGCGGAGATGCCATTTTCCTTTAGTACGCCATCCAGGGTGATCTTCAGGATCATGCTGGAGCCCAAACCAAAACCACACACTGTCATGATACGAAGCCGTTTCATCTCATTTACTCCCAAACGAATTTATCATCGAAAAGCAGCCAAAATCTCATCCACTGATAAAGAAGACTTTAACAATTTCTGGTGATCCTCATCCATCAGAAATTCCGCCAGTTCACGCAACATGGCAATATGACTGGTATGATCAACCCCGCAAAACGAGATCACCAAACTCACCGGGTCGTTGGCTTCAGAACCGAAATCAACTGGCGTGGACAAGGTCACAATACTCATGCCTATGCCCAAGACGCCATCCTCCGGCCTGGCATGCGCCAGGGAAAGGCCGGGGGCCAGGACCATATAGGCGCCCATATCCTGTACTGCCTGCACCATGGCGTCCACATAGCGCGGCTCACACTTGCCAGCCCTGACCAGCAAATCACCGCCTGCCTGCACGGCTTCTTTCCAATCGCTTACCGGGATTTGCAAACGGATCATTTCTGATGAAAGATATTCAGACAACATGCGATTCACCCATTCCCAGATAACAGATACCTGGCCGTTCCGGCACAGGTCACCAAGACATTAAAGAAGTGTCCCTTTATCGCCGAGAGGATCGCCTGGTTCTTGCCGTCACCGCCCGCCACCAGCACACTCCACGGGATCTTTTTGAGGTCATTCAGATCAATCCCGATGATACGTTCATCCATGAAAGTGCCAACCAAATTTCCGTTCAGGTCAAAATAGCGGCCAAGGGCGTCCCCCACCGCACCAGCCTGCCTTAAATCTTCAAGATCAGCCAGGGAAATTTTTTGCTCAACATACAAAATGGCAGAATCATCCACCGTGCCAATGCTCTGGATGACGATATCGCATTTGCGGGCGCGCTGCAGGGCAGCAGAAATCGAAGGCTCATTGAGCAAAGCCTTTTGCACTTCTGCATTTGAAACCAGGTTGGGCGCATAGAGAAATTCTGCCTTCCCTCCGGCAAGCTCCGCCATTCGTGAAGTCACGTTGTACTTTGCAAACCCACCTGAATGGTCAGAAGCTCCACCTACGATCTCGGTGAAAGTACAATCCAGCGGACTGTCCGGAGAAAACACCATGGGCAGGTGGGATATCGTTCGACCCAGACCCAGTCCAACCCGCATCCCGCTTTTCAGGTAACGGGTCAACCATTCCACAGCGCCCTTTGCCAATGCCAGATACAAGCTATCCCCGCTTTCCAGATCTGGCACTACCACCGCATCCCGCAGACCATATTTGACGATCAGGTCCTGCTCCAGTTCAAAAAATTCATTTTGAGGAAGATTGATCTTGATCTCGACAATTCCCAATTCAATCGCCCGATTCAGGATGCGATGAATGGTCACCCGTGAATAACCCAGCTTATCCCCAATCTCGCTCTGGGTAAAGCCATTTTCATAATATAGTTTGGCCACACGAACATAAAGCCGGGTATCAATTTGATCAAGGTGAGTGTTCATGAACGTGTCCAGGGTAGTTGGTTTACAAATGCACATCATGTGTACATATTTTCATTATACAGAAGTTTTCATAAAAATCAATACCTTTTTTATGACCTTATCTTAAAATTTCCAGATGCATATCATTCACCCGACCAAGATCACCCTTGCCCTCCGGCCAATTGATTGCGTCAAAAAAATGTAAAAACCAAAACACCCTCTTTACCTTCCATGGGTTCGATGATATACTATAGATAGTTCGGATGAAACAAAGTGATATTGGCGTAGGAAGGATCGTACTCTAGGAGACTGCTCTTCCTCCTGGAGTATAAGTTATGACTGCTCCAATGAACAGAAACATCCCTCGGTTCCGTTTTTTTTGCTTTTGAAACAAGGAGAAATAAAATGTCAGAACGTATCATTGGGACAGTCAAATGGTTTAACGACAGCAAGGGTTTTGGATTCATCTCCCGCCCCGGCGGCGAAGATGTCTTCGTGCACTTTTCGGCAATCACCGCCGAAGGCTTCCGCTCCCTCGCTGAAGGCCAAAAAGTGGAGTTCTCGATTGAAGAAAGCCCCAAAGGCCCCCAGGCCGTAAACGTGGCTATCGTCTAATTCAGAAGTTTACTTTTCCAACCCAGAAGAGCAGTTTCACCCCGGGCTTTGTCCGGGGTGAAACATTTTAACCTGCACCTGCCAACCTGGATCACCTTTCAAAATCATTGTTACGAAATATGACGATTTCTGTAATATATAGCTCACATTTCGCACCTCAAGAACCAAACAGATAACATTTTTGGACATGTGAGAAAAGGAGGGCAATAACCATTTTTTCTCGGGGCGAGGGTTGAGAAGTTGACAAAGAATTACTTGCCCATTGTGACGGATCACGAAGATATCCAAGCATTCGTTTCTTTAAGCGCCTGTAGCAGTTTGCATTCAGCCAGAAAGTAAATCAACAATGAAAGTCCCATTACCATCAACGGGGCCATCAAACGTTCAGGCTTTTTAAAACCACGCAATGAGGAAAAAACAGCGGATCCTTTAGAAAGCGAAAACCCCTTTCTACAGAACCGTCTTGGTCTTTGTAATTCTCCAGCATCGCCTGATCTGGTAATCGATTGACATCCAGATCAATGGTAGCAATTATTTAAATGACCCAGGGATTGTTTGACTTCTTCCAATGCTGTGTCATTCAATTCATCCAACAACACATTTGATGTCAAACTCGAAAACGGTTGTAAATTCGGCTGTTAATCCGTTGTAAAGCGGGATAAATATCTCTATAGATATCGAAAAATTCGGTGTATAGGAGCGTTAGCTTAGTATCCGGCTCAAACAATTTGCCTGGCTTTTTCACGCGTTGTGCTGCTTCTTCCAAATTCTTATAAACACCGATACCCACACCTGCCAGCATAGCTGCTCCAAGCGCTGTGGCTTCTTCAATTTCCAAGGTAACCACTGGACGACCGGATACATCCGCTTTGTTTTGCATCCAGAAGTCATTACGCGCGCCGCCCCCGATTGCAGTAATTTCCTTAGCCTTTTGTCCACCTCCGAGCTCGAGTGCATTAAGCATGTCAAGAAAACCATAGTCAAGACCTTCAACCACAGCTCTGATCATATCCTCCTTTTTAGTAGTGTCATTTAAACCCAGGAAGGCACCCAATGAACGTGGATCCAGGTTCGGACAGGATGTGCCATTGAAATGTGGCAGGAAAAAAAGGCCGTTAGCGCCAGGCTGTGAGCGCTTCGCTTCATCCATCAGGTTTGACCACACATTCCCATGACCGGCGCGTGCCAGTCGCTGGGCTTCCGATCCCAGCTGGTCTTTATACCATTCCAACATGCTTGCAGCGGTTCCCCCAGCCCAGATACAATACATGCCAGGGGCCGAATGCGCTTCAACAGTAAGGCCTAATTGTCGTATTTCAGGAGTCCAGTGAGGATCAATCGTAGGCGTTATCACCAATTCCCATGTGCCGGTAACATCCAGAAACATACCGGGAGAGATAGCGCCGGCCGCTAACGCGCCCACCAGGTAATCATGCCCGCCCTGGAAGATGGGCGTTCCGGGAGGAAGCCCTGTCTTCTCTGCCGCTCCGGGTGTAACCTCTCCGACGAATGATCCACTGGGTTGGGGTGTAGGTAGGAGGTCTCTTTCAAGTCCTACAAGATTTAATATTTCGTCCGACCATGTTAATGAATGCTGATCGAATAAAAGAGTTGGTGAAGCATCTGTGTAATCTGTGGAATATTTTCCTGTCAGTTTATAGTTTACAAAATCTTCAACTATCAACCATTTGTGAACCCGGCGTGCGATTTGGGGCTCATTTTCCTTCAACCACAGGAATCGCAAGGCTGTGCTCCAAACAAATGGCTGCCAGCCGGAGATCTCAAAAGTCCGTTCCAGTCCGACATTCTCCAGCCAGCGTTCAAACTGCGGCGTTGTCCGCGTACATATCCAATTGATAAATGGATAAAGCGGTTCGCCATTTATGTCCAGTGGTACAGCATCTGCGCCAAGGCCGGTTACTGCCGCTGCCGCAATGCGATTCTGCGGTCCAATCTGACTCACTGCATCACGGATTGCAGATGCAATTCCATCCCAAATATGATCGGGCAGGTAAACCTGCCAGTTTGGGTGATCCGGTTCGTTCGCAATGCTTTCTGTCGGGTGGCTGCCCTGTGAAATGACGTTGCCATCCAGATCATACACCAATGCTTTCATGCTTGTCGATCCGACATCAATGCCTAGCAAATAGTCCATCTATACCCTCCATTCTATACTTAACATTCCTAAGCAAGTTTTGGTACTGTGGTTACTTGCCGGGCTCATAGTCTTTCAAGGTCTTGCCTGGATAGTAGTGTCTGAAGGCTTCTGCCACATTCTCTTTTGTGATTTTCATGTTTTCATAGAAGACAATGCCCGGGATAGTTACGCCATTGAGCAAGTTGACCATCTCACTCATAATCCATCTCGCTGGTGCGATGGCGGAGTAGGCTGCAGTGCCAACTACTTCACCTTTATCGATGCCCGCCAGGATAGGCTTGTCATTGTCCACAGAGGACAAGGGGATTTTGCTTCCGTTAGCGATCTGGGCGTTCATCATACCGATGGTGGCTGAGGAGTACAGGCCCCACGCGCCAAGAATGTCTGGATTCGCCTTGATGGCCCTGTCAAACGCATTGAAATGGTCTTCAGGGGAAATACCGGTCAACTCAGTTATTTTTACATCCAGGTATTTTTCAAAGACGTCTTTGAAGCCCTTGGCGCGGGTGGCAGCGTTGGGGTGCATGAAGGGCAGAGTCTGATATACGATCTCGCCTTTCATTGGTTTACCGCTTTCTAGCAGGACTTGCTCGAGCAGTTCACCGGAGATCGTGCCTTGTTCCACAGTGTTCGAAATTACAGCAGCATTTATGTTTCCCGCAAGAGGCGCATTCAGCGTTACCACCGGTATATTGGCTGCCTCAAGCGCATCGAGAGCGGTCTTCACAGCAGTAAACTCGCACGGGGCAAGGATGACGCCATCCACCCCTTCCAGTATCCACTGTTTAACCGCCTGATTCTGAGCATCCTGTTTGTAGTTCGCGTCGTTGACCAGCAGCTCAACATCGGCCTCGTCTGCCGCAACTCTCATGCTTTCAAGGATCATTGTGTCCACTTCGTCCATCGTATCGAAGATGGAGAAGCCAATTTTGTACTTCTTGTCAGCCTTTGGCATCGCGGTTGTCATCTCGTCGGGAACTTTCACCGCGCCAGTTTCTTTAATCGTTACGTGGGCGTCGACGCCAACATCAGCGTAAAAACCATTCAGGTCAAAAACAGTATCCGGATCTCCCACGTACGTGAAATCGGCCTGGTTGACATTCACCGGAGCCGCTGGAGTGGGCGGTAGGGTGGAAGCAGTCATTTGCTCTGCCCCCCCTTGCTTGCTCTTCCCGATCCTGACTTTATGATTTTCATCGTGGCTCCTTTTACATTTATCCTTCTTGGGGAGGATAACAACCGCTTTATGATTTAACGGCAATCATTCCGTTTAGTTGCTCAATCTCTTGCTGGGAGAGTCGCAACGCGACAGATGGAAAAATGCCGTCAACCTGGCTGGGCCGCCGCGCCCCAACAATCGAACCCGTTACGCCAGGATGGTGGAGGGTCCATGCAATCGCAACCACCCCCGGTTCTACCTCATGCCGTTTACCAATTTCAGCGAGGGTAGAAACCAATCGCAAATTTTGTTCGAGGCGTGGCATCTGGAATTCGGGATCGTGTTGTCGCCAATCATCAGAAGGCATATTCTTGATCCGTTCCGCTGTCATTTTGCCGGAGAGCAAGCCAGAGTACATGGGGGAATAGACGATCACACCGATATTGTGCTCCTGGCAATAGGGAAGTATCTCGTTCTCCACTTCGGGACGGATGAGCGAGTACGGGGGTTGCATCGAGCTGATGGGTGCTATCGCCTCCGCTTGCCGCATCTGTGCGATACTGTAATTTGATACACCGATCCAGCGCACCTTACCTTCACGCTGTAACTCGGCAAGCGCTGCCCAACCCTCTTCAAGATCCTCTTCCGGACGCGGCCAGTGAATCTGGTAAAGATCGATTGCATCAATTTTGAGGCGACGCAGACTGTCCTCGCACTCGCGCCGGATAGAATCGCGCTTAAGTGAGGAAATGATTTCACCGCGTTCATTCCACGGCATCGAACACTTCGTAAAGACATATGGGCGCTCAGACATGCCTGTCAGCGCCTGTCCGACCACCTCTTCCGAGTGTCCGAGACCATACCCAGCTGCTGTATCAATCCAATTGATGCCGAGGTCCAGAGCGCGATGAATCGCCGCAATAGATTCGCGATCATCTTGCGGTCCCCAGGCATATACCCAGTCACCGCCGCCGAGTGCCCATGCGCCAAATCCCACGGGAGTGATGTGCATATCGGTATTGCCAAGTTGCCGACTCTGCAAATTTGTTTGTCCTTTTAACATCGCAAACTCCTTTGATATCAAGCGATATTGCTTTAAAACCCACCGTCCAATCATCACAAAGCTCTTGACCATAAAGTTTCGGGCTGGATGAGTAAACCGGTTTATACCCAGATCACACCACAACCCCGCACGTCTAAGTGTTAAGCTCTGACTGGATGCAATTGTTAATATCAGAAGGGGCGGACTACGGACATCCGCAGTCCGCCCCTACTACTCACTTCAAACCTTTATTCCGAACTACTGTACTTTACCTTCCATATAGTCTTTAAGGGTCTTGCCAGGATAATAGTGCTCGAAGGCTGATTCAACGTTATCCTTCGTGATTGCCATATTGGCATAGAAGACTACACCCGGAATATCTGCACCATTGAGCAAATTAACGATCTCGCTCATACACCATTTTGCTGGTGCGATGGAAGAGTAGGCTGAAGTACCTACAATGACGCCATCATAGATACCCTTAAGGATAGGTTTATCCTGATCGACAGAGGACAGGAGAAGGTCAGTCTTGCCTTCAGCCAACATGGCATTCATCATACCAATGGTGGCCGAGGAATAAAGACCCCATGCGCCGATCATGTCGGGGTTCGCCTTGAGGGCTCCGTCAAACGCCTTGTAATGATCTTCAGGTGATATGCCGGTCAATTCAACAATCTTAATGTCCGGGTATTTTGTGAATACATCCACGAATCCTTTTGCACGGGTGGCAGCATTGGGGTGAACAAAGGGCAACGTTTGATAGACGATGGAGCCTTTCATTTCTTTGCCGCTTGCGATCAGTGCTTGCTCGAGCAATTCACCAGCGATCGTTCCTTGTTCGACAGTATCCCCAATGACAACAGCATCTACGTTACCCGCAAGTGGTGCATTCAGTGTAACCACAGGTATGTTGGCCGCCTCAAGTGCATCAAGAGCTGTCTTGACACCGGTGAAATCGCACGGGGCTAGAATAACACCATCCACCCCTTGCAGTATCCACTGCTCAATTGCCTGATTCTGAGCATTCTGGTCGTAGTTCGCATCGTTGACCAGCAGCTCGACTCCGGCCTCTACTGCTGCAGCTTTCATAGTTTCAAGGATCATGGAGCCC
Source organism: Anaerolineales bacterium (assembly GCA_020060485.1). The sequence goes on from JAGVAB010000158.1 coordinate 16,745, forward strand.
ACTTCGTCCACTGTATAGTAGACGGAGAAACCAATCGTGTACTTCTCAGCAGCTTTGGGCATCTCGGTTGTCAAATCATCGGGGACTTTTACTGCGCCTTTTGACCTGATCATCACATTAGCCTCAACGCCAACTTCATCGTACCAACCATTCAGGTCAAATACAGTATCCTGATCACCCACGTACGTGAAATCGGCCAGGTTGGCATTTTCCGGAGTCGCAGGAGCGGCTGGCTCCGCAGGAGCGGCAGGTGCCTCTTCAGCCGGGGCAGCAGGTGCCTGTTCCACCGGGGCAGCAGGTGCCTCTACCGCCGGAGCAGTTGTTGGCGTAGCAGCCGGTGCGCAGGCTGCGAGAACGAACGCCAGGATCAGCAAAAGCGATGTTAACTGTATTAGCTTTCTCATTTTCTTTTCTCCTTGTTTGTCTGTTAAGTTCTGATGATCGAGTTTCCTCATTACATAATCGAACAAAATCAGGTATTAACCTCCTTTCCTTTGTTCTTCTGCCCGTTTTTTACAAGGCATCCGTAAAACAAGGTCATCGTTGTCTGGACTTGAATGCGTTGTCCATCAGTACTGCGAGGATGATGACCAATCCTTTAACCAATATCTGCACGTGGTACTGTGCGCCAAGCAGCGACATACCGTTGTTGAGCGCAGCCATGATCAAACAACCGCCCAGCGTTCCCCAAATTGAACCGACTCCGCCAGAAATTGCTGTTCCACCAAGAATAACGCCCGAGATACTGTCCAACGCAAGGTCAGAGCCTGCACTTGGCAATCCGGAATTCATAAGCGCAGCGAGTATCAGGCCGGATATGAAAGCGTACAATGCACTCATTGTGTAAGCCGCTATTTTCACACGGCTGATGTCTATACCGGCTACCCTTGCCGCTTCCGGGTTGCCGCCAATACTGCGCACATAGAATCCAAACTTGGTTTGGGTGAAGAGAAACCAGGATACTAGAAAAACAAACAGCGATATGATGACAGGTGAAGGAATAATCCCGAATAACCGGCCATTACCCAATATGTCCGCAAAATATGGTATTACAATCGGCACTGGTTTGCCTGTTGTAAGCGTAAGTGCAATACCCCTATAGATGTTAAGCGTAGCCAGGGTCACAAGGAAGGGTTCAATCTTTCCTTTTACAGAGACGAACCCGTTGAAGAAACCAAGGAGCATGGCTGCGAGCATCACGATAAGCAGTGCCGGAATTGCAGGCATTAGCCCGCCCCTTACAAGTAGTGCGAAACCGACACCTACAACAGCAGCAGTTGAGCCCACGGAAAGGTCCAGCCCTCCCAGTGTGATGATAAACGTCATGCCCAATCCGGCTATGAGTACATAGCTCATATTCTTCATTATCGAGAGCAGGTTTGAAGGATTGATGAAAACCGGCTTTAAAAAGGAAAATATGGCCATGAGCACCACTAAGATCAAGATCGTACGGTATCTTATGAGGATTTTTCCGATTGTCAATCTGGATGTCTGGGCAGTATTAGCTTGTGTTTGCATCGATATATATAACCTCCGAATGGTTTGGTGGACGCCTATTGGATCTTCTGAGTGGCCAGGCTCATGACACGCTCTTGAGTCGTCTCTTCTTTTGATATGATCCCTTTCATCCGCCCTTCTTGCATTACCATGATTCTGTCTGCCACACTGATGAGCTCGGGCAGCTCGGAGGAGACTATCACAATTGCTGTACCTCGCGCGGCAAGTTCTCCCATGATTGTATAAATCTCTGTTTTTGCTCCTATGTCAATGCCGCGGGTAGGTTCATCAAAGAAGATTATGTCTGGAGAGCAATCCAGCCATTTGGCAAGCGCAACCTTTTGTTGGTTTCCACCCGAGAGCGAACCGACTATTTGCTCGATCCTGCTGACTCTTATATTCAGAGTTTTCCGGTGACGGTTGGCAAAAGCTTTGAGCTTTGACCAATTCAGGTACCCGGCGAATGATGGCTGTTGCGCGTTGAGCATATTTATGTTCTCGTGTACCGGAAGGCATAGTACCAAACCAGACTTCTTTCTGTCCTCGGTAACAAAAGCAATTTTGTTCTTGATTGCCTGCCGCGGGTTCTTTGGGTGAAACTCATTGCCATTAAGGAATATCTTTCCATCTGTTATTGGTCGCATTCCAAAAAGCGTTTCGAGTGTTTCGGTTCTCCTTGAGCCAATCAGACCACCGATGCCAAAGATTTCGCCTTTGTGCACTTCAAAGGAAATCCCCTTCAATGATTCTCCGCTGGCCAAGTTCTCCACTCTTAGAACGACGTCACCAATTGGAACCTCCCGCTTGGGGTATACATTTGTTAGTTCGCGGCCGACCATCATAGTGATCAGGTCGTTTTCGGTGACGTCTGAGTTGTTAACCGTGCCCACCAGCTCCCCATCCCGTAGAACCGTAATTCGATCTGCTATACCACCAATTTCATGTAGTCTATGGGATATATAGATGATCGCGACACCGTTAGCTCTCAAACCACGGATAATATCCATCAGCTTGTCAGCATCATTTTGCGATATGGATGACGTTGGTTCATCCATTAGAACGATTTTTGCATTGGAAGTGAAAGCTTTAGCGATCTCCACTACTTGCTGCTGTGCAATGGACAGGTCCTTAACAAGCCAGTTAGGGTCTATCTCACTCTGATCTAACTCTTTCAGTGCCCGGACAGCGATGGCTTGGTATTCTTGCCTTCTTTGCAAGAAGCCTTTGAAGAGGTTTTGTTTATCCAGAACAATATTCTCGGCCACAGTCATATGGGGGCACAGGGTCAATTCCTGATAAATTGTATTTATGGATGCATCTATTGCATCCTTGGGACTTCTAAAAGTTACTGACCGACCATCAATTAGCATTTCGCCGCCATCGTCTGGCTGGTGATACCCGCTTAAAATCTTAATCAATGTGGATTTTCCAGCACCGTTTTCACCCAGCAAAGCATGGACTTCACCTCTCCTCACACTCATATTGACGTTCTTGAGGGCAACGACGCCAGGGAATGTTTTGCTGATGTTCCTTAGTTCCAGTATGTTCTCACTCAAGCTCATCCACACCTCCTACGAATTGGTTCCCAAAACAAATACATAGATCGTTTCCATGAATCGCGGTGCCTCCGCGCCTGGCGACTATTGTTTGTCATTCTGCACCGGTGGCAAAAGACGGTAGGCCTTATGATTCGGCCAGGTCTGCACAACCCGGAAGGCTTCGGCGTATTTACAACCGCATTGAAACCCCCGCATCTTGTTGGTGACCGTTACATACTCGAACCAATCCTTGATCCCGAACTGTTTTTCCAGAAAATCACCATGCTGGCTCTCATGCTTGCGAAATGCCTCCAACTTTTGTTCGAACTCCCCTGTGATGTCTACATAATAATCCGGGGGAGCCACGCGGGTCATTCCGGTTGTCTCCGCACGGAAAATTGTGGGGATACGATCAATGGGCGGATATTTAGTATCAGCGATATTGGCAACACTGGCCCAGATCGCAGCCCGGCATACCAGTTCGCCAACATTCGAATGATCGTGGACATAATCGTCCCGGTCGAGTGTAATGATCACATCTGGATTGGTTTGCCGGATCAGGTCCACGTATCTCTTCCAGGTGGAATCGTCCATCCAGATACCCGCATCCTTGTAGTCCCAATGGATCAACTCAGCCCCGATCACATCTGCTGCTCTCTGCGCCTCCACTGCCCGAATTGCTTCTATCTCTGGACCAGTGTGGATCTTGGAGCCCACGTTGCCGGTACAGGCAATTGCCATGTACACCTTATGCCCCTCTTTGACGTAACGGATTAGCGTGCCAGCGCAAAATACTTCGATATCGTCTGGGTGTGCAGTAGCCGCTAAGACTGTGAGCTTTTTTGACATATACGTCAGACTCCCTTACCAAATCCTAGTCACGAGATCCTAATTGGACAGGTGGCAGCAAGCGATATGGCTTGTGGTTGGGCCAGGTCTGCACTACCCGGAACGCTTCGGCGTATTTGCAGCCACACTGGAAGCCGCGTAATTTATTGGCTGTCTCCAGAGCATCGAACCAATCCGTAACACCGAACTGCTTTTCCAGGAAATCACCATGCTGGCTCTTGTGTTGTTGGAAGGCTAACATCTTCTGATCGAATTCCTCGGTAATATCCACATAATGGTCAGGTGAAGCCACGCGTGTCATACCAATTGTCTCAAAATAAAACACGGTTGGAATGTGATCGATCGGCGGCAATGTGCTTTCAGGAATATTGGAAACACTGGCCCAGATGGCTGCCCGATACGCCAGTTCGCCGACATTGGAATGGTCGTGGACATAATCATCGCGATCATGTGTAAGGATCACATCCGGGTTGGTACGCCGAATGAGGTCAACAAATGTGATCCAATGCTGATGGTCGAGCCAGACATCCGCATCCTTGTAGCCAAGCATGATCAGCTCAGCGCCAATCACATCAGCGCCTTTCTGCGCCTCAACAGCACGAATCGCCTCAGTCTCTGGTCCAGTTTGAGTTTTGGAGCCCACGTTGCCCGTACAGGCAATCGCCATATATACTTTATGGCCTTCTTTGACATAACGAATGAGGGTGCCAGCACATTGCAACTCAATATCATCAGGATGTGCGGATACACATAATACAGTCAACTTTTTAGACATATTAACTACCTCCTGAAAAAATCTGGTTTAATCGGCTCATAACCAATGGGGAAAAAAGTTTTTAAAATCTTTGTTTGCAGTATCTCCTCTCAAGAACAATTGTTGTAAACTACCAAGTAATATTCCTCTCGGAAAAATTACCAGATAGATTTCTATCATAGTGAAAAAACACATCCTTCCATATTAATTTTCAGGTTGTAAATCACTCCAGGCATCGGAGATCCAACCTGCCAGGGTTGCACGAGCCTGGCAGGCTGAATTTATTGGATCGCCCATGGGATCAAAATGTGCCCACATCTCCATCACCAGAGGACCAGTAAAACCCATATGAGCTAACAAACGAAAAGTCTCTTGAAACCGGACTATCCCTTTCCCAAGCGGGACTCCGCGCAGCTCACCCTTGCGGATATCCTTGACATGTACACCCACCAGGTGACCATTAGTCAAGGGAAGTTGTTCAAGCGGGTCGTAACCTGCTGCGGTCATATTGCCTATGTCAGGGTACACCTGAAACCATGGGGAATTGAGCGTTTTAACAAAACGCATTGCTTTATCAACCGAATCAACCCGCTCGCAATCGACGTTCTCCAAAGCCAACAGCATTCCGGCGGTACTCGCCCACTTGACTCCAGTTCGTAGTCCTTCCAGGAATTTCGCCTGTGTATCAGCATTACTTGGCTCATAAAAAACATCATATCCCATGATCTGGATGACCCGCACTCCCAAATCAGCAGCCAATTCGATTGACCTATGAAGGATATCCAATCCCTGATTGCGTAGATCGGGTGAAGCGCTGCCGAGCGGGAATTTCCGGTGAGCACTAATGCCCATTCCCCAAATTGGCATTCCGGTATTGAAGACCGCCTGCCGAAGGGCCGCCCTATCGGAGTGCGACCAATTCAGACGATCCAGACGTTTTGAACTTTCGTCAATTGACATTTCCACAAAATCATATCCGGCCAGTTTGGCAGAAGTCAGAATCTGTTCCCAAGAATACTCATCCGGGAAAGCCTTCTCGTATATACCTACAGGAATTTTATGTAAAGAGAACATCTTCCAGCCGCCTTATGGAAAAACCTGCTGTTTCGTCCACAGCAAAATTGTAAAATTATTCCCCACCTGTTGAAACAAACAGCCACCCTTTGGATTCATGATGGCAGGATGAAAGTCAATGCCGGGTAGTTAAACATTTTCAATAATTGGTTCAGCAAAGTTTCAACCTTTTCAAGAATGGTGACAGGGGTTATCAGAAAGACTTATTCTTCTTTTTGCCCGTAGATTGTATGGTATATGTTCTGAAATTCTGCTATCTGTTCATGGGTTAATTCGATCGGATCACCATGCAGGGAAGCAAAATGGGCAATTTTCGCCAGGTCTTCCACTTCTACTGCATCGATGGTAGCCTGCCAGACAGTAGATGCAATGGTGTAGACTCCATGGTTCTGCATGATGATCGCCGAGCATTTACCGATCTTGCGAATGATCTCCGAACCGATATCTTCACCTCCTACAGCAGCATAACCGCCGATTGGTATTTCTCCGCCAAGAAGTGCCGCCGACGTCATGACTGCCGGAATCGGACGGCCTAGTACGGCAAATATGCATGCATAGGGTGAATGGGTGTGGACGATACCAAAGATATCCGATCGCTTCTGGTACAGATACAAGTGAGTTTCGGTATCGCTGGAGGGTCGCAAAGTACCCTCCAGTATTTTTCCATTGCAGTCCATTACCAACAGATCGGAAGGTGTCAAACGGTCGTAGCGAAAACCGGTGGGTTTGATCACGATATAGCCAGTATCGGGGTCACGGCCGCTGACTGTCCCACTGTGCATCGTCACCAGACGATTTTTGGGCAGTTCCAATAGAGATTCATAGACTTCCTGGCGCAATTTTTCAAGCATCATACTTTTTGTCCTTTCGTTAATTCTCTAGCCTTCCCGGAGGAAGACCAAGTGTTTGAGTTTATCGCACGTATCCGCCTAAACCGCCGCCATCAATGACAAGGGCATTGCCAGTCATTTTGGCTGAACGGTCGCTGGCGAGAAAGACGGCCAGTTCTGCTATTTCACTGGGGTCGATAATTACACCCAATGCATTATTTTTCTTATACTCTTCTTCCAATAATTCAGGATCAAAACCATGGATGTGCGCCCGGGCAGTCCGCAGCTCCGCTGTCCACATATTACTGCCCCCGAAGACCGCTCCAGGTAGAATACTGTTGGCGCGAATGTGATATTGCCCGAACTCATTGGCAATGGTGCGGGCCATCTGCAACTGTGCTGCCTTCGAAGAATTGTAGGCAAGAAAGTGCTTGCTAGGTTTGAGAGAATTATCGCTGTTGATAAAAACCAATGTCCCGCCATCAGGCTGGTTTTTGAATACCTTAATTGCTTCACGGGAGATCAGAAAACTTCCAGTGCAGTTGACGTTCATCACCCAGTTCCACTGCTCCAGGGTGCACTCGTCGGAAGGGACGCTAACCGATACGCCAGCATTATTCACTGCGATGTTCAACCTGCCAAAGTGTTCAGCGATGGTTTTTATGGCCGATACAACATCTGCTTCGTTTGTAATGTCGCAAGGCACTGGCAAGACCTGTGCAGATGCATCCACTTGCAGAAGTTCAGCACGGGTTTGATTTAACTTCTCGATATTCATATCCACCATGGCCACCAACGCTTTCTCTTTCAGGAATCGGCGGGTAATCGCCATGCCAATTCCAGAAGCAGCGCCAGTGATCAAGGCTACCTTTCCCGCTAACTCCCCATCTTTTCTATCATTAGAATCAATGCCCATTATTAAACTCCCTGATTCGATCGATAAATATAAAATCTGAAGTCATCCGACACGTAATATTCGTCAGACAACGCCACCGGTTCTTCGTTAAAATCAAAATCCACCTGTTCAATGTGCAGAATATTGCTGCCAACGCAAATTTGAAGCTTATCGGCGATGTACTGTTCAGCAGAAAGAGGGCTAATCCAGGCAATGCCATGGTGTATTTCCAGCGAAAGTTTCTGTCGCAGGAAACCGTAGACCGATTGTTGCTCTTGGATATGATTTTCTAATTCTTCCAGAGGAATATCACCACTGGGTGAATGAAATAGGCTGAGAGGCATGACGTCCACGGTAAAGACCGCTCGATGATCATTAGCCAACCTAACACGCTCGATTACCAGGGTTGGAGTCCCCAATTCGATTGAAAGTTGAGCTGACACCCGTTCGCTCGCCGGCCGAGTGGTTATCAATAATTCTGAACAGCCTGGTTCTGCCCCGGAAGAGCGGATCATTTGTGTGACACCGGAGTTAAGACTCAAGTTGTTGTAGGTAGGCGGGTTCTTTGTTACAAAAGTACCCACCCCCCACCGGCGCTGGATGAACCCCCCTTGCTCCAAAATGGCCAAAGCTGAACGAACTGTGGAGCGGCTTATGTTGAGATAAGCAGCCAGGTCAGGCTCATTGGGTAGTTGGGTTTCTGGAGGCAGGTCGCCGTCCATGATCTTTTTGCGCAGATAATCAATCACCCGTTGGACTAAAAGTGTACCTTCTTGAGCATCTTTGGTCCATTGATTATTCGGTTCAAGTATGGCCGAAAAGTCCATGATTTTCCCGTAAGAGGTATGACATCTAATTTGTAATTATATTAACCAAAAACAATATTTTTGTCAATAACCAACTAATTTCTAGCGATATTTCTGTATTTCGTAAAAATATACAGGCCTTGACATGACAATTTCTAATTGCTATACTATTGCTATCTAAAACCCTGATGTTAGTTGTCATACAACTATGGATTGATAAATGTTGCATTAAAGGAGAAAATGTCATGGAAAAACTTGCAATCGATGGTGGAACACCGGTACGCACTCGAGCGCCAATTATCGAAACCGACGTCTTCGAACAGGAAGAGCTTGACGCCCTCATGGAAGTTGCACGCAACAAGAAACTTCGCCGTGCAGAGGCCGCTGTAGAATATGAGCGCGTCCTTGCAGAGTGGTTCGGCGTTAAACATGCCATCGCTGTTTCAAGTGGCACTTCCGCTTTGCACATCGCTTTGGCTGCATTCGGGATAGGGCCTGGAGATGAGGTGATTGTCCCGCCGTACACTTTTGTTGCTTCCGACACGGCTGTATTGGAACAAAACGCCATCCCTATCTTTGCTGATATCGATCCGGTTACTCTGACACTTGACCCGGAAGACATTGCCCGGCGCATCACTCCGCGTACCAAAGCCATCATCCCGGTGACCATTTCCGGTACCCTGGTGGATATGGATCCGATCATGGAGCTGGCCCGCAAACACAATTTGTGGGTTTTGGAGGATGCCTGCCAATCGCTTGGCGCTAAATACAAAGGCAAGATGGTGGGGACAATCGGTGATGTGGGGGTATTTAGCTCCATCACCGGCAAGATCATCAACACTGGTGAGGGTGGTTTCGTCATCACAAATAACACCGATCTGTATGAGAAAATGTGGGGCTTCCAAGACTTTGCCCGCAAAAAATCTCTTGGTCCGGCATCCAAATATCACTGGGGATTGCCCTGCACCAACTACCGCATCACGAACATGCAGGCTGCTATTGGCATACAACAGGTGAAACGAGCCTGGGATATGATCCATAAACGCACTGAAAATGCTGAGTATCTCCGGTCGCTGCTAGCGGATGTTCCCGGCATCGTTCTGCCTCATGACCAGTCGTATGGAGAGCGGGTCTATTTCTACTTCTTGATCCGCCTGTTGCCAGAAATTTTGGGGACCGACATGCTCAATTTTGGGATTGCCTTAGCTGCCGAAGGTACCTATTCTCTGAACTACCTCAGCACCACCCGTTGGATGATCCCGCAGCATCTTGAACCGTTATTTGTCGATAAGATCGGTTATGGCGGTACAAAATGCCCATTTGAATGCCCGTGGTATGAAGGCGAGGTAAATTATTACAAAGGGCTGTGTCCTAATGCCGAAACAGCATGTGAAGAGGTCTTCTGGCTTGCCAGCGTCCATCCATTACTGGAAAAACAAGACCTCGACGATATCGCTGCGGCAGTGCGGAAGGTTGTCTTCGCCTTCATTGAAAAGAAAGAAAAAGGAATACCGATCAATTATGCCACCGATGAAATCCGGGCGCGGTTGTAATTTACACGACCAGAGGTGCACATGACAGATACACCATCCTTGATTAACAACGCAGATCTAGACCAGATTGGGATTGTGGTGAATGATCTGCATGCCTTCACACAGGAACTTGCCCGCCTGTTTGGCATTGGACCGTTTCGCATTTTCGAATGGCCACTAGAAGGGGTTGACCCTCAAGCTACCTACCATGGTCAACCGGCGAACTTCCGCCTGCTTTTAGCCTTCGTCACTGTGGGTAAAATTCAACTTGAGATCGTTCAACCCTTGGAGGGTCAAAACATCTACAGCGATTTTCTGCGTGATCATGGACCGGGTTTGCATCATTTTCGTCTGACCATACCCGGTTTTGAAAAAGGAGTAGAAACGCTGATTAGAGACGGGATAGAGAACATAGCCAGCGGCACTGGTGTCCATGTCGGCTCCAAGTGGGCATATTTTGATACCACCCACAAGTTGGAAGGGGTAACTGTGGAGTTGAGAACTCGTCTGGAAGAAGCCGGCGGAGAAGGCCAATGGGTGCAATCCATCCCGTCACCCGCTTCACCAGAGAATTAAGGATAAGTTCATCTGACAACAAGCAACCCGTGCAACAAAAAAAGCCCCAAAGGCCCCCAGGCCGTAAACGTGGCTATCGTCTAATTCAGAAGTTTACTTTTCCAACCAGAAGAGCAGTTTCACCCCGGGCTTTGTCCGGGGTGAAACATTTATCATGGTTTTTCCTCTATGCAGGGCAAAAACGATCTATTTACAAAATATTAACCATTTTTTCAACATTCCTCATTGACAAATCAATCAAAATCCGTATAATCAAACAAATATAAAAAATCAGAGGTATGTATTGTCATACTGTTGCCCGCCTCGAATGAATTTGTTCAGGTGAAGCACTCTCCCCAAAATGCAGTCGGAGATTGCTTTTTTGTAAAATCATCAGGATAAAGAAAACCAAAAAATGTCCGCTACATTCAACAGCTTCCTCTCCCTTATCGTCATTATTATTTTGGTCCTCGTTCTTATTGAGGACCTGATTAGGGTTGGGAGGTTGAGCAGGAGCTGGAACGAAACATAAACAGCACCAGAAGGTCAAGGAAAGCAAAGCCACCCAACCATGTTGGGTGGCTTTTTTTATCAATCTGCAATTGGAGGAAAAATATCGTGCGATCTGACCAGATCAAAAAAGGAATTGAACGTTCACCTCACCGCTCCCTGCTCAAGGCTGTCGGGGTCAGCGACGCTGACATGAGTAAACCCTTCATCGCCGTGGTCAATTCCTACGTGGATATCGTCCCAGGACATGTCCATCTGCAATCCTTTGGAAAGCAGATCAAGGAAGCCATCCGTGCCAACGGCGGCGTGCCCTTTGAATTCAATACTATCGCTGTAGATGATGGCATCGCTATGGGGCACGCCGGTATGAAATATTCGCTGCCCTCGCGTGAATTGATTGCCGACTCAGTGGAAACCATGATCCAGGCCCACCAGTTCGATGGCATGGTCTGCATCCCCAACTGCGACAAGATCGTACCCGGCATGTTGATGGCAGCGATGCGCCTGGACATCCCTACCATCTTTGTTTCTGGCGGGCCGATGCCCGCCGGGCGTCTGCCGGACGGAGAAGTGGTGGACCTGATCTCGGTCTTTGAGGGGCTGGGGGCTTATCAATCCGGCAAGATGAGCGCCGAACGGCTGAAATTGATCGAGGACTACGCCTGCCCTTCTTGCGGCTCATGTTCAGGTATGTTCACTGCCAACAGCATGAACTGCCTGTGTGAAGCCCTGGGCATGGCCCTGCCCTACAACGGCAGCGCCCTGGCCGATACCCCCGAACGCAACGCCCTGGCTCAAGAAGCCGCCCGCCAGATCTTCTCCCTGATCAAAACCAATCTCACCCCCCGTCAAATCGTAACCCAGCAAGCCCTGGATGATGCCTTTGCCCTTGATATGGCCATGGGCGGCTCAACCAATACCGTCCTGCATACCCTGGCAATTGCCAATGAGGCCAGTGTGAATTACCCGCTGGAACGCATCAATGCCATTGCCGACCGGGTTCCGCACCTATGCAAGGTCAGCCCGTCTGGCAAATGGCACATGGAAGATGTACACCGCGCCGGCGGCATTCCCGCCATCATGAACGAACTGCATCGCTCCAGCGGTGTGCTGCACGTCAACCGCCCCACCGTAAGTGGCAAAACCCTGGGCGAAAACATCGCCAGTGCAGAAATCAAGGATCATGATGTGATTCGCAGCGTTGAAACCGCCCATTCAGCCCGCGGCGGGCTGGCGATCCTGTTCGGCAACCTGGCGCCCTGCGGGTCAGTGGTCAAGACTGGCGGCGTGGCTGCCGGTATGGACACCTTCAGCGGCCCGGCCCACATCTATGAATCACAGGACAGCGCTCTGGCAGGCATCATGGCTGGCGAAGTGCAAGCCGGAGAAGTGGTCGTCATCCGCTATGAAGGTCCCAGCGGCGGCCCTGGCATGCAGGAAATGCTCAGCCCCACCTCGGCCATCATGGGCATGGGCCTGGGCGACAAGGTGGCCTTGATCACCGACGGGCGTTTCTCTGGCGGCACGCGCGGCGCCTGCATTGGTCATGTTTCGCCCGAAGCCGCGGCCCGCGGCCCGATCGCGGCCCTGCAGCCCGGCGACGTGATCGACATTAATTTCAGCAAGCGCTCGCTGAATGTGCGCCTGTCAGAAGAGGAAATCGCCCAACGTCTGGACGCATTGCCGCCTTTTGAACCGCTCACCACCAGCCGCTGGCTGCGCCGCTACGCCCGTATGGTACAAAGTGCCGATACTGGCGCGGTTTTACGCACAGATTAATCACCTTTTATCCATTGCACTTATTTTTGACACGATCTGGAGGCAGAATGAAAAGAAACGGCGCACAAATTTTATGGGAATGTATCCTGCGTGAAGGTGTAGATACGATCTTTGGTTTTCCGGGCGGCAGCACCCTGCCCATTTATGATGCCATGAGCGAATTTCCCATCCACCACATCCTGGTGCGCCATGAGCAAGGCGCCGCCCACATGGCAGACGGCTATGCACGTGCCACCGGCAAGGTCGGCGTGGCCCTGGCCACCTCCGGCCCTGGCGCCACCAACCTGGTGACCGGAATTGCCACAGCTTTTATGGATTCTTCACCCATAGTCTGCATTACCGGTCAGGTGCAAAGCTGGTTCATCGGTTATGACGCCTTCCAGGAAACAGACGTGACTGGCATCACTCTGCCCATCACCAAGCACAATTATCTGGTATCCAGTGTGGAAGAGATCAACGAGACCGTGCGCGAGGCATTTTACCTGGCACGCTCTGGCCGCCCTGGCCCGGTGCTGATCGACATCACCAAGGACGCCCAGATGGCCGAGCTGGATTGGGAATACGATGACAGCCCCATCCAGCTGCCCGGCTACCGGCCAGATTTCAGTCCAAATGAAGCCAACCTGAAACAAGCTGCCGCCATGATCGCCGAAGCCGAAAGGCCTCTGATCCTGGCCGGCGCGGGTGTGATGCGAAGCGGAGCCATGCAGGAGATGCTGAAACTGGCCGAAAGCACCCAAACGCCGATCGCCGCCACCCTGCTGGGCATTGGCAGCGCCCCTGCCAGCAACCCCCTGTACTTGGGCATGATGGGCATGCACGGCGAAGCATGGGTCAACCAGGCAATTCAGGAAGCTGACCTGCTGCTGGCCATGGGCATGCGCTTTGATGACCGGGTGACCGGCAACATGGCCACCTATGCCCCCAACGCCCGCAAGATCCATTTTGACATCGACCCTTCCGAGATCAACAAAAATGTCAAGGTCAACCTGTCCTTGATTGGCGATCTGAAAGATACCCTGAACCAGTTGCTGCCGCACCTGGAATCTGCCGATCACCGTCCTTGGCTGGAAAAAATCAATGCCGAACGCCAGGAAACTGCCCAGCGAGACATCCTGAACTGGCCGGACAATGGCAAACTGCACGCTGCCCATGTGATCCATGATATTTGGAAGCACACTGGCGGCAAGGCGCTGGTTGTTACCGACGTGGGCCAGCACCAAATGTGGACCGCCCAATATTACAGCCATGAAGAGCCAAACACCCTGATCACTTCCGGCGGATTGGGCACCATGGGCTTTGGCCTGCCGGCAGCTCTGGGAGCCAAACGCGGCCGCCCCGAAGCCGATGTGTGGGTGATCGCCGGCGACGGCGGCTTCCAGATGACCCAGGCGGAGCTTTCCACCGCCGCCCAGGAAGGCCTCAAGGTGAATGTAGCCGTAATCAACAATGGCTATCTGGGCATGGTACGCCAGTGGCAGGATCTCTTTTACAGCCGGCGCTACAACGCCACGCCCATGCGCGGCCCGGACTTCGTCAAGATCGCCGAAGCCCATGGTTTGACAGGTATCCGCGTGACCCGGCGCGATGAAATTGAAGATGCCATCCGCCAGGCGCATCAAGACCCGGGCACCGTGGTGATCGATTTCCGGGTGGAAGAAGAAGACAACGTATATCCCATGGTCTCAGCCGGGGCCGATCTGGATAAGATGATCCGCCGTCCCCTGCCCGAACAATCCTGAAATATTTTGACCTTTGTCTCGTTATTCATAAGGAGGAAACATGCAGCACACACTTGTAACTTTAGTCGAAGACCGGCCCGGTGTTTTGAACCGTGTGGCGTCCCTTTTCCGGCGGCGCGGTTTCAACATCGAGTCCCTGACCGTGGGCCACAGCGAACTGCCGAATGTCTCGCGCATGACCATCGTGGTCGACAGTACCCCGCAGAACATCGAGCGCTTGATCCAGTATCTCTACAAGCTGGTCAACGTGATCCAGGTGGACGACCTGACCCACGAAACCACCATGATGCGCAATTTGGCCATGATCAAGGTGAGCGCCAATGAACAGCACCGCATGGAGATCATGCAGTTGGTGGAGATCTTCCGGGCGCGCATCGTGGACGTGGCCAACGATTCGTTGATCATCGAGATTACTGGCGCAGAAGACAAAATTGACAGCTTTGTCGATGTGCTGCGCCCATTCGGGATCATCGAAATGGTACGCACTGGCGTGATCGCCATGGCGCGCGGTTCATCCGCCCTGTCTGTCATGAATCAGCAAAAAGCCAGCATCGCAGTCTAAACAAAACAAACTCATCACAGCAAGAAATCAAAGGAGAAAAAATGGCAAAGTTAGTATTTGGCGGCGTGGAAGAAGAAGTGGTGACCCGGGATGAGTTCCCTCTGGAAAAAGCCCGCGAGACCCTGAAAGACGAAGTGGTAGCCGTTTTGGGCTATGGCGTGCAAGGCCCCGCCCAGGCGCTCAATATGCGCGACAACGGCATCAACGTGATTGTTGGCCAGCGCTCGGGCACCCCCAGTTGGGACAAGGCAATCGAAGATGGCTGGGTGCCAGGCGAGACCCTGTTCTCGCTCACCGAGGCCGCCCAGCGCGGCACCATGATCCAGTACCTCGTCTCGGATGCCGGGCAGAAACTGCTCTGGCCGGAGGTCAAGGCCTGCCTGAAGCCCGGTGATGCCCTGTACTTCTCACATGGCTTCTCGATCGTTTTCAAAGAACAGACTGGCGTGATTCCACCGGCAGATGTGGACGTGATCCTGGTGGCCCCCAAAGGCTCCGGGCGCAGTGTGCGGGCCAATTTCCTGGATGGCAGCGGTATCAACAGCAGCTTTGCCATCTTCCAGGATTATACCGGCCGCGCCACCGAGCGCACCCTGGCGGCCGGTGTGGCGATTGGCTCCGGCTACCTCTTCCCCACCACCTTTGCCAACGAAGTGCACAGCGACCTGACCGGAGAACGCGGTGTGCTGATGGGCGCCCTAGCCGGGATCATGGAAGCCCAATACAACGTGCTGCGCAAGAACGGCCACAGCCCCAGCGAGGCTTTCAACGAGACAGTGGAAGAACTGACTCAGAGCCTGATCCGCCTGGTGGCCCAGAACGGCATGGACTGGATGTATGCCAGTTGCAGCACCACTGCCCAACGCGGCGCCCTGGACTGGAAGGACCGCTTCCGCGATGCCACTGCCCCGGTATTCGATGCACTGTACCAAAGCGTGGTCTCCGGCGAGGAAACCCGCATCACCCTGGCCGCCAACAGCGCCCCGGACTACAAGCAAAAACTGGATGCAGAATTGAAAGCCATCCACGAATCGGAAATCTGGCAGGCTGGCGCTGTGGTGCGCTCGCTACGCCCTGAAAACTGGAAACAGTAGTCATCAACAAACCAAACTTTATACCTCAAGGTGAGAATAATGAACCAAACCGTCCGAATCTTTGACACGACCTTACGCGATGGGGAGCAGTCCCCCGGCGCAACCCTGACTTCATCTGAAAAACTGGAAGTCGCCCGCTCCCTCGCCAAACTTGGCGTGGATGTGATTGAAGCCGGCTTTCCTGCCGCTTCGCCGGACGACCTTGAAGCCGTGCGCCGCATCGCCCTGGAGGTTGGTCAATCCCACAATGGCAATCAGCCGCCCATCATTTGCGGTCTGGCGCGTGCCACCCGCGGTGATATCGAAAAAGCATGGCAGGCGGTCAGCCCGGCCGCCCGGCCGCGCATCCACACCTTCATCGCCACCTCGCCCATCCACATGCAGCACAAGCTGCAAATGGAGCCGGAACAGGTGGTGAAGAAGGCCCAGGAGATGGTAACCTTCGCCCGCAGCCTGTGTGATGATATCGAGTTCAGCCCGGAAGATGCCGGGCGCAGCGAGCCGGAGTTCCTGTACCATATTCTCTCGGCAGTAGTGGCTGCCGGCGCCACCACCCTAAACATCCCCGACACGGTCGGCTACCAAACCCCGGACGAATTCGGCGAGCTGATCAGCGGCATCATGCAGAACGTCAAGGGCATCGAGAATTGTGTGGTCTCGGTGCACTGCCATAACGACCTGGGATTGGCTACAGCCAATGCCCTGGCTGGCATCAAAGCCGGTGCACGCCAGGTGGAAGTGACTGTCAATGGCATCGGTGAACGGGCTGGCAACACCTCTTTGGAAGAAGTGGTCATGACCCTGCATACCCGCCGCCCGGTCTTTGGCCTGGAGACCAATATCGACACCACCCAGATCATGCATATCAGCAAGCTGGTCAGCAACTACACCGGCATCCTGGTGCAGCCCAACAAAGCCATTGTCGGGGCGAATGCCTTTGCCCACGAAGCTGGCATCCATCAGGACGGCATGCTCAAGCACCAGCAGACCTACGAGATTATGCGTCCCGAAACGGTGGGTGTCAAACAAAGCCGCCTGGTATTGGGCAAGCATTCCGGCCGCCACGCCCTGAAAACCCGCCTGGCGGAACTGGGCTACGACCTCAAGGACGAGGAACTGGTGCAGATATTCGAACGCTTCAAGAAACTGGCCGACAAGAAAAAGGAAATTGCGGATGCCGATCTGGAAGCCCTCATCTCGGATGAACTCTACCAGCCGCGCGAGATCTACCGCCTGGACGGCCTGCAAGTGGCCTGCGGCACGATGGGCATGCCCACCGCCACCGTGCGCCTGATCGGCCCGGACGAGCAGCGCCATGTACATGCTGCCATCGGCACCGGCCCGGTGGACGCAGCCTACAACGCCATGGACCAGATCATCCAGGCGCCCAGCAAACTGGTGGAATTTTCCATCCATGCCATCACCGAAGGCATTGACGCCCTCGGCGAGGTCACAGTACGCATTGCCGATACCCGGCAGCAACGCCTGACTGCCCAGCGCGAAGCTGCCCAGCCGCGCACCTTTGGCGGGTATGGCGCCGATACCGATATTGTGGTGGCCAGCGCCAAAGCCTATCTTTCTGCCCTCAACAAGCTGCTGGTTGCCACCGGGGTTGAAGTGCCCAACGCATAAATTTCGCAATCATTGAATAAAAGGAGAAGAAAAAATGACTGACAATGCTGGTTATCAACCACAGAAGTTCCCCAAACTGAACACCATCCCTTCCGGATGGGATTGCAGCGACCTGGATGGCCCTTCCAACAACGGGCACCATCATCCCAACAGCCAAAAACTGGCCGCCCTGGATTGTGACGCCGCACCCAAAATGGAAACCTTTCCCAAGACCAATACCGTTCCTGGCCAATGGGATATGTCCAACCTGAACGATTAAGCCGGTTCCACCAACCGCGGGAGTATCATGGAAGCCAAATCCAAGACCCTTTTCGAGAAGATCTGGGAGCGCCATGTGGTCATCCACCAACCTGGCGCCCCAGCCATCCTGTACATTGACCTGCACTTGGTGCATGAAGTCACCTCACCGCAAGCCTTCAGTGGGTTGAGGCAGCGCGGCTTGCGCGTGCGCCGTCCAGAGCGCACAGTGGCCACCGTTGACCATGCCATACCCACCCTCACCCCCGCCCCGAATGATCCGCTGGGACGGCTGTCGGCAGCAGACGAGATGAGCCGCGCCCAGATCGCACAACTGGAAACCAACTGCCAGGAATTTGATGTGCGCTGCCTGGGCATTGACCACCAGGATCAGGGCATCGTGCATGTGATAGGCCCTGAGCTGGGCCTGACCCAGCCTGGCATGACCATTGTGTGCGGCGACAGCCACACCGCCACCCATGGTGCATTCGGAGCACTGGCCTTTGGCATCGGCACCAGCGAGGTGGAGCATGTATTGGCCAGTCAGTGCCTGCTGCAACACCCGCCAAGAACCATGGAAGTTCATTTCGACGGCCAGCCGCAGCCAGGCGTTTCTGCCAAAGACCTCATCCTGGGCGTCATCCAGCAGATCGGGGTGGACGGCGGCACCGGCCACGTGATCGAATATACCGGCGAAGCCATCCGCAACATGGATATGGAAAGCCGCATGACCATCTGCAACATGTCCATTGAATGCGGGGCACGTGCTGGCATGGTGGCCGCGGACGAGACCACCTTTGCCTACCTGAAAGGCCGCAAGTATGCCCCACAAGGCGCAGACTGGGATTCGGCTATGCGAAATTGGCGTTCGCTATCCTCCGACCCCGGGGCAGCTTATGACAAAGTAGTCACGATCAATCTCAACCAGCTGGCCCCCATGATCACCTTTGGTACCAACCCTGGCATGGGCATGCCCATCGACGGCTGCGTTCCCGACCCGCAAACAATGGCCGACCCCAACCAGCGCCAGGCATTGCAAAAAGCCCTGACCTATATGGGCTTGACCCCCAATCAGCCCCTGCTTGGCCACCCGGTGGATGTGGTCTTCATCGGAAGCTGCACCAATGGCCGGCTGAGCGACTTGCGCCAGGCAGCACAGATCTTCAAATACCGCTCGGTTGCCAAGGGCATGCGGGTACTGGTCGTGCCCGGTTCACAGGCCGTCAAACGTGCCGCAGAAGCCGAAGGTCTGCACGAAATCTTCCGCAGTGCCGGCGCCGAATGGCGTGAGCCAGGTTGCAGCATGTGCATTGCCATGAACGGTGACCAGATCGACCCCGGCCAGGTGGCTGTCAGCACCAGCAACCGCAACTTTGAAGGCCGGCAGGGCAAGGGCGGCAGGACCCTGCTCGCCAGCCCCTGGACAGCCGCAGCAGCGGCGGTAACCGGCCAGGTGAGCGATCCTCGCTCGTTGTTGGTGTGAACCACGGAGACAAACCTCATGGATAAATTCACCACCCTTACCTCACGCCTGGTACCACTGCCGGTCAATGATATCGACACAGACCAGATCATCCCGGCCCGCTTCCTCAAGGTTACGGACAAGCAGGGTCTGGCCCAAAACCTGTTTTCTGACTGGCGCTATACAGCCGACGGCAACCCCAAAGCGGATTTTCCGCTCAACCTGCCTGAAAACCAGGGAGCCCGCATTCTGCTGGCCGGCAACAACTTTGGCTGCGGCTCGTCCCGCGAGCACGCCCCCTGGGCTTTGACCGGGTTTGGTTTCCGCGCCATTCTGGCCACCTCCTTCGCCGACATCTTCTACAACAATGCCCTTAAGAACGGCCTGCTGCCAGTGGTGCTGGATGGAGAAACCCATCAAACCCTGCTGGAGGCACGGACGCAAAACCCCGCCCTGGAGATCACCGTTGATCTGCTCAACCAGACTGTGCGCCTGCCGGATGGCTTGCAAGCTGCCTTTACAGTGGACAGCTTTGCCCGTACCTGCCTGATGCAAGGCACCGATCAACTTGGCTACCTGCTGTCTTTCGCCGACCAGATCGCCCGCTACGAACAGCAGCTTCCCCTTACTGTGGCTGCCGGGTCTTAACCCTGGCAGCCAATAATCAATGATTTAGCGATAAAGGACACAACCATGATCCAGATCTATGACACCACCCTGAGAGACGGTACACAACGCAAAGGCATTTCCCTGTCCTGTGAAGACAAGCTGCGTATTGCCCGCAAACTGGATCAATTTGGTGTGGACTTTATTGAAGGCGGCTGGCCGGGATCCAATCCTAAAGACGTAGCTTTCTTCCAGCGGGCACAACAGGAAGAATGGCAGCATGCCCGTATCGCCGCCTTTGGCTCCACCCGCCGGGCCGGCACTACCCCGGAGGCAGACCCCAACCTGGTCGCCCTGGTAGAATCGGGTGCGCCGGTATGCACCATCTTCGGCAAAACCTGGACCCTGCACGTGACCGAGGTCATGCACACCACTCTGGAAGAAAACCTGCGCATGATCGAAGAAAGTGTGGCTTTTCTCAGGGCCCAGGGGCGCTATGTGATCTACGACGCAGAACATTTCTTCGACGGCTACAAAGCCGACCCTGCTTATGCCCTGCAGACCCTGGCCTCCGCCCAACGCGGCGGTGCGGAAACCCTGGTGCTGTGCGATACCAACGGCGGCTGCCTGCCGGAGGAGATCCTCACTGCCCTGCGGGATGTGCAATCCACCCTGCCGGGCACCCCATTGGGCATCCACGCCCATAATGACGGGGGCATGGCCGTAGCCAATTCGGTGGCGGCGGTCAAGGCAGGCTGCATCCAGGTGCAGGGCACGATCAATGGCTATGGCGAACGCTGCGGAAATGCCGACCTGTGCGCGGTCATCCCCAACCTGTCATTGAAACTGGGCCTGGACTGTCTGCCAGAGGGACATCTGACGCACCTGGCAGAGGTCTCGCGCTTTGTCAGCGAGATCGCCAATTTGCGCCCGGATGAACACCAGCCATTTGTGGGCAAAGCCGCCTTCGCCCACAAGGGCGGCATTCACGTCTCGGCCATGCGCCGCGCACCCACCTCCTACCAGCACATTACACCAGAGCTGGTGGGCAACCAGATGGTCATTCTGGTGTCTGAACTCTCCGGCCAGAGCAACCTGCTCAGCAAGGCCGAAGATTACGGGATGGGGAATGTACAAAACAAGGACGTTTCTGCGGTGTTGAAAGAAATTAAGGAAATGGAAGCGCGCGGCTTCTCTTTCGAAGCCGCTGAAGCCTCGGTGGCCCTGCTGCTCAACCGCCAGCAGCCCGATTATCAGCCGCCCTTTGAAATGCTCGACTTTTTTGTCAACGTGGAACACCGTCAGGGGCGGGGCACCTTTGCCGAGGCCACGGTCAAGGTGCAGGTCAATAGCGAAGTACTGCACACTGCCGCCGAAGGCAATGGCCCGGTCAGCGCCCTGGACCAGGCCCTGCGCAAAGCCTTGATCAATCATTACCCGGTTATAGAGAAATTCCACCTGGCCGATTACAAAGTACGCATCCTGGACAGCAACAATGGCACCAATGCCATCACCCGCGTACTGATCGATACCCAGAATGGCAACAAACGCTGGAGCACAGTTGGCGCCAGCACCAACATCATCGAAGCCAGTTGGCGGGCTCTGGCCGATTCCTTTGAATATGGCCTGATGGTAGTCAATTAAGACTCACCCGCCAAACCTTCGCACACAGGAGACATTCAACCATGCAAGTCAGAATTGCCCTTTTACCCGGTGACGGCATCGGACCGGAAGTCATCTCAGCCGCGGTGCGCGTCCTGAACGAACTGGGAGAAATTTGCGGCCACAACTTTGTTTTTGAAGAACAATTGATCGGCGGCTGCGCCATTGATGCCTATGGCACTGCCCTGAGCGATGAGACCATCCAGGTCTGTCAGCGGGCGAATGCCGTCCTGCTGGGCGCAGTGGGCGGCCCCAAATGGGATGACCCCAACGCGGCTGTGCGCCCCGAACAGGGTCTGCTCAAGCTGCGCAAGGCCCTGGATGTATTCGCCAACCTGCGTCCGGTGAGCGTGTACCCGCAGCTGATGGAAGCTTCACCGTTGAAACCCGAAAAACTGGCCGGGGTTGACCTGCTGGTGGTGCGCGAATTAACCGGCGGCCTGTATTTTGGCGAGCCCAAAGGCCGTTCGCTAGTTGACGGCGTTCGCACTGCGGTCGACACAATGCGCTACAATGAAAACGAGATCCGCCGGGTGGTGGAACTGGCCTTCCAGTTAGCCGAAGGCCGCCGCAAGAAGGTCACCTCGGTGGACAAGGCCAATGTACTGGAATGCTCGCGCCTGTGGCGGCAAGTGACCGGCGAAGTGGCCGCCAACCACCCGCAGATTGCCCTGGAAAACATGTTGGTCGACACCGCCGCCATGCGTCTGATCCAGAATCCTGCCAGCATTGACGTGCTGGTGACCAGCAACATGTTCGGCGACATCCTGACCGATGAGGCCTCGGTTTTGAGCGGCTCGATGGGTCTGCTGCCCTCCGCCTCTTTGGGTCAGGGCGGCCCGGGATTATACGAACCCATCCACGGTTCTGCTCCCGACATCGCTGGCAAAGGCATTGCCAACCCACTGGGCACAATCCTGAGTGCAGCCCTGATGCTGCGCTACTCCCTGCACCTGCCAGACGAAGCCGCCCGGGTGGAAGCCGCCGTGCAACGCGTGCTGGCAGCCGGACACCGTACCGTGGATCTGGGTGGCAAGCTGGGCACAAGCCAGATCACCGATCTGGTCGTATCAGCACTCTAACTTATAAGATCAAAACAACAAGCAAAAGGACAAATGCAAAATGGGAATTGAATCAAAATATGTGTGGATGAATGGTGAATTGGTGGCGTATGAGAAAGCGACAGTACCTTTCCTGAATCCCGCCCTGCACTATGGCTTTGCCTGCTTTGAAGGCATCCGCTGTTACAAGACCGGCCAGGGACCAGCCATTTTCCGCAATCGCGAGCACATGCAGCGTCTGGCTGAATCGGCTCATATCATGGGCTTCCAAAAATTACCCTACAGCACGGATGAATTAATGGCAGCCGCCCGCCAGACCGTGGCCAGCAATGGCTTTGAAGCCTGCTACATCCGCCCGCTGGTCTACCTGGTCTCGCCCAGCATGGGCCTGAACTGCGATCTGGGGCAAGCCCACGTGGGCATTGCCGCCTGGGAATGGGGCAGCATGCTGGGTGAAGAATCATTGATCAATGGGGTACGCGTCAATGTTTCCTCCTTCACCCGCCATCACCCCAATGTCATGATGACCAAATCCAAGGCTGCCGGCAATTATGTCAACAGCATGCTGGCCAAGGCCGAATCGGTGCGTGCCGGGTTTGAAGAGGCGATCATGCTTGATCCGCAAGGCTATGTGGCCGAATGTACCGGCGAAAACCTTTTCCTGGTTCGCAAGGGAAAACTCTACACGACTCATACGGCTGCCATTCTGGAAGGCATCACCCGGGATGCCATCATCAGCCTGGCGCAGGGTCTGGGCTACGAAGTGGTTGAGCAGCCCATCGTACGCGATCAACTCTATGTGGCCGATGAGGTCTTCATGTGCGGCACAGCCGCCGAATGCGTGCCGGTGCGCGAGATCGACTACCGGCAAATCGGCAGCGGCAAGGCCGGGCCGGTGACGCGTGCCATCCAGCAGGCCTTCCAGCAAGTGATCAACGGGCAACACCCCCTCTCGACGGGCTGGCTGGATTATATCAACCAATAGCTGCCAGAATCTTTTTTTACTGCGTCATGAGCAACCAGCCCTGGCTTTGGCCAGGGCTGGTTTTTCAGGCAGCATTGGAGTAAGCTTCAACGGCGCAGGGCAGCCTCACTGAACAACAAATTCCAGGTGATCGGGCCGACAATACCATCTACGACCAGGCTGTTTCGCTCCTGGAAGTGCCTGACCGCCTGGTCGGTCATGTTGCCAAAGACCCCATCCGGTGTACCGACTTCCACATAGCCCAGCGCGTACAGGCGCTGCTGCATTTCACGCACATCATTGCCCACCATTTGCGGATCGGTCAGCGACAGGGAACGATAGAAAGCAACCGGGGTGGGTGTGGCAGTTGGCGGCGCGGCGGTGAAGGTCGAGGTGGGCGTGACCGGGGTAGGTTTGACAGGTGCAGAAGCAAGGCTGCACACTTTGGCCGAGTTTTCCCCGGCCGGTAGCTGCAATGCTCCCGGCTGCCCCCAAATATGGACAACCCCATCACTACCAGTGCTCAACAGCAAGCGTCCATCCTGACTGAAAGCCAGATATTTGGCACTGCCTTGATGTGCCTGCCACTGGTGAATGATCTGGCGCGTATCCAGGTCCAGCAGAGACAAAACCCCGGCCCGGTCACCCATAGCCAGCAGGCAGCCAGTTGGGCTGAACGCCAGACTGACCGGCACAGACTGCCCTTCGGCAGGTTGGGAAAAAGCCTCGCCGCTATTCACATTCCACACCAGAAAATCATCCTCCTGGCTGGCAGCTACAAAACCGCCATCCGGGCTGATGGCAATGTCCATCAACTCCTCAACTTGCGGGAATGTGAATTCCCGCAGCATTTCACCCGATGCCGCATCCCATACAACCACGCTCTTTTCCCCGGTGGCCAGCCATTTGCCGTCCTGGCTGAGGGCTGAATGCCCAGCGGTCGTGTCGATTTGCAGGCGCGGGCCGCCACTGGTAACCTCATAGAGGGTTAGTGACCGATTTCTGCTGTCCTGGTCGCGCGAACTCATGGCCAGCAGGTTCGTACCAGGGTGAGCAGCAAACTTGTAAATGGGGCTGTACATCCCCAAAGCAGGCTCAAACGGATATTCCTGGAATGCCTCCATGCGGTTCGCATCCCAACTCTTGATGACCCGGTCGGAACCGGCGGTCAAGAGAACCTCTCCCCCCGATGAAAATGCCATATGCTGAATGGCTTCCGCATGAGCTTGATCTTCATGCAAAAGAACGTTGTCCGCCAGGGCAACCAGCATCAGCCTGCCGTCAGACAAGCCAGCCGCCAGCACGGTCTGCCCGTCTTTCTCACCCAGGGCTGCCGCGCTGATAAAGCGGGTATCCGTGGTCAGGGATTGCAGCTTCGTCTCGCTTTGCACGTCCCACAATTCCAGCGTGCCTTCGAAAGCCACCGCCAGGACATTCCCGTTGCTGCCCGGTTTGAATGCCAGATTGGGCACAGCGCAGCCGCGACAGGTCTTCAGGCGATTGGTCCAGGCAGCGACATCTTCATTGGCGATTATTTTCTCCGCAGCTTTGGCATCCTGCAAATTCCAAAAGGCGATTTCCCCCATATATAACAAACCCACCTTGCTGCTTTGCGGGTCATATACCAGATTCAAAAAAGACCCTGGCGCATCAGGAATGAGGTGATTCTTGATTCGATTGATTCTTGCCGTATCCCACACACCGATCTCATAACGCATTTTACCCACCGGGTCACAGCCTGGCGTTTGTTCGATACAGGGCGGGTCCAGATAACCAATATAGCAGCCCAAAACGAAATGGTTACCCCGGTTGCCCTCTGTATAACACAGGCCATTGCTCAACCGTTCGCGGGTGTAAGTGTTGACAGACGTGTTCAGCAGATTGCCGGATGGCACATCCCAGATTCGTACATCACCGAGGATATTCACTGCTTGCAGTTTCGTTCCGTCGCCGCTAAAGAAGACACCTGTGGTTTCCGGCAAAAGGGCCGAAGGCCAAACAGGGATCAAAGTTTTGCTGGTCAAGGTTTTCAATAACCGTCCACTGTCCACATCAAACAGCTTGATGATCGTGGTCACCGGTTGGTTAATATCAAAAATCTCATAGACCTCCTGAGACACAGCAATCGTTTTCCCGTCGGGAGCGAAATATACTTCTTCGCCAGCATCCGGGATGATCTGCAGCATTCTGCCGCTGTCCACATCCCAAACCTGGACAGTGGACTGAAAACCAGAGGCGGCCAGATGGCGGCCATCGCTGCTAAAGGACAGGGAAACGGACTGGGCAGCCGAGGGCAATTCGCGTTGCAATTCGAAGGTCTCCCCATCCAGAAGAACCACGCCCGCCTTGCCGCTCACCGCCAGGATGCTGCCATCTGGCGACCAGGCGATGTTGTACACTGCACCGAATGGAGAAAGCCTTTTGGAATACAACTGCTCAATTGCCTGTGCCGTCCTGGGCAGAATGCGCCAATCGCCGGTTGGCGGCAGCGGAATGGGTGTGGCCGTAGGCGATACTGCAACCGGCCCGGCGCTGGTTACATCAAGTGCGGGGGTGCTTGCCTGACCTGGTTGAACAACAACGGGCTCCACCTGGTCAGCTGGCAAAGAAGGTCCGGTTTTTGCGCAGGCAGCCAGCACTAACAAAACGAGGATACAAGTCAATCGTATTCTTCTCATTATGACCTCGACTATTCTCACCTGCGACCACGCCTCCCCGCAGACCGCAATGCCTGCGGGGAGGATTGCCATCACATCCAATTCACCAACTCCATTTTGCCATCTCAGGGCACAATGTGCAAGAGGCCGCCGCCGGAAATATTGGAGCCGCCGCCGACCCACACTGCGCCGAAAGGATCGACCAGCAAAGCAGCAATACCATTGGTCAGCAAACCATCCTGGATGGTCATCTTGCTCCAGGTGTTCAAATCGTCCGAGTATAGCAAGCCTTTGTCCGTGCCAATCCAGACCCGTCCTGAAGGAGAAGCTACCAGGGTGATCAGACGGGAATCACGGTAATCGCTCTTCAACAGATCGATCAGGGTAACCGGTTCGGTGCCGTCAAAGCGGGCCAGGCCGGTAAAGGTTCCAATCAGCAAAGCACCATCCGGCGCCAGAGCCAGGTCTCGGATATACCGATTGGGAATACGCTTGTCGTCTTCTCCAAAAACAACCCTTAATTGGCCCTGCTCATATTTTGCCAGCCCTTTGTCAGTACCAATCCAGACGACACCCTGCGCATCGGTCAGTAGAGCATAGACAGAATCACTGGGCAAACCATCTGCACTGGTCAAGTTCATCGCCAGACCGCCATCCGCATTGAGCACAACGATGCCCTTGCCATTATCGCCAAACCAGGCGCGATTGTCCCTGTCCACCGTTAGTGCATCGAACGAGTAAAGGTCCGGGAAAGAGGTCCAACTGCCATTCTGGTAACGGCTGGCCTCGCCATTGATCACAGCCACCCAAACCGTACCATCCGGAGCATGGGCTATGGCGGTCGCCCAATTACCGCCCAAGCCCTGAGTCTGGCTCCTGGTGAATGTGGTCCAACTGCCGGAAGGGTCTGCCGGATCAAGGATTTGAATACCGCCATCCATGCCGACCCACAACATGCCATCTGGCGCAATGGCAAACGCATCCACAAAATTGCTGACCAACTGGTCTTCACTCTTGAAAGCAGCGGCATTGCTGCCATCATAGCGATACAATCCCCGGCTGGTGCCATAGATCAGGGCGCCAGTCTCGTCCTGGGTCAAAGCCAAAATGGCCTGGTTCTCGCTGTCCTTGTGTTCGTTGTCGCAGCTGCCGCTGGCCGGGTTGAACTGGCACAGGCGGCCAGTGCCAATGGGAGCGGTGGCTGCCCATAATTTGCCATCCGGCGTGATCTCCAATTCATTGATATCTGCCAGTTTGGCAGGCAAATCACTGCCGTACATGTTCCATTTTCCGCCCTTAAAGGACAGCAAGCCATTTGAAGCCCCCACCCAGACCGTGCCGTCTTTGGCAATGACTACAGAACGGGTGCGCTCGGTTGGCAGGCCATTCTCCAGGGTGTAGGCAGAAACCTTGCCATCTGTGATGCGGGCGATGCCTTTGATGCCGCTGGCAACCCAGATATCCTTGCCCGCCACCGCAATATCGGTCACTTCATCCCAGGCCAGTCCCTGTTCCTTTGTGAAACGCTGGAAAGCGCCGGTTTTCAAATCCAGCACCCCCAAACCACTGTATCCGATCAAAAGCCTGTCATTGGCCTGGTCGCAATACAAACGGGAGATCCTGTAATTCTCCAGGCGGCTGTCTTCCGGGGCAAGTTGGCGTTGTTCCCACAAGCCCGTGGAGGGATCGTAAATGCTCAGACCCCGCATTGTGCCCACAATGATTCGGGTTTCGGGAATATTGCACAGGGTAATGGCATGACTGCTGACATGTGCCATGCCCTGTAACGGGGTATATTTCATGGAATAACCACTTTTCAGGTTCCAGCCGACCATGCCGCCCAGGGTGGCGGTATAGGCCACATCCCGATACACGACCACATCCCGCACCACATTGCTGTTGGTATAGGCATACTTGCCCGATGCCAGAGAGCTGACAGGGGCAATACTGACCATTTCAAAGAAATCAACAGAACCCAGCAAGGCATCAAAATAAGGCGCCACTGTCGGCCAGTTGTCCTGCGGTGCGCCAAGCATTAACACGAATTGCTGGTAAGGGGTGACCATGACCATCGCGACCTTGCCCTGCATCAGGCTGCCATTATTATCGCCATTAATTTCAGCCGCCAGTCCTGGCCTGCCCGCCACCATGATCGGCAAAGGATCACCAACCTGCATGGGAGTGTCCCGTTTCAATTCCTCATATAACTGGTCATTGGTTTTCTGAACCTCGTTCTTCCAGCCAATCAGCTGGACTACCGGACCGATATCCGGGCTTGCCCCAGGAGCCAGCATGGTCACCATACCGCCGTAGATGCTCAACTCATAACCGGGAATCTGGCGGAAGGCAAACCCGCCATCATCGGCGCGCTGCACATTCCCCAATATGGACAAATCCACCGTGCCCGGGTTTTCGGCAAGTGCTGTGCTGGCTGGCGATTCAACCGGTTTTTCGACCACCGCTTCCTTGACCGTTTCAACTGCTTTGGCGCCCAGACTGCAAGCAGTTGTGATGACAAGCGCCATCAGAACCATAATGAGTTTCTTCATCGTTGTTTTGGTTTTCATCTTTCACTCCATCCTTCTTATTGAGTTCCTTTTATCTCGGTGTCTTCAGACAGGCCAGAAACCTCCTGCAGAAAACGGAATAATGCCTCCGGTTCCTGGAAGCTCGTCACCTGACGCGTGTGCGGGTCTTCCAATGAAGCGTGCCAATGGACTTCATCCATACTGGCCGTTTTCCAAATACGAAGTAAAAAAGATTGGTAGAATATATTCATCGGATGTTTACCCAATTTGATCTTACCCATCCTGCGTCACAAAACCGTCAAAAAACCGCCAGGATTCAATTCGCTATTCAACAACAGGGAACATCGCATGTCTGCATTACGCATCAAGTGTATGGGAGAGTTTCAAATTGAACTGGATGGAAAACCCCTTGCCAGTTTTGAAACCGAGAAAACGCGTGCCTTACTGGTTTATCTGGCTCTTGAATCTGGCCGCCCGCTGCGCCGCCCGCACCTGGCTGGTCTGCTGTGGTCAGAAGAAAGCGAAGAACGCGCCCTGCACAACCTGCGCCAGACACTCTCCTTTTTGCGCAAAGCCCTCGGCCCGGCATCTGCCCAATTCATTCTGGCTGACCGTGAAGCAATCCAGCTCCACCCGGACGCGCCGGTCTGGGTGGATGCCAAAGCCTTCAGCCAGGCATTGGCCTGCGCCTACCGCCATTATCAATCCAGCCAGGGGCGCGGCTGGTGGAATGTGCGCTGCCTGCAGCGGGCGATAGACCTGGTTCAGGGACAATTTCTGGAACAGTTCTATCTGGGCAAATGTGCGCTGTTTGAAGAATGGGTCGCCCTGACCCGTGAAGATTACAACCAGCAGGCCATCCAGGCGTTGGGGATGCTGGCTGATTATCACGAGAAGCGGGGCGAAGTTCACCTGGCACTTCAGACAGCTATACGCATTGCCAAGCTGGCTCCCTGGGATGAATCTGCCCGCGCCCAGGTCATCTATTTGCTGGGCATGGATCAACAATGGAGCGCAGCGCAAAACCAATACGCTGCCCTGCGCCAATATCTGCAACAGGAATTTGGTCTGCTTCCCTCAGCTGAATTAGACACCCTCCATGAGGAAATCCGCAACGCAGCTGCGCGCAAACAGCCCCTGCCCCCTCGCCTTTCACCGGCAAAACACCACCTGCCGGAACCCCTCACCGCCTTTATCGGGCGGCAGGCCGAGCTGGATGAAATCATGCAATGGGTGGTCGCTCCTGAAAATCGCCTGATCACCCTGCTCGGTCCGGGTGGCGTAGGCAAGACCCGCTTTGCCCTTGAAATTGGCCGCCAACTGGTGGGTGTGCCCGCAGATGGGGTCTTTTTTATCTCTCTGCTTAACGCCCAAAATCCCGGCCAGATCTATCCTCTCATCGCCCAGGCCTTGAATCTAAGTTTCTCGGAACAAAGTGAGCCCCATAAAAAACTCTTGGACCACCTGCGCCACAAGCAGCTCCTGCTGATCCTGGATAATATGGAACACTTGCTGGCAGAAGCAAACATTGCCCAATTGCTGGATGCCATTCTGCGTAAGGCTCCGGGAGTGACCCTGCTGGTAACTTCGCGCGAGCGGCTGAACCTGGAACAGGAAAAACTTTACCCCCTCGCTGGCCTGAAGTACCCCCTGGATGAGCACCTGCCCATCCAGCAGGCTGCCGGCTTTGATGCTTTGAATCTTTTTATCCAGCGCACGACCCAATTGCAGCCCGATTTTGTTCTGCAAACCGACAAACTGCCCGTTGTGATGCACATCTGCCGCATTCTGGAAGGCTTCCCACTGGGTGTGGAGTTGGCTGCCGCCGCTGTCTGGCAGCATGGCTATGCATCCATCGCCGAACGGATCGAAAACGACCTGGATGTGCTGACCACCAGCACCAGCAACATGCATCCCCGACACCGCAGCCTGCGCGCAGCATTTAATGTTTCGTGGACCTTGTTGACGCCTGAAGAACAAAATGCCTTGCGTCGCCTGGCCGTCTTTCGCGGCGGTTTCACCCTTTCTGCCGCCCGGCAAGTGGCCGAAGCGGATGCCCCCGCACTGGCTGCCTTGAGGTCGAAATCTTTGCTGCGTCAGGACATTCAAGATCGGTACCACATGCATGAAGCCATCCGCCAATTCGTACTCGAACAACTGGGGTCATCTGGAGAACTGAAGGACATTCAGGCGCGGCACGCCAGCTATTACGGCTCTTTCCTGACAGAGCAGAATACCGACTTGCTCGGCCCGGGTCAGACAACCGCCCTGGATGCCATTCAGCAGGAATTTGGCAATGCCGGCCAGGCCTGGGATTGGCTGACTGCTCATCAGCATGCCGAGGAAATAAAAACCTGTATGGATAGCCTGTTTCAGTTCTTCAGCGTGCGCAGCCTGTTCAGCGAAGGCATTACCTGGTTTCAAAAGGCGCTTAACAGCCTGCAAGATGTGCCGCACGCTGAATTAATTCTGGGGATGCTCTTATGGCGATTGGGCACGCTGGCCTATCTGGCGCGAGAAGACAGGTTGGTGTTTCCCTCCTTACTGCGCAGCCAGCAAATACTTTTGGTTTGTGACGCACCTCAAGAACTGGCTGACTGCCGGATTCATCTGGGTTGGGCTTACCAACGCGAAAAGGATTTCGCCAGTGCAGAAGCCTGTGCCGAACAAAGCCTGACCTATTTCCAAAACGCAAAAGACGCTCTGGGCGAATCTCAAGCTCTGCTCCTGTTAGGGTCGATCCACGACCGCCAGGGCCACGGGCGGGAAAGTAAAGCCTTCTTCCTGCAGGCCCTGGAAAAAGGCCGTCAATCGGGCAACCAACGCCAGCAAATGCTCATCCTCAACCGTCTGGGAGACCTTTCCTGCGTGGAAGGCCAATACGAAACGGCCATCAAACAATTCTCTGAATGTCTGGAGATCAGCCGCCAGCTGAATGACAGGTACAATCAGGCCATTTTGCTCAATAACCTGGGTACGATCCATCATATCTGGCAGGACTACCCACAAGCCGAAATGCATTATCAAAAAAGTTTGAGGATTTGCGAAGAGATTGGCGACCAGGACGGCATTGCCCTGGCGCTGAATAACCTGGGAGAACTGGCTACCATGCAGGGTGATTATGGCGCTGCCATCCGCTATTCCGAAAACGCATTGCAGATCGCGGAAGAGCTTCAGGAAAACTGGACCATTGTTGTTTGCCTGAACAGCCTGGGCGAAATCTATTGTGCCATGGGTGACCTGGAAAAAAGCAAAGATTACCTTTGGCAAGCCATCCGTCAGGCGCTGGAGATACAGGGCATGGATCTGGTGGCGCGGGTCAGCGTGAATGCCGGTCGGATACTGCAATTACTAGGCGATCAGCCAGCCGCCATCGCCGTGCTGCAAGCCGCCCTGGCACATTCAGCCACGGAACACGACGCACGCGAGAAAGCGATGGGCTTTCTTGCAGAAATGCAGACTGGCAATGCCACACAAGCGGATGACCGCTTGCTGGAAGCGGTCATCCGGAAAGAACTGGATATCTAGCGTTGTGCTGACCTGGCGCTCATTTCTTGTCTTTCTTCTTTTTCTTTTGCTTGTGTTCAGGCTTTACGGGTTCACCATTGGCAATCTCAAAGATAGCATTCAAAGTCTGCGCCTGCTTACCATTGATTCCCAACTTTTCCAGTGCAGCCTCATCGCCACTCACAATGCGTTTTCCCAGGCCGGAATGGCGCCACATTTTCAGGTCTTCTTCCAGAGGAGAGCCAATGATATCCTCGCGCAGGATTTTACCATCACTCATCACGATCACCCGGCTGGTCTGGCGTGCCACTGAAATATCATGAGTCACCAAAAGGAAAGTGGTGCCCTGGCTGTGATTCAGCTCGCGGATCAGGTTCAGCAGGTCCTGACCGCTGACGCTGTCCAGCGACCCGGTCGGCTCGTCCGCCAGGATCAACGGGGGATTGTTCGCCAGGGCACGCGCCACCGCCACCCGTTGGCGCTGGCCGCCAGAAAGCTGGCCCGGCAAGTGATCCATGCGGTCGCCCAATCCCACCAGCTCCAGCAGCTGTGCAGCCCGTTCGCGCCGCTCGGCCGTCCCAAAATGGCCCATCATGGGAATTTCAATATTTTCCAGCGAGGTCAACGTAGGCAGCAAGTTGTGCAGTTGAAAAACAAAACCGACTGTTTTGGCGCGAAATGTATCAATGTCTGTGATCGTGTTCAGGTCAATACCATCCACCAGAACTTGCCCGCTGGAGGGACGGTCCAAAGCGCCAATCGCATTAAGCAGGGTGCTCTTGCCGCTGCCGCTCGGCCCCATCACTGCCACCAGCTCGCCGCGGGCAATGCGCAAATCCACGCCATCCAGGGCGCGTATCTCCGCCCCGTCGCCATACACGCGGGTTAAAGCTCTGGTTTCAACAATCCATTGGCCAGTCTGGGTCATGCTCAATCCTCAATGGAGATGTCCACAAATGCGGTCATCCCCCAGCGCAGATCATCCGGGATTTTATCCATCTCCAGAATTACGGTGTAGTTGACCCCGGCCCCCTCAGAAGCCTTGGGAGATATGCGAATCACCCGTCCCTCAACAACAACATTCGGCAGCGCGTCAAAGGTGATCTCGGCCTGTGAACCCAGTTTGATCTGGGCCACATCAATCTCACTCAAATCTGTAGTTTCCACCTGCAAATGAGACAGATCACCCAAAAGAACCAGGGGCTGTCCCGGCGCCACCCATTCATTCAAACGTACATTCAGACGGCTGACCGTGCCATCAAACGGCGCCCGCAGGCTCAATTCAGTCAGCGATTTTTCAGCGGCGGCCAATTGGGACTTTGCATTCGCCAAACGGGTTTGCACCTGCTCCAGGTCTCTTGGATTTGGCCCACTCTGCACCCGCTCCAACGCCCGCTGCGCGTCCTGGACGCGGGCCTCGGCCAGCGCCAACAAGGCATCAGCTTCAGAAATATCCTTGGGTTCTGGCAGTCCCAGAGCGTAGTTCAAATTGGCAACTGCCCGGTCGTAGGCCCGACGGGCCTGGGCGAGTTGGGTCAAGGCATAGGCGCGGTTGGGACTGTCCTCGGCGCTGTCCTCCACCCAGCCAAAATTATCCTCGGCTTTCTCTACCGCATCTTTTGCGAGAATCACATTGGCACGCAGTTCATCAACCGTGTTCTGACCTGCCCGGCGGAAATCCAGATTCTTGCGGTCATCCTGGGCGTCCTCCAGAGCGATCTGCGCCCGGGCCAGTTCCAGCTCTGCCTGGGCTTTGATCGCAGGCCAGTTCTCGGTTAAATCATCCAAGGCGCGCTGCGCGGTCAAAAGCTCCAAAGCAGCCCCATCGCGGGCAGCCTGCAAACGCTCTTGTCCATCCAGACGCAGCAACGCTTCACCCCTTTTGACCACCGCTCCTTCGGCGATGAAGAGTTCCTCCACCACGCCATTATTGGCAATGCTCAAGGTGGCCCATTGCGCAGGCACAACCACACCCGTCACACTGACAATGGGCGAGACATTCGCCAGAAAATCAACCTCAGGCGTAGGCTCTGCCTTGCCCATCCCGGCGCAGCCCGCCAGAAGTAAGGCCATCACCAGCAAGGCTGAAATCAAAGAGCTGCTTTTCTTGTACCGCATCATCTCCTCCTTCTCTGATACGGCTTTTTTGCCAGTATCCAAATTGGATTTTTCTACCATCGTTTCACTTCCCACAAACATTGTTAATATCATACACCTATTCGTATCGTAAAGCCTCTACTGGCTGCAATTTTGTAGCCCGATATGCCGGGTACAAACCGCCCACCAGGCCCAAGGCCAAAGAAACCAGAATAGCCCGCAAAAAGACGCTGATATCCCAACGCGGGTCTAATGCCCCGCCGACCATTGGAGACAAAGACAAAACCCCGGTCAATAAAAAAGCCACCAGGATACCGCTGACACCACCGAGTAAACCCAACAGAAGCGCTTCTTTCATGACCAACTGCAAGACAGCCCGCCGCCGCCAGCCCAGGGCGCGCAGCACCCCGATCTCACGCGTGCGTTCCACAACGGCCATCAGCATGGTATTCATCACGCCCAAGCCGCCAACCACAATCGTCAACAGGGAAATGCCAGAGATCATCCCATTGCCAGCCTCCATATCCGGGAGCTGGTCAACAAATTCACCGCTCAAGGCCGCATAAAGCCCGGGGTCAAGAGCATTGATCTTTTCCGCAACCATCTCGGCCTGGCGCGGGTCATGCAGTTTGACGGCATACAGGGTAACCTTGCGCGGCCTCCCGGTGAAGGTCTGCGCATCCCGCAGGCTCATCACGCAGCCCATATCTTCCCAACTGATCCCGCTCTCATAAATGCCCATCACACGGAAGCGACTGCCGCCAAGATCGAGGATGTCTCCCGGGCCTTTCTTAAGCGCCTCGGCGACTGACCGGCCAATAATAATCTGGCGATTACCCGACAATGACTGGCCTTCCACAATCTTGAAACGCTGGACGGCCTGCTCATTGGGCGAATACCCCTGCAAGATCAGAAAGCCACCGGTGTCCGGCAGCATGATGGCGGTGAAGATCAGCCCGCTGACGCTGTTCACTTCGGGCATGGCCTGAATGCGCGAGCCATGCCGTTCATCGATGGCGCTGAGGCTGGTATCTGAAATATCTGCCTGGCGCACCATGATCTCGGCGTTGGCACCGCGGGCCATTTCAGTCATCGAGTCCGCAGTCCCGCGCAGGACAGCCTCCAAAGCCATGATCGAACCCACCGTGATGGAAATCACCACCAGGGTCAGCGAGGTACGCAGAGCGCGCTGCCACAGGCTTTGCACAGCCATGCCGCCAACCGGCAGGCGGCGCACGTGCTTGCCAGCCGTCCCTCCTTCATAGCGCAAAGCCTCGATCGGCTGCAAATTGGCCGCCCGCCAGGCAGGGTACAGCCCGCCGGCCAGTCCCAGCAGCAGCACAGTGACCACCGCCTGCATGATCAAACCCAGATTCACGTTAGCCGTGCTGGTGGCAAACAATGCCATAAAATCCGCCGAAACGATCAGGAACAACCAGCCCAGTCCAATCCCGACCAGGCCGCCAGCGCAGCTAACCATCAATGCCTCGAGCAGGATCATGGTTAATACGCGCCGCCTTGTCCAGCCAAGGGCACGCAAAACGCCAATCTCGCGGGTGCGTTCAAACACAGCCATCAATTGGGCATTGGCCATGCCCACCCCACCCAGTATGATCGCCAGGCCGGCAATGACCCATACGTAACCCTGCATGAAATCACCCAGAACCTGTTTGTCAGCATATTCGCTGGTCGAGCTCATGGTCAGGTCGCTCCAACGGCGCTCCACCCGATATTGCAGACGGTCCCTCTCCGCAATATTCTTCAACTTGATGTAAAACAAACTGACCTGGCGGGGCTTGCCCAGCAAGATCTGGGCTTCATCCAGAGCAAGAACGGCGCCGCCATCTTCAAATGAGCCCCCGGTCTGGTACACACCCACCACACGATAGGTGCTGCCTCCCAAACGCACTGAATCACCCACATCCTTTTTAAGCGCCTCGGCAGCAGCCGAACCCAGCATAAGCGGTTTCCCTCTGGCATGTTGGGCACTGCGATCGAACAGACTGACGCCCCGGATTACATTGAACCGGTCGAGGATGAAACTGTCTTCAGGGTAACCAAAGATGAAGAAATAAGGGGCCGCCTCGGCCTGCACAAAACCCTGCAGCATGCCGCTCACCTGGCTCACTTCCGGCATGGCGAGTAACTGGCTGCCAATGCTTTCATCCACCGAGCTGTAAGCGATATCCATGGCATCCGGCTGGCTCAAGACCAGATCAGCATTGCTGCCGGAGAGCATCGAATCATAACCGGCCTTCAAGCCATCAGCCATTGCCCCCAAGCCAATAATAGCAGCCACGCCCACGCTGATACCCAGCAAGGTCAACAGAGTGCGCGTCTTGCGCCGCAGAAGATTCTTGAGTACCAATTTCATACCAGAGACCCTTCAGGCCGTTCGAAGGTTTCTTTCAGAAAATTCCACAAACCGCGAAAGGGGAAGAAATATAATACCAGCACAAAATACAAAACCACTTCTGAAACACCACTCATATGCAGAAAGGCAAATACAAAAATGCTGAGATGCATGCGCACCACATTTTTATAGGGCATGGAAAGCAGGGAAGAATCGATCTTCTGAAATGCGCGCAGATAACTGCCCAATTGTGAGATGGCGCTCATCATGATGAAAGGCCAAAAACGGCGGATGCAGACGGTCATCAAGTTGATGAAATAATTCGGGCCAATGGAGTTAAAAACATCCTCCCGCACCAAGGGAAAAAAGAGATTCAAAAAAATAGAATGCACAAAGTGGAAAAATAAAAAATGAACTGAGAAAAAGAGCAGCATGAATAAAGCCCCGGGAACGCGTGCCAGAAAAGCCAACCCCGGTGAATGTTCTCCCAGCTTGGCCGCGACTGCACCAGCCAGGCCTTCCTGCCGGCCGTCAAGGAACATGGCCACAATGGCGCTGAGGATGAAGGAATACCCCAGCACAATGCTGGAGATCCACAGACTCCACACCAGATCGGTGGCCGTCCACTTCTGGGCAACAGCCATGAGCAGCATCATCAAAAAGCTGAACAGCCCCAGAAACACCTGAAACCAGAGCGGCAAAGAAACACCGGAAAGAAGACCTGTGTCGGTGTAAACCGTCTCGACTTGCTCAACCGTCTCCTTCTGCGGTAAAGGCAAGGTCTCCAAAAATTTCATAACCGGGATGATCCGGCTTTGACTGCCAGACAATTCCAGGCTGCGGCGGTAAGCCTCCAGAGCTTTCTGGCTTTGGCCTTGCTCTGCCAGGCCGGCTGCCAGTGCCTTCCAGGTTTCGGGATCCTGGGGCGCAGTTCTGACGGCTTCTTTTAATGCCTCGATGTCAGTGTTTACATTCATTGAATACCACTTCATGCAGGGTGATAATGACCGAATAATAGAATCTTACCATCAGTACCGCAGTTAAACAACGAAATAACGATCATGCCATTTCAGTGAAGTTAAACCATTTGTGAGCCTCTGTTGTTGTACAATATTTACAGATTGAGTTAACTGTTCATACCCGAGGCCGAACTCATGCCAGAAACAAATGCTTCGCGAGAAAGATCGTCAGAGTGGCTCATGCGCAAGCTGACCGCAGCCATGCTGCCATCGCCGCCTGCGCAGCCGCAGGATGGGCTGGCTTTTTGGCGGCAGCGAATCTTCCTCACAATTGCTGTCTGCCAGGTCATACTTGGCCTGGGGGCCTATCTGTCAGGCGCCAGCGAATTCGCCCGGCAAGGCCGCTGGGGAATGGTCGTCGTCGACAGCATTTTTTATTTGCTGGCCCTGGTCATTGCTTTTGCCCGCAACATCAGGTTGGAAATTCGCTTCAATGCCGTGCTTCTCATCTTTTACCTGGTCGGATTGGCCCTGCTGCTGGCCAACGGCACCAGTGGATCCGGCTTGATCTGGCTGTTCGCTTTTTCGGCCCTGGGTGGAACCCTATTGGGGGTCAGGAGTGCGGTCGTCACCATTGGTATCAACGCAGTCACCCTCCTTATTATTGGGCTGGTGGCTCACATCCATCCGGAAAGCCTGCCCCAATGGACAGAAAGTTCCAGCGTCTTCATAACAATTGCCATTGATTTCATGTCTCTGAACACTCTGGTCTCTCTTTCTTTGGCCATCTTGACCGATGGTCTGGAGAAATCATTGCGGCGCGAAAAAGAAACCTCTCGGTCACTGGAAGAAGCCATCGCAGAACACAAGCTAGCCGAAGCTGAACGAAAGATCAACGAAGAACGGCTCAAACTTGCCCTGGAAGCAATCAACGACGGCCTGTGGGACTGGAATCTGCTCACCAACGAAGTCTACTACAGCCCGCGCTATCAAACCATGCTAGGGTATGAGCCTGGTGAAATTGCTGGAAATTTTAAATCGTGGGAGGATCTAACCAATCCTGAAGACCGCCAGCGCACCCTGACCATCACCCAGGACCATCTGAAAAAGAATTTGCCATTCTTCGAAAGTGAATTTCGGATGAAAACCAAAAACGGCAACTGGTTATGGATATTGGGACGCGGCAAGGTTGTGGAACGTGATGCACAAGGCAAGGCCATCCGCATGGTTGGAACCCATACCGATATCAGTGAGCGCAAACGCATGCAAGCCGAACTGGAGAACGAACGTCTTTCGCTGGCGCGGCGGGTTGCCGAACAAACCGCCGAATTGCAAGCCGCCAACCAGGAATTGCTGCGAGCTTCCAAAATGAAAGATGAATTCCTGGCCTCGATGAGCCATGAATTGCGTACCCCGCTGAATGCTGTGCTGGGTATGTCCGAAGCCCTGCTGGAAGAAGTCTATGGCCCATTGAACAAGAAACAACACAACAGCCTGGTACGCGTTCAGGAAAGTGGGTACCATCTGTTAAACCTGATCAACGACATCCTCGACATCTCGAAAATGGAAGCCGGCGAAATGAGCCTGGAGATCGTACCGCTTTCAGTAGCTGAAATCACCGGCGAGTGCCTGGCCTACATCGAGCGGTCGGCCGCAGAAAAGCAGATCGAAATCCAGCTTGATCTCGACCCCCTGGCTCTACATTTCACGGCAGACCACCGCCGCTTCAAACAAATCCTGATCAATTTGCTGAGCAATGCTGTCAAGTTCACGCTTGAGGGCGGCAAGGTCGGGCTGGATGTTGAAGGCGACCGGGAAAACAATGCCATTACCTTCAGTGTGTGGGACAACGGAATCGGGATTGACCCGATGGATTTGCCGCGTTTGTTTAAGCCCTTTGTCCAGTTGGACAGCAGTCTGTCACGTCGTTATACAGGCTCGGGACTGGGCCTGGCCTTGATCCAGCGTTTGACAGAACTGCACCTGGGCAGTATCCAGGTTGAAAGCAAACCCGGCGCAGGCAGCCGCTTTACAGTAACCCTGCCTTGGAACCTTTCAGGTCAACCACAAACCAGTCCGCCAGAAGTACAGGACACCTTATTGCGCACCATCCACAAGGCGGTAGTCATCGAGGATTCAGACATTGCCGCTGAACAGATTTGCCGTTACCTTCAGGAACTGGGCCTCACTTGCCAGATCCTCCCCGCATCTGCAAGTTTCACCCCACAAGCCCTTGCCGCCCTGCAGCCGGATGTCATCATTTTGGATATTCTCTTGCCCCACATTTCCGGTTGGCAGATCCTGAAACAACTCAAGCAAGACCCATTAACAGAAGCCATCCCGGTGATTGTGGTAACGGTCGTCAATGAGCCGGAAAAAGGACTGGCCCTGGGGGCCGCCGGGTATCTGCAAAAACCCATTTCCCGTTCAGCTCTGGCGCAGGCATTACACCATGCACAAAGGGCGCGCAAACTACCTGTCTCCAGCCAACCTGCAGAACAATCAGTCCCTAAGACCGGGCTGATCCTGCTGGCGGAGGATAACGCCTCTAATGCAGAGACGATTCTGGATTATCTGGAAGTCAGCGGCTACCGCACCGCATGGGCCAAAAACGGATTGGAAGTCATCGAAAGCGCCAGACAATCCCCCCCGGATCTGATCCTGATGGATATGCAAATGCCGGAAATGGATGGTCTGGAAGCTACCCGGCGCATCCGCAGCGATGCCGCCCTGGCATTGATCCCCATCGTGGCACTTACCGCCCTGGCCATGCCGGGCGACAGGGAGCGCTTTCTGAACGCTGGCGTCAATGACTACCTGTCCAAGCCGATCAGCCTGAAAAAGTTGATCGAGGTGATTGCACAATTACTGCAAAATTAAGGCACAACGCTGCTTACACTCGTTTGCCCCAAACACCGGTCCATTCCGGCAGCCGCACCCAGTTGTTCTGGCG
Organism: Anaerolineales bacterium; assembly: GCA_020060485.1. Next base: position 57,440 of record JAGVAB010000158.1, read on the forward strand.
GATCATCTGAGCCAGCTCTGCGCCAAAAAAGAACTCGGTATAATCCACAGCCTGCTGCAGATCGGCAAATTGATAATCTGTCTGGATTACCTGACGCACAAACCCCCATTCTGATTCCATCCAATGGTAATACTCAGCCAGACCCTCGGTTGGCGGGGCAGGCTGGGTGCTGCCGGTGGTCATCGTTTCCAGCACGATCAACGCGCCCCCCGAGGCTGCCACACGGTGCATTTCGGCAAAGATACGCCTCATCTGGTTTTGCCAATCCTCTGCAAACCAGCTGCGCAGATGACCAATCGCCCAGCCTGCGATGACCACATCCCAACCCTTTCCTGCAAAAGGCAGCCAGCGCATATCTGCGCTCACCAATGGCCCGCTGCAGCCGGCGGTTTTTCGCTGAGCTGCCTGCTCCACCAGCATGGGAAAATTCAGGTCAAGCGCCACAACCTGGACAGGCAGAGTTCCCAGCAAGAGAGGCAGGCGGCCAGTACCACTGCCCAAATCCAGGATACGCTTTCCATCCAACGACGCCACTGATTCCAGGGCCGGCAGCAAATTGCCATCCACATCTTCCACCGCGATCATGCGATGATATTCCCTGGCTTTACTGGCATAAATTTGTTCAAAATGGTCCATGTTTGCGCTCCCTGTGATTAAGTATCATCCGTAAAGGTGAAAAACATGTCATCAACATCTCCTGCCGATTTTACCAGACAACTCATTTGAGGCGCTCAACTCAATTTTCTGGTTAGCATCCGGAAACCTGCTGCTGTTTTACGCCATTCTTACTGCACGCCGCCCGATCTTCGGATAAAATCAATTCCAGGAATAGTTTGAAATTTTCTCATTCTGCGGGGATAAATCTCTTATAATAATTGTATCGAGCTGCCGAAAAAAATTAGTGGTTCGGGAAAAAACGGCATGGTGAGATGAAGAAACAAAACCATATTGCTTCCCCCTCCCTCCTGCGGCGCTTTGCAATCGCATGTATTCTGTTGGCCGCAGTTTTCAGCTCGTATCCGCCGCCCTCATCTGCCAAGAACCTGCCCAAAAAAGTATTGGTGCTCAATTCCTATCACCAGGGATTCAGCTGGTCGGATAGCATCGTAGACGGCATTCAGGAAGTATTTGCAACACAACCCAATATCGAAATGCGAATTGATTACATGGACACCCGCCGTGTTTTCGATGAAGCCTATTTCGATGAACTGGTGAATCTCTACCATTTGCGATTTCGTAATCGCCAATTTGACCTGGTGATCGCAACTGACAATAATGCTTTCAACTTCTTGCAGCTGCACCGCGATGAACTTTTCGCAGATACCCCGGTCGTATTCTGCGGGGTAAACAACTATGAAGATGAAATGTTGGCCGGCCTGCAGGGCTTTACCGGAGTATCTGAAGAACTGGACATTGCAGAATCCTTGCGCGTAGGCCTTTCCCTGCACCCCAATACCCGCCAAATTGTGATCATCAATGATGAAACCAACACTGCCAATGCCATCCAGCCCCGCATTGATGAAGCCCTCAGCCCCTATGAGGACCAATATGAAATCTGGAAGATCCGCCAATTTGAGTGGTATGGCCTGCAACAAACGTTGAGCGAACTGCCGGCAGACAGCCTCATCTTTTTGTACGTGGTCTCCCGGGATCAAAACGGTGTTTTTCTGGACTACGATGACGCCAGCAATTTCATTAGCCGCACTGCCAATATGCCCATGTATGGCGTGTGGGATTTCTACCTGGGCAACGGGATTGTCGGCGGAAAATTAACCTCCGGCAGGGAACAAGGCCAAGCAGCCGCACAGCTTGCACTACGCGTACTGAATGGCGAATCACCGGACGACATCCCGGTTATCAGGGATCAGCCCAATTCCTATATGTTTGACCATCAGCAGTTGCTTAAATGGGGCATCTCTGTTTACAGTCTTCCCAAAGGAAGCAAGGTCATTAACAATCCTTTTCAGGAATTCTTCGAAACCTACAGCTACTGGATCCTTGCCTCCGGGGTTGGGCTTTTCCTGTTGAGCATCGTCATTGTGGTCTTGTTCCTGGTTGTGCAATCGCGCACCAAGAATTTGCGCCGATCCAATCAGCACTTGCTGGATGAAATCCAGGAACGCCAGACGGTCGAAGCAGCCCTGCGCACCAGCGAGCGCACATCCTCCGCTCTGTTGAATGCCGCCTCCGATTCAATCTTTCTGCTCGACCGCGAAGGGGTGATCCTCACCTGCAATGAATGGGCTGCCAGACGCCTCAGAATGAAAACCAGGGATATGGAAGGCAAGCTGCTGTATGACCTTCTGCCCGATGATCTGGCCAATTCACGCTCAGACAAGATCCAACAGGTCATCAGCACCGGGCAACCCATTCACTTTGAAGACCAGCGTGCTGGATATTATTTTGAGGTTACTGCCGCTCCAATCAAGGACGATCATGGGGAGGTGAGCAATATTGCTGTTTATGCGCGTGACATCACCGAACAACGCTCTGCCGAAAACGCTCTGCTAGCCAGTGAACAACGTTACCGGGCTGTGGTCGAAGATCAAACCGAGTTGATTTGCCGCTGGAAGCTGGACACCACCCTGACTTTTGTCAATAAAGCCTATTGTGATTATTATGAGCTGCCGGCAGAACAAATGCTGGGCACACAATTCATTGGTTTTATTCCTGAAGACATGCGGCAATCTTTCTGGAAATATGTGAACGGCCTGGGCCGCAATCGCCCCTATGCCACCCGTGTTTTTCCAGGGCTGGATAGCGATCATAATCTGCGCTGGTTCCAGTGGACTGATCGGATTATCGTCAATGAAGCGGATGAGATCACCGAGATTCAGTCTGTTGGCCGGGATATCTCCAACCAGGTGCAGGCGGAAGAAATGCTGCGCAAAGAGCTGACCACGCGTACATTGCTGGCTGAACTCTCCAATGAGTTGATCTCGGCCAACGTCAGCCTGCCGGATATCGCCCGGATCACATTAAACTATGCGAAGTTGCTCACCGAAAGCAGCGATGGCCTGATCACCTCCATTGATCCCGAAAATGGGGAGATACTGCCGTTAACACTATTAAAGGCTTTTGACGACGGGCAGCCGGAATTGATGCTCAAAAAGGACAAAACTGGCGCATTTCCTGGTCTGTGGGAAAAAATTCTTAAAACCAATAAACCTTTCTTCGTCAATGAACCAAGCAAAGACCGGTCTTTTCAATATCCAGACAGCGAGAGACACCGGATCGAACGCTTCATTTGTGTCCCCTTATTAAAAGATACTGACCTGGTCGGACAGATATCTCTAATCAATGGCGCCTCAGCCTACACCATCAATGACCTGGAAAACTTGCAGCAATTGGCCGACCTTTACGGCCTGGCTTTGCAGCGCAAGCAGGCGGAGGAGGATTTGGAAAACACCAACCGCGATCTGGAAAAATCGGTGGTGCGGGCCAACCACCTGGCCGTACTGGCCGGGGAAGCCAACCGGGCGAAAAGTGAATTTCTGGCCAATATGAGCCATGAGATCCGCACACCCATGAACGGCATCATCGGCATGACGACCCTGATGCTGGATACTACCCTGACCAATGAACAAAAAGATTTTGTGGAAACCATTCGCACCAGCGGAGAAGTACTGCTGAAATTGATCAATGACATCCTCGATTTCTCCAAGATCGAAGCGCGCAAGATTGAACTGGAGGCGAAACCCTTCCACCTGTATCATTGCATCGAGAATTCTATGGATATGATCGCTTCACAAGCTGCCAGCAAGGGACTTGAATTGACCATTTCCATCTCGCAGAATCTGCCTACCACTGTGGTGGGTGATTGCCACCGTCTGCAGCAGATCCTGACCAACCTGCTCATCAATGCCGTCAAGTTCACCGAGCAAGGCGAAATCGCCCTCTCGGTGACCGGCCAGGAAATTGGCCCCGATCAATTCGAGTTTCATTTTCAAGTGCGCGACACAGGCATTGGCATCCCAAAAGAACGCATGCAGCGCCTTTTTAAATCCTTCAGCCAGGTGGACACCTCCACAACCCGAAAATTTGGCGGCACTGGCCTGGGACTGGCGATCAGCAAACATCTTGTGGAATTGATGGATGGCCAGATGTGGGCCGAGAGCAAGGGCATCCCGGACGAAGGCTCTGCCTTCCACTTCACCATCCGGCTCGCCAGGAGTTCCACTTCACATGACAAACACACCCCGCACCAGATCTCCCTGCTCTCCAACCGGCGGATCTTGATTGCAGTGGATCATCCATCCAGCCGCACCACATTGCAGGATTACACCCTCTCCTGGAAAATGCTTCCAAGCCTGGCCGCTTCTGTGCCAGAAGTTTTCACCCTCCTGGATTCACAATCGCCTTTCGAGGTGATCCTGCTGGATCAAGACATGCCAGGCATGCAACAGGCGGACGTGGTGGAGGAAATTCGCCGCCGGCCGGATGCCAGTGAGACAGCCATCATCCTGATAACCACACTGGGACCGCAATTTTCCACTGATGATCTTAAAATAAATGGACATCTGGCAAAACCTATCCGGCCATCCCAGCTTTTTGATTTATTCGTCAACTTGTTCTCCGGGAGAAAAATGACCATCGAAGATAAACGTGATCTTTACCATATCAACAAAAAACTTGGCCGCCAATACCCCTTGCGCATTTTGCTTGCCGAAGATAATCCGGTCAACCAGAAAGTCACCTTGATGACCCTGGAGAAAATGGGGTACACGGCCAGCGTTGTCACTACAGGTCTGGAAGCCATCGAAGCGCTACACCACGTAAAATATGATCTGGTACTGATGGATATCCAGATGCCGGAAATGGATGGTCTGGAAGCCACCCGCAACATCATTAAAGAATGGGGGCCCAAACGACCGCGCATCGTCGCCATCACAGCCAACGCCATGAAGGGAGACGAGGAAAAATGTCTGGCAGCCGGCATGGACGGCTACCTGAGCAAACCGGTGCGCATTGAAGGGCTGCAAAAGATCCTGGTCGAATGGGGTTTGGCAAAACGGGACAACCTGCCTGCCCCCGCCTTGCCAGCCCAAAATGATGGTGCTGATATCCAGGAGGGAGTGTTGCAAAAACTCCACCAGATCAATCCTCAGGGTCTGGTTTCCCTGGTACAGCTCTATCTGCAGGAAGGCCAACGAAACCTGAATGAGATCAAACAAGCCTTGCAGGATCACGATCTGAAAGCAGCGGCGCGCACCGCCCATAGCCTGAAAGGTGCCAGCCTCAATCTGGGCGGCAAACGCCTGGGGGAAAGCTGTAAACAACTGGAACTGGCTTGCAAAGAGGGAATTTCAGAAAACGTTCAACATGCGCTGGAAGACATGCAGGTTCAACTCCAGTTGTTCACCGCCTATCTGGAAAATCTGGTCAACACCAGCACCGATCTTTGAATTTCGTTTTAGCAGACAGAGGCGGGTTTTTCGGCCAGCAGCAGATACAGATCCTGTTCATCCTCACATTCCAGCACGTTCCAACCACATTCAAGCAGTAACGACTCGATCTCCAAGGCCGGCGGCAACAGGTCACGCCGTAAAATTGCCGCTCCATGGCAGGCGTGAATGGCGTTGACCCGCTGACGACCGATGGCGTGACTGATCACCAGCCGTCCGCCAGGCAGGAGCACCCGCCACAACTCGCGCAGAGCAGCCCGAAAATCAGGAAAATGGGGGAAAACACCGTGGCAGTACACCGCCGAGAATGATCCAGCCGCTGCCGGCAGATATAAGGCATCCGTTTGCACCAGAGCGACCTGGCCTTCCCCCACAAAGCGGGGATGGTTGCTGCGCACTTTTTGCAGCATGGCCAGCGAAAGATCAATGGCCATTACCCGCTCCGGGGCACAATCGGCAATGGCAGGCAGCAGCCCGCCTGTGCCGGTGCCAATATCCAGCACCTTTGCCCCGGGATCAGGTGCGCCGGCCAGAGCGATCCGCACAGACTTGCCATCCCGGTCAACGTGCTGGCTGGCGATCCTGTCCCACGCATCTGCCATGTGGTCAAACGCCGCCCGGCGGGGATTGGGTGTCTGCGAAAAGATGATTTCGAAGCGCTCCTCGGCTTCTTCATGCAGACCCTCAACATCATATACTGCGCCGAATTGCTGCAAGGCAAAAGAAGCCGATACAGCCCCGCTACACCCGGCTTGCAGCAGGTCGCCGTTGCGCGCCAGGCCCACCACAAATCCTCCGCAATAGGCGTTGCCCGCGCCAGTCACGTCCACGATCTTCCCAAAATGCACGCCCGGTATCCACACCCTGCGTCCGTCCACATCCCCAATCAGACTTCCCCGTTCTCCCATGCGCAGAGCTACACAACGGGCACCCAGGTCCAGCAAGGCTTGCAGCACTTCGCTGGCGTCCGTTTTACCAGTCAACAAACGCCCCTCCGGCAAATTGGGAGAGACCACATCCACCAGGGCCGCATTACACCGGAAAAGCTCACGGTTTTCCGGCACCATGATTGGGTCCCAGGGTTCCCACAAAATGACAGGTTGACCATGCACCTTGAGAAAATCCACCCATTGCGGCACTTCGTGCGCGGCGCAGTGCAGATGAATACCTTTGGCTGCCCAATATGCTGACGGGTACTCATCCGGACGGATCAAAGCCGACTGCATCTGGGAAAAATCGGTACGAAAGACTTCATGGCGGGTGCCATCGTTTTCGAATAACTGCCAGGAACGCGGTGCCGGCATGGCACGCACGCGCACGCCTTGCAAGTCAAAGCGGTCTGCCAGTTCCTGGCGCAAGGCAGGCGGAAAATCCTCTCCCAGAGGAGCTGCCAGGCCGACATGCTCGTTCCACAAACGCATGCCCATCACGGCATGCACGGCCCCGCCTCCCAGGCGGGCCATGCGCGCCTCGCCATGCGGCAGGATAATGTCATCAATGATGACAGTGCCTACCGAAAGATACAACTCACCGCAAGCCATCATATATCAATTCCACAAAGCGCTGTCTGTCCATGTCTATCCCCACGTCCACATTAGACTGCCAACCGCGTTGGCCGGAAACATCAGCCACCGTGCGGCCGCGGGTCAGAGCCCCTTGCAGTTCAATACCCACCCACATGGGTCTGGTGGTCAAAACCTGCGGCTCGATCACCGCCGCCACCGCACACGGGTCAAAGATCTGCCCACCCTCGCTGCCCAGATGCTCCTGGAACCATTGCACATCGGCGGCCATCAGGTCGGCGGCAATCTCAGCCCAGGGGGTGCCCAGGCTGCGAATGCGTTCCACATCCTGCGGCAGCACCAGCGCCCGCGCCGTAACTTCCAGCCCAACCATGGTCACGGGAATGCCGGCCGAGAACACGATATGAGCAGCCTCGGGATCGGCCAGGATATTAAACTCGGCCGAGGGTGTGGTGTTGCCCTCCTGATAGGCGCCGCCCATGGTCACGATGCGCGGGATGCGCTGCGCCAGACGCGGCTCCAAACGCAAGGCAAGGGCCAGGTTGGTTTGCGGCCCCAATGGCATGTAGATGGTCTGCGGTCCATTCTCGCCCAGGTAATAATCGATCAGGAACTGCACGGCATGTTCCTGTTCAGTCTGTTTGGCAGTTTGGGGCAGCGGCAGGCGCACGCGTTGAATATCCAGGGTCGGAGCAAACTGCCCCAGCAAAGGCACTGCCGCCCCGGCGTACACCGGCACATGCGCCAAACCGCCAGCGGCCAGCGTGCGCAGCGTGTTGTCCATGGTGGTTTCCAGGGGTGCATTGCCATGCACCGCCAGAGCTGCCACCAGTTCCAGGGCAGGATGATGCCCGGCCATCAGCAGCGCCACGGCATCGTCACGCCCGGTATCCACATCCAGGATCACTTTTTGAGGCACAGGCCCATCCTCCCGGCGCAAATCACACAGTTCCGGCTGCATCCATGAAGGCCCGGATGCGTTCATATTCCCATTCGGCCAGCATCGATTCGCGCGTCCAGCCGGAAAGCGGTTTGAAGGTGCTGGAAACAACCACTCCATCGGCTATACGCAACACATCCTTAATATTATCCGCTGTGGCACCCCCGCCCAGGAACAGCGGCACACCCAGATGGGCTGCCCGCACTTCTGCCAGCATCTCCAGCGATTCGCCAAACGACCCGCCAGTCAGAATCAGACCATCCGCCCGGCAATGCACAGCTGCCTGGCGGGCTTCTTCCACCAATGGCATGCGCCCCAGCGGCTGGCCAGTGCGGTCATACACATCCGCCAAAATCTGGATGTCTTCGGCGTGCAGTTTTGCCCTGTACTGGATGGCCTCATAAGCGCAGCCTTGCAGCACGCCTTCGGCCTTAACCATGGCGCCCACATACACTTTCAGGCGTACAAATTGCGCCCCGATCGCCTGGGCAATGGCCAGCGGCTCCTTGCAGCCATGACTCATCATGCAAATGCCCAGCACCAGATCGGGGAACTCGCGACGCACCGCCGCCCCAACCACAGCCAGAGCGGCTGCGGCGTGCGGTTCAACGGACGGAGCGATGGGAGTATCTCCCAGGTCCTGCAGATAGATGACCGGTACACCAGCCCTGACAGCCTTCTCAACGTTGCGCAAGGCATGCTCAACAGCCACCGCCACCGTTTGCGCGGCAGGATGCTGCGAGCCGGCCAGAGGCGGCAAATGAATGGCGCCAATCACTGCCGGGCGTCCGGCCGGGATCCAGGATACGGGCGTCATGCTTGCCATCTCTCCCACATTTCACTGGATTGAATGCGGCTGATTCCGCCGCCTTCTTCTTCATTCCGCCCGCCCTGGAAGCCGCGGAAGAAAGGCTCACCAATCAAATCGGAACGGTAGGCAGCAAACAAACCCGCCGGGATGCAGGCCAGCAGGGGCGAGAACATTTCAGGCACATCCGCCAGCAGCAGGCTGACCGCAGCAGTTTCATGCAAGCCGGTGGCACTGCGCGGGGCAACCGCCGCCACGCGCCGGCCGATCTTTTTGGCGGCCATGGCCGTTTCCTGTGCCCGGCTCAGGTCACGCTGCCCGGCACTGATAATGAAAGTCGGGGTGGCCGGATGGCGCACAAAGTATTGCAGGTGATTCCATTCCTCCATATCCTGACCCAGGGCTGGGTCGCCGGTGGCTTCCAAAATCTTGGCGGCCGAGAAGAGCGCCGTGGCGAAATTGGGGCCAGTGCCACAGAAGACAAAGTCTCCCGCATCCTGCCAGTCGGCCGCCAGTTGCCGGGCCGGGGCATCGCTGATATCAATGGTTTCCTGCAAGGCTTCGCCCAAGCCGCGGATCTGCGCCCGCATCTCATTGGCCTGGCCAGTGGTCATATGCCCGCGCACCTCACCCAGGCGCACTGCCATCAATAACAAGGCTAACTGGTTGGCAAAATAGCTGCGAGCTCCAGGCACCACCACGCCCTCCGGTTTAGGCAGAGACGGCACACGAATATTCATGGTCAAATCGGACTCGCGGGCCACCTTGCCCTCCGGGTTACCGGTCAGACCCAGGGCAGTGATGCCGTTCAAGCGGGCCATGCGCAACGCTTCAGCGGTGCGGGCCACCGCTCCCGAGACCGAGAGGCCCACCAGCATCTGCATCTTTGGTCCCAGTTTGGGCAGGTTTCCGGCAACATAGCGGGCAAAATGCATGGAACGCATTGCCGAAGCGGGCAGGCCGCTCAGCTTGCCAAAGGCCAACTCCATGCCCAGCGGAGCGAAATGCGAATCGCCGCACCCGGCAAAATAGACATGTTTCAAGGACAGGCACAGTTCAGGATGCATGGTTTCACGCGCCGCATCATCCATTTCCTGAAACACATCCTGCAAAAGTACGGGTAAGCTTTTGAACTCATTCACCATGGCATTCATTTTTCTACTCTCCTTTTTCTTGTCAGTTCAACGTTTGAACTTGCTGTTCATTCTTCATAAATTGACCGATGTTACATCCAGCCGCAAACCTTCCAGCCGGCGCTGCGCTTCTTGCACCAGACGAGACGAAAAGACAGGCAGGCCCACCTGCTCCACCAGGAAGGAAGCAGCTACAGCTCCACATATACCGGCAGTCAGCAAATCGCCAGTCTGGCACCAGCCAGCCAAAAAACCGCCGCAGAAGGCATTGCCAGCACCAACCGCATCCACCACTGGCACCGCACAGGCCGGAATGCAGAAGGCCTGCTGTGCAGCGGAATCTGCCACCAGGGCACCTGCCGCCCCCAGGCGCAGACACAGCAGCCTGGCACCGGCATCCAGCAGGCGCTGTGCCAGTTGCTGCGGCTGACCCTCACCCACCAAGGAGCGGGCTTCATGCTCATTCAGCGAGAAGATATCAGCCGCCCCCACCAGCTTCTTCAAACCATCTGCATCCAGCTGCCTGGCAGCCGGGCAAAAACTCTCCACGCTGACCACGCCTCCCAAATCCACCAAACCAGCAATAAAGTCGTAGTCAGCTGAGAGCGGGTGCACCCCCAGATGATACCCTTTGGCCTGCCGGTAATCCGGCGGCAGGTATTCCAGACGGCGCTGCAACTGGCCGCGAATCACCTCCGGCCCCACCCGCCAGACCTGGGTGCGCAAGCCGCTGGTCTCCGTCACCTGCCAGGCACGCGCCGTCGGCAACTCGCTACGACGCAGCCCCTGACAGTCAATGCCAGCCTGCTGCAGCCAATCCTCAGCCGGGCGGGGAAAATCCTGTCCAACCCCGCCCACCAGACCGACCCTGTCACTCCACAGGCGCATGCCCAGTGCAGTCTGTGGACCGCCCCCGCCCAATACCCCCATGCGGGTCTGTCCATCCGGGAAGACCAGATCGTCCAAAAGAATATTGAAAGCCACATAGTCCAGGTTTTGAGCGACCATCTTCTTCATCCTGCGTTCATTTCGACAAGCCCCAACCCCTCAAACATCTGGCAGTTCAAACGTCTCAACCTGCGAGCGGTGTCGGGAAAAGCGGTTACGCGCTTCCCGACAGACTTGCTCATTGAAGACCGGCAAACCTATCTGTTCTACCAGAAAAGAAGCTGAAACAGAACCATACAACCCGGCGGTTTGCAAATCGCCTGTCTCACGCCAGCCCACCAGGAAACCGCCGCAAAAGGCATTGCCCGCCCCGATAGGATCCACCACGCTGGTGGGTACGGCCGGAATATGCAGCATATGGCGGCTGTGCCTATCGGCTGCCAGAGCGCCGTCTGCCCCCATGCGCAGCACCGCCCGCGGTGCCCCGGCCTTAACCAGCCTGGCCAGAAGCTGCGCCGGTTCGCCCGGCCCCAAAAGGGAATGCGCTTCAGCCAAATTGGGCGAGAAAATATCGAGCCCGGTCAGAAATGCCTCCAGTTCACCGGAAACAAGCTGGCGCTTGGCCATTTCACTGGTCTCGACACTGACCACACCGCCGGCGGTACGCACATCCGTGAGAAAGCAAAATGCAGGCCGCAAGGGCTCCAGACAGAGATGATAGCCACCTGCCTGCTGCAAAACAGGGGGAATGCGCTCCCAGGGACAATCCAGGCTGGCCTTGACCACCTCTGGCGCCACCCGCCAGATCTCGGTGCGATGTCCATTGAACTCCATCACCTGCCAGGCGCGCGGCGTAGGCAAGCCCAGATCATACAAACCTTGCAGGCTGATCTGTAAATTCTCCAGATCTGTCCGCACCTGCCGCGGCAGGTCGCTGCCCACGGCAGCCACCAGAGCCACCGAGTCACTCCACAGGCGCATACCAAAGGCTGCCTGCGGCCCGCCGCCGCCCAGGATTCCCATCCGGGTTCGGCCGTCAGGAAAAACAATATCGTCGATAATCACATTAAACGCCAGATAATCCATGTGTCCGTCCAGGCCCTTAAGACTCATGCGGCTGGTGGGTCTTCAAAAAAGCTCCCACTTCCGCCCCATTGGGCAAACCACCGCGCGGGCCGGCATGGCCTACAGCAATGGCCGCCGCGGCGCTGGCCGTGCGCAGGCAATCCTCCAGCGGATGGTTTGCCAACCAGGCCCACAAAAAAGCGGCGTGGAAGCAATCGCCTGCTCCGGTCGTGTCAACCACCGGCACCCGGAAGCCAGGCGTTCGGTAACTTTTTTCTTTGGTGAAAGCAGCTGCCCCGCGGCTGCCCAGGGTGATGACCACCAGATCCGGCCCCAGGGCCAGCAAGGTGCTGGCAGCCTGCTCCACATCCTGCTGGCCGCTGGCAAAACGGGCACCGTCCTCACTGCAAAAAGCGATGTCCACCCATTTGAGCGCCTGCAAGAGATCCGGGCCCTGCAAAGGCACACTGGATTCGATGTCGACCACAACCTGCCCGCCGCCGGTGTGTACCGCTCCGGCAAAGGCTTCAAACCAGCCCAATTCATATGGCATGGTATACCCCAGGCGGCTGTGGCTCAGGGTCTGGCACACGGCAGGGGTCAAGCTGGGCAGGGCCTGCATGGTGGGCACGATCAGCAGACTGCGCTCTCCACAAGGATCCACCAACACCACACACAAATCTGTCAGGCTGTTGGGCAATACTTCGGCGGTGCCGGCATCCACGCCAAACTCGGCAAAGGCATCCAGAAATTCCTGTCCGGCATCATCATCGCCGACCCGCCCCGACCAGCCGGTGTGCAGCCCCAGCCGTCCGGCGGCGCAAGCTGCATTGGCGATCAAACCACCGGGGAACCGCCCAGCAAATTGAACCGGCATTTTCTCTCCGGCGACCAGCATGCGCGGTACGCGCAGCACCAGGTCAACAGAGGTGCCCCCTACACAGAATAGGTCATACCGCTCTTTCGTCAACCGGCCCATACCTTTCTGACTGCACTCAACGCAAGGTCTTGTACAGGGCTTCCTTCCAGCGCGGCACGTCAATCTGCCAGCAAACGGTTACGTTGGCGTCTTTCTCCAGGACGCCACGCTCATCCACTACCGTCATGCCGCGGGTCACCTGACTTTCCACCTCCACCGTCACATAGTATTTTCCCTTGCGGGTGCAAATGCCGGGGTCGAGGGCAATGGCCATGGTGATCGGGTCTGGCAGGGGCAGCATCGGTTCGCCTAACCACTGCCGGTTGGTTTGAATAGCCTGGCGGTTGCAATTGACCGTGAACTTGGCATAGGTGGTATCGATGGAAAGCACATCTTGAATGTCCTTTTCATCCAGGTTGGCCTCGCCGCGGCACAGTTCCCAGCCCACCATGGTCAACGGCAAACCGGAATGGAAGACCATCTTGGCCGCTTCGGGATCCACATAGATATTGAACTCAGCCGCCGGGGTGATGTTGCCCAGGGTGGCAGCCGCCCCGCCCATCACATAGCACATGGGAATTTTCCCGGCCAGATCGGGGGCGATCGAGAGCGCCAGAGCAATATTGGTCAAAGGCCCCAAAGTGACCAGGATGATCTCATTGGGGTTGGCGCGGATGCAATCGATCAGGGCATTGACTGCATGCTGCTCTTGCACCTGCAAACCAGGTTCAGGATAGTTCATGCCGCCCATGCCGTCAGGACCATGGAAAAAATACCCAAAAACCGGCTCCTGCAAAAATGGCTTACCGGCCCCCTGGTACACCGGCACTCGCTTGCCGCACAGCTCCACCGTATACAAGGCGTTACGAGTGCATTCCTCCACACTAACATTTCCGGAAACAGTGGAAATGCCTTCCACAATGATCTCTTCATCCGGCCAGCGCAAGGCCATCAAAATGGCAACCGCATCATCAGATGCCGTGTCCGTATCAATCCAGATTCGTTTCATCTTTGCTCCTTTCGCCCACACTCAGGCGAAACTCAAATCTTCCATCCCGAAAAATGGTTACTTTGTCATCCGTTCCAGATACAGGTCGAGCACAGCCCGGGCATCCACATCCACACAGACACTGGCAGCGCGGTAATCCACCCAGCGATGACGCTCATCGGCAATGGTCTTGCCCATACAGCGTCCTTCTGTTTCGACCACCACCGGCGACTGGCTGGTCACGAATAGATCCGGGCGCAGCACATAGGCCACTGCCGAGGGATCGTGGGTATAGATGGCTCCGTCCGCACCATAGCTCTGGTCAAAATAACTGCGATAGCAGGGCAGGATCTGGCGGATCAGATTGATCGCCGGGTTATCCGCCGCCAACAGCTTCTCGAAATAAGCGTTATCCATGACCACCTTGTGGGTGACGTCCAGGCCAACCATAGTTACCTGCCAACCGGCGCTGAACACCATCTGGGCGGCGTGCGGGTCGTGATAGATATTGGCCTCAGCCAGAGGGGTGATATTACCCGGCACATGCGCCGCGCCGCCCATCAGCACCACCTCGGCCGCCAGTTCGGCTATGCGCGGTTCAAGGCGCAGCGCAAGAGCGATATTGGTCAACGGGCCAACCGGCACCAGGGTAATCTCACCCGGGTTTGCCAGAACGGTTTCCACGATGAATTGAGCAGCGTGCATATCCAGCAGCCTGCCCTTGGGCGGCGGGGGGTTGGTGTTACCCATACCATCCTCGCCGTGCACCTGGGTTCCCAATTCCAGGGCCGGGATGACCACCCCGTGATCTGCACCGCGTGCCACTGGAATATGGTCATGGCCTTCCAACTCCACCAGACGCAGGGCATTCTGCGCGGTAACTGCCCCGGCCGCATTGCCAAACACCGTCGTGACCCCGACCACTTCCAGCTCCGGGGAGCGCAGGGCAAAGGTCAAGGCCATGGTGTCATCCACACCGGGGTCGGTATCAAATATGATCTTTTTTGCCATTGTTTCCTCCTGGCTCAAGTGTCGGCCATGATGCGTACCAGCACCTGACGCGTACGCGGGCCGTCAAACTCAAAGAACATCACGCTCTGCGAACCACCCAGCAGCAGGTCGCCGCCGGTAACGATCAGGGAAAGATCACCCCCCACCACAGAAGCCTTGACATGCCCGGAGGCATCCGCCGGGGTATCATAAGTGTGATGGAAATCAACGCGGGTTGGCACCAGGCGGTGCAGCTCGTCCACAATGTCACAGACAGTGTTGGGATCCATGGCCGAATTGACGATCAAAGCCGCCGTGGTATGGGGCACATAGGCCACACAAAGGCCCTCCTGTACCCCGCTCTCGCGTACCGCATCACGCAGCTGGTCAGTAATGTTGACCAGCGACTCTCCCGCTTCAGTTTGCAAATGTATTTTTTTCAACATAACAGTGTCCTTTCGCTAGAAATCTACATCCACTGAAAATTGATGCAGCACCTGGCGCAGTTCATCTACGGTGGGCACCTGCCGCCCGGAGCCAAACTTCTGCACCTTGGCCGCCCCCATGGCATTGGCAAAAGAAGCCGTCTTTGCCAGCGGCCAGCCGCACAGATAGCCATACACGAAGGCCGCCATGAATGAATCCCCGGCCGCATTGGTATCCACCACTGGCACAGGATAACCGGGTTGCTCGAAACTCCCTTGTTTGCTATGCACCACACAGCCGTTCTGGCCGTGTTTGACACACACCAGGGCAGGCCCCATTTGCAGCAACCGCTGCGGGTCATCCGCTCCCGGGCAATGCTGGCCCAGCACCTTCAGTTCCGCTTCTGTCAACAAGACAATGGTTGTATTGGCGATCAATTGCTGGCATTGTTCCGGGCGGGCACCAGCAAACAGCGGACCTGGGTCAAAAACAACTGGCCGCCCTTGCTGGCGGGCAAAAGCCGCGGCCTGCAGAACACATTCCGCCAGGCGTTCTTCCATCATTGAATAACCCCAAACCTGTACAGCGTCTGCCGCAGTCAGTCTGGCCTGCCAATCTTCAGCAAGGGAAACCACTTGCCCCTGACCATACTGGCCCAGAAAAACATGCTGGCGGGCATCGCTCTCCAGCACAAAGACCGTGGTGGTGGTGCCATGCGGCTGGCGCTGAATGCCATCCACACCAACACCTTCCTCCTGAAGGATGTCCAGCAGGGAACTGCCATAGACATCCTCGCCCACCACGCCCAGGGCGTCCATCTGCATACCCAGGCGTGCCCCGGCGACCAGGAAATTCCCTGCCCCGCCCGGTTCCATCTGCGTGCCATGCAGGATCTGGTGCTGGTCTGCCTCAACCGGCAGACATGGCACGCGTAAAATGACATCCATCACCAGATCCCCCAGAGATACCACCTGAAAACCTTTTGACATGCGGGCCTCATTTCTGTCGATCAAGATGTTGTCAAAATTCCTTCTTCGCCCGTCAGGGTTTGCAGCAAGGTTTGCAGACCATCCCCAAAAGCCGCCGCAGCCTGTGTACGACAACGTTGCTGCAGGAAAGCCAGCAACTGCGGCCGCCAATCCAGGTTCAGCCCGCCGCCATACACCGTGGTGGCCAGTGCTCCCAATGCCGAAGCCAGCGTCCCGGCAGTGTCCATGTCCAGTTTGTGGTGAAAGGCATGGATCAACCCGGAGCTGAATGAATCCCCGGCACCGGTGGTATCCACCGTTTGCACCTCGAAAATGGGAAACCGCTTCCTGCCGCCGGGGGTGGCCAGTAAACATCCCTGGCGGCCCAGCTTCAGGCCCACCCAATTCACCCCAGCCTGCAGCAGCCGGTCAACGCACGCATCTGGAGATCCTCCGCCGACCAGGGTCTCGGCTTCTTTCTGGCCAAGAACGCACACTGCCAGGTCAGGCAGGAGGCGCTGAAAAACCTCTCTTTGCTGAATGATGGGTTCAAGCGAAGCATCCAGGCTGATCGGGATGCCCGCCTGGCAGGCCAAACCAACCGCCTTAAGATTCGCATCTCTCTGCGGCAAAGCCAAAAAGGCATAACTGGATAGGTGCAGCAAGCTGACACCTTGCAAGGTTTCCGCGGTCACCCAATCTGGATGGTACAACTGATTGGCGCCGCGATAGGAAAACATGGTGCGTTCGCCATCAGCGATGGGAATAAAGATCAAACCCGTGGAAGCCTGCTTCAGCCGCACGACCCGCGTCAGGTCAACATCCAGTTTTTGGAGGGGCTCAAGTACCATCTCAGCCCACACGTCCTGACCAGTGGCCGCCACCAAAGCCACCTTTTCCCCCAATGCAACCAGAGAAGCAGCGGAGTTGACGATGCCACCGCCCGGCTGAGTGCTGATATGGTCGGCAAAAGCATCCCCGCCCACCAAAGGGAATTTGTGAATGTTCATGGTGGTATCCACGTTGATATCACCCATCAACAATAAAGTCATCAAGCATTCTCCTCAAACCATTAGCGGCACATAAAAGGGATGCCGGTACAGCGCAGCAGCATCCCCGTAAACGACAGGTTCAACTCAGTCAGGCAGGATACACTGCAATGCGTTTTCCGGGTGTGCGCTGGCTCAATCGCTCCAGGCGCGCCGCAATCTCCCGTTTTACCTGCTGCTTGTCAATGGACAACAATTGGCGCTGGTGCATCAGCAATTCGCCATTGCAGATCACCGTATCCACGTCCGATCCGCGCGAGGAATACACCAGGTTGGCGGCCGGGTCGAAGCGCGGAAAGACATGCATGCCGTCCTGACGCAGCAAGGCAATATCCGCCAGTCTGCCAGGAGTCAAAGCGCCCAGAGAATCACCCATTTGCAAGACCCGGGCGCTGCCTTCGAAGGCGATTTGCAAAGCCTCACCCAGCGGCATCACCCTGGGGTCCTGGTGGGTGTGCTTCTGCACCAGGGCCATCATACGCAGTTGCTCAAGAATATCCAGAGTGTTGCTGGAACCTGCGCCATCCGTGGCCAGGCCCAGTGGAACACCTGCCTGCTGATATGGCGCCAGATTGATCTCGCCCATGCCCAGTTTCAGATAGGTCTTGGGGGCATGAGCTACACCAACCGGCGCTCCGGCCAGAATGCGCACATCCTCACTGGTGGGATACAGGCAATGCGCCAGAATGGTGGGTACCTCCAGTACGCCACATTCGGCCAGCATCTGCACCGGGGTAATGCCGTGTTCCTGCAAACTCAATGCAACCTGCTCCCTGGTCTCGGAAACATGGATGTGAATGCCCACCCCCATGCTTTTGGCGCGCTGTGCAGAAAGCTTCAGGAATTCCGGGCCGGTGGTATAAGGCGCATGCGGTCCCAGCCAGGTGGTGATGCGGCCGGCAGCCTTACCCTGCCAGCGTTCCACAAAGCGGCAGGTTGCATCCAGTTGGGCTTCGCCCTGGTGTCCAAAAACTGCCCAGGCCAGGTGAGCACGCATTCCAGCCGTTTCTGCAGCCCTAGCCACTTCATCCATATAAAAATAATGATCGGCAACAGAAGTTACCCCGTTTTCGATCATTTCGGCCATGCCCAGCAGCGCCCCCCAATATACATCCTCTGCCGTCAGGTTGCTTTCCAGGGGAAAGACATACTCATTGAACCAGTCCTGCACGCTGACATCTTCCACCATGCCGCGAAACAAAACCATCGGCACGTGGGCATGGGTATTCATCAGGCCAGGGATTGCCAACAATCCCTGGCCTTCAATGATTTGCACATTTTCCGGTGGAGTTAACCCGCTGCCAACGGCGGCGATCTTCTGTCCGCGAATGTCGATATCCTGCCGGAGTGCGATGGAAGGTTCACCAGCTTTTACGTGCAGAACATCACAGCCACGAATGAAGAGATCCGCCATTTTTCCCTTTACGACTGCGCCAGGGTCAACAAACCCTGGGCCACCTGATCGAAATCATAACCCGGGTTGACCTTGCGCAGGGTGTTGATGATCGATTTTTCAAATGCCCCGGCACCCTTCCAGGCTCCGGCGATAGCACAGGCCATGGCGCCCACTGTGTCGGCATCACCGGACAGGGCAGCGGCATAAATGGCTGTCTGTTTTGGATCGCCTTCCGCCATAACCAGCACACCGAATGCAGACCCAACCGAATCCGGAATGGCAAGGGTCGAGCCGATAACATCATACAATTCCTGGATCTTTTCCCGGTCGCTCATCTTCGAACGGGCAATTTCCACCGCCATGTCAATACGGCGGGAAACGGAAGCCCCTATCCAGGTATAGCCGTAGTTGCGCCCCATGTCGGCCGCTTTTTTTCCGGCGGCAATGATTTCATCCAGAGACACGCCATCCTGCATGGCCACGGCAATGGCGCCTGCCACGGCACACGCACCGGAAATGGCAACATCCGTATTATGGGTGGGCACGCAGGAGAGGTACGCATCCTTGACAGCAGCATCCAGATTGCCGGGATGAATGAGACCTACCGGCGAAACCCGCATTGCCGCCCCGTTGGTATCCCCCATGCGCCCCGTCAAATTGAGCGGTTCTCCAGCCTTGATGGCCATCACCGCCTTGCGGGTTGAAGGACCAACGTAAGGGGTATTGTCACCATCAATGGCGTCATACCAGTTGATCACCGCCCGGGCAGCCCCACCCGAGGTCACCTTGCCATCCTGGATAAAGACACGTGCCATGGCAAAAGCCTGCTCGGTGTCATCGGTGATCTGGCCAGCGGCCAGACCGTGATGCACCGGATGGTCATCCGGGCCGGGCAGGAACTCGGTGATCCAGCCGTTGTACCGATCCCAGGTATCCTGGGGTTTCAAAAGTGCCGGCATGGCCCAGGCATCCCCCAATGCCTGGCCGTATAAACCACCCAATATCTTTTGCAATAACATGGTTAATCTCCCGTCGGTTGCTGAACTGTCAATTCGCGTTGCTGGAAGTGATGCATGCGCTCCAATGCAATCGCTTTCTGACGCAGGTTATAGACCACCAGGGCAATGATGGTTGCCAGGTAGGGAATGACCTGCACCAATTGCGGAGCGATCTTCAAAGACCCGAGTTGATTGGAAAGCGCATCAAAAGCCCCAAAGATAATGGCTGCCAATAACACGCCCCACGGCTTGCGCCCGCCCAGGTACACCGCTGCCAGGGCAATAAAACCACGCCCGGCGGTCATATCACGTTGGAAAAGGTTGAGATAGGCCATGGACATATACACGCCGCCCAATGAAGCCAAAAATCCACTCATCAGCAAGGCAATCCAGCGCACTTTCATGACGTTGACCCCTACGGATGCGGCAGCCTCGGCGTTCTCGCCTACACCCCGCAAGTGCATGCCAAGCCGGGTGCGATACAAAAAGATGGCCACAAACCAGGTCAACAGGAAGGACACATAGACCAGGATATTGTGACCGGAAAGCACCGTGCTCAGGAAGGGAATATCCTTGATAACCGGGATTTGAATAAATGGCAAGACCTTGCTGGCCAGCGAGGACGAGTTGCCCTTGTCGCCGGTCAAAATGTACAACAGAAAGATCGTGCCGCCAGTGGACATGATATTGATGGCAATACCGGCCAGAAAGATATCTGTCTTCAGATGTAAATGAAAGACAGCCAGAATGGTGGCAATGAGCATGCCAGACAGGATGCCGCAGACCACGCCCCAAAGGGTACTCCTGGTATAGGCCGAAACGACCACCCCGGTAAAAGCCGCCACCAGCATGGTGCCTTCGAGGGTAATGTTGGTAGCTCCGGATTGCTCGGAGACCAGACCGCCCAATGCCGGCAGGATGATCGGGGTGCTGATGCGCAGCACACTGGCAATGAAGAGCGCACTGAAGATACTTTGTAAAACGGTGTTAAAGGACATTGCTGCCTCCTTCAGGTGCAATGGCGGATTCAGTTTCCGCACCTCCATTCTTGTTGGTGCCCAAACTCACCCGCTGCTGCACAACGGGCAGGATGCCCTCGGCAGTAACCAGCAGGATGATCAGCGCCTGCACGATCAGAACCATTTCCCGCGACATATCCGAAGAACGTTCCATAATATCCGCCCCTGCCCGCAGATAACCGTAGGCCAGGCCGGAAAGTGGAATGAACAGCGGATTATTGCGGGCCATGGTGGCCACCACAATCCCTTCAAAACCCAAACCCAGGGAAATATTCAGCACCAGCTTGTTGTGAATGCCCTGCGCCAGGTGCGCACCAGCCAGGCCGGCAAAAATACCGCTGATGGCAAAGGCCAGCACGATCACCTTTTTGGTGTCAATGCCGCCATATCGGGCAAACTTGATGTTCGACCCAACCATGCGCAGTTCATAACCAAATGGCGTGCGGTACATCAGGAACCAGGCAACCAGGAAAGCAGCGATCATGAAATACAGATACAGGGTGATATTGGTCTGCTTCGAGAACATATCATACAAATTCCCGGCAAACTTGGGCATGAAGCTCGGCACACGGTAGGTGTTGGGGAAAAAGTCCGATGCTGTGTAACCAGCCCCTTCCGGTTTGATCTTGTAGGTCAGGAAGTAATCATACAGTTTCAAGGCAATCGTGTTCAACATCAGGGTCGAAACAATTTCGTTGGCATTGATATATGCCTTGAGATAACCAGGGATGGCTCCCCAGATGAAACCGACCAGCATGGCTGCCAGGATGGCAAGCGAAATGCGCAGGAAGGGTGATGGAATGGGCACAAACAGGATGATCGAACCCGAAACCAGCGCCCCCAGGATCAATTGTCCTTCTGCTCCCAGACTGAATTGCTTGGCCTTAAAAGCGACCGCCACTGACAGGCCGACAAAAATCAGGGTGATCGACTCTTCGATCCAATCTCCAAAGCGGTTGAAGCGCGAGAGCGGGCCAAGCAGGAAAGCTTTATAAGCTCCCCAGGGATCTTCCGAGACCAGCAGGGTAACGATCAAACCCAGCAACAGAGCAATGGACACCGCCAGAAAGATCCGCATGAATTCCCTGACGGCGGCATTTGACATGATCTTTCTCATAGGTACGCCTCCATCTCTTCCATCGATTGTCGTTTGATCCCCAACATGTACAACCCCAACTCCTCTTCGCTAACGCTGGCAGCATCCGGGAAGACACCGGTGATCTGGCCTTCATAAACCGCAATGATGCGATCTGAAAGGCTCATCACCTCCAGCAGGTCAGCCGAGACCAGCAAAACCGCCGCTCCATCCGTGCGTTTTTGCACCAGTTGGTCACGAATGAATTCTGTGGCGCCCACGTCAATGCCGCGCGTAGGCTGGGATGCAATCAACAAAGCCGGGTTGGAAGAGAACTCGCGGGCCACGATGACTTTCTGCATGTTGCCGCCAGACAGGGAAGTGACCGGCAGTTGGCCATTCGGAGTGCGAATGTTGAATTCCTTGATCATGTCGTCACCCAGCTTTTTAACCATCTTGCGATCCACCATGACCCCCCTGCGATAGGGTGGATTGAAGTAACGGTCAACAATCAGGTTCTCTTCGATGGAGGCATTCAAAGCCAATCCGTTGGTCAGGCGGTCCTCCGGGATATGAGACACACCCGCCATGCGCACTTCGCGCGGGGTTTTGCTGGTTACAATCTTGCCATGTACGCGTGCCTCGCCAGAGGCTGCCGGACGCAGGCCAGTCAGCACCTCAACCAGTTCGGTTTGCCCATTGCCTTCCACCCCGGCAATCCCCAGAACTTCACCGGCATAGACATTGAAGGAAACATCCCGCAGCATGACCCGACCCACTTCAGAAACATAGGAAAGGTTGCTGACTTCCATGACCTTGTCGCCCCGGTTTTGGGGAGCCTTGTTCACATTCAGGAATACTTCCCGGCCCACCATCATGCGCGCCAGGCCTTCACGGGTGGTGTCTACCGTGTTCTTTGTGCCAATCAGCTTGCCATCGCGCATCACCGTCACCCGATCAGAGATTTCCTGCACTTCACGCAATTTATGGGTAATGAAAATGACCGTCTTGCCCTGATCCACCAGGGTACGAATGGCAGCAAACAGTTCCTGGGTTTCTTGAGGTGTCAAGACCGCGGTCGGCTCGTCCAGGATCAAGATCTGGGCGCCGCGGAACAAGGTCTTGAGAATTTCGACCCGCTGGCGCATGCCCACATTGATGCTGTCGACCACAGCCTCGGCATCCACCCGCAGACCATACTGTTTGGAAAGTTCGGTGGTCATTTGAATGGCTTGCTTCTTGTCCAGCATGCCGCCCTTCCCCAAGGGTTCCGCCCCTAAAACAACATTTTCTGCCACAGTAAAGGACGGCACCAACATAAAATTCTGATGCACCATACCGATGCCATTGGCAATAGCCTCATGCGGCGATTTAAATTCAACAGGCTTTCCGTCCAGCAACAGCTCACCTTCTGTGGGCTGCTCCAGGCCGTAAAGAATTTTCATCAGGGTGGATTTTCCGGCGCCGTTTTCGCCAACCAGAGCATGAATCTCGCCACGCTCCACCGAGAAGTCGATGCCCTTGTTGGCGACCACACCATTGGCATACATTTTAATGATGTTTCGCATTTCAATTATTGGTGCCATAATACCTCCGGTAAGTCGGTGGACAGGGGAATCCCTGTCCACCTTTTTTAACCGTTGCGGGTTGGTTTACTTGAAAACAGTATCAACTGTGATCTTGCCTTCCAGCAGATCCTTCTGTACCTGCTCCAACTTGGCCTTGACTTCATCCGGGGTGTATTGATCAAAGAATTTGTTGTATGCCAAACCAACACCTTCTTCAGCAACACCCAGAGCTTCAGCCGAACCGTAAGGCAGCTTGCCTTCCAGGTGCAGTTTCATGGCACGGAAGAGGCTCTTGTCCACGTTCTTCATCATGGAAGTGATGATTTTCGCTGCAACGTCGGGGTTGGTTTCTTCCATGATCAAAGCCTGGTCTGAGTCCACACCAATGGCCCACTTGTCCATTTCCTTGGCCGCTTCAAAGACACCCACTCCGGTGCCGCCAGCGATCTGGAAGACAATATCGGCGCCCTGCTGGTACATGGCCAGAGCAATTTCCTTGCCCTTGGCGGGATCGTTCCAACCACCGGCATACTGCACGATCACATTCGCCGGATCCAGGCCAGCATCCACAGCACCCTGCTTGTAGCCAACAATGAAGTCATTGATCACAGGGATATCCTGACCACCAACTGCACCGATGATGCCGGTTTCGCTCATCAGGCCGGCATAA